>NC_015578.1:936892-1249189 GCF_000214375.1 Treponema primitia ZAS-2 | reverse complement strand
GTAAGCAAAGCTCAGGTTCCGGATTTCAATTTCCGTGTCCCCCCTTAGGTTAGGATCCGGGCGTTTCGGGTAGGAAGGCGGGGCAATAGAAGGCTGGGTGTTCAGCACCGCGTTTACCCGGCCCAGGGACACTGCACCCCGCTGGATCAGATTTACCATAAACCCTGCGCCCATGAGGGGCCAGATGAGCATCTGGAGATAGCCGAAGAGGGCCACCAGTTCCCCAGGGCTCATGAGCCCTTCTACCACCCGGCCTCCCCCCACCAGGAGCAGGATCAGGGTAGTAATCCCGGACAAAAAAGTTATGAAGGGAAAGAAGAGGCCGAAGGTCTTGACCAGGGCCATGTTGGCGTCCCGGTAATCATCGTTGGTGTCGGCGAATTTCTTTACAAACCACCATTCCTTGACAAAGGATTTAACCACCCGGATACCGGCGAAGGTTTCCTGAACCGTGTCGCTCATAGCAGAGTAGGTTTCCTGAGCCTGGTGGAATTGCTTTCCCACAGTATTGCCAAAGCGGAGTATTAACACAGTTATGGGGAGTATGGGCAATACCGCAAAGGACGCAGTCCGGGCATCCTGGATAAAAACGATCACCAGAATAGCTGCGGCCAGGACAGTGCCGTCCACCAGGGCGACCAGGCCCATACCTATGGCGTTCCGTACCGCTCCCACATCGTTGGTGGCCCTGGCCATGAGGTCGCCAATCTTGTTCTCCTGATAAAAATCATAGGACAGGGTAAGGAGCCGGTCAAAGAGCCGGTCCCGGAGTTCCATTTCAATGCGCCGGGAAGAACCGTGAATAAAATAACGCCAAAGGAACCGGCCTGATGAAATCAGGGCCATGGCGCCAATCATACAAAGACAGAGAATAATAATACTGCGCCGATCAGAAGCGCTCCCGCCCCCGGCAGCTATCAAATCCACTGCCCGACGGGTAAACTGGGGGATCAGCACCTGCGCTGCATCAACGATCATAAGGCAGAGGAAACCCAGAATATACTGTTTGCGGTACCGGGTCAGGTAGGGCAGAATGGCCCTATATTCCCCCAGGGAAACCCTATTCTTCTGCTTGGTCGTCGCCGTCCCCTTCATCCTGCATTCTTTTTGGCAAGGTTCCACTATTCCGTTTTATGTCCGCTTCAAGTTTGGCGGTCCATATATCGAGTTTTTTCTTTGTCAGTACTATCTTGTCCCGGTCCCCCAAAAGAGCATGGATACGCCGCAGAGCCGAAAGAAAATTGATCCCCATCTTAAAATCTTCAATACTATTACTGGACAGCTCATACTTTTCCCGGTACCGGTCTGCTGCCTGGGCCAGCAGTTCCTTTATCAGCCGCAGATGGTATACCGTGGGTTCATAGTCGGTCGAGCGGGGATCCGTATTGATTCGGGCCTTTTTCAAATCAAAAATGTTCTTTGCCACCGCCGCAGAACGTCCCTCAAGCTCAACGAAGGACCACTTCCATTTTGAGTTATCCCCGTAGGCGTCTTCCAGGAGCCTGATGGTGAGCCTCATTTTCCGTATCAGCCGGTAACGCCCGGCGGCGTCAATTTCCGCTATTTCCTTAAGCTTGTCCTCGTAATCCGAAACAGGAGCATCCACATAATTACTCACCGCCTCTTCTATGTAAATCATGCTCTTGTAGAGGGACTTCCGGGCATCATTGAGGGCATCCTCGTTTTTGATACCCAGCACCGCCTGGGAAACACCGTTCATGATAAGGTAGTTGGAAGCCAGGTTGAGCATATCTTCTGACAGGGCAATCTGCCTCATACCTGCCCCTTGACTTTTCTGGTGTATGAGGGTAAGGGTTCCCTTTTCCCGGAGCAGCAGGGTTTCAACATTCTCACTATAGGTTTTAATTTTTTCCAGATACCGGAGCCGCTCAATAGTAGAGATCTTTGCCATGGTACCCCCCGCTTACTTTCTGTACTTCGCGAGCAATTCATCCGCATGGGCCAAGGCCGCGGTACCGGCCGCATCCCCCGCCAGCATTCTGGCAATTTCCTTCCGCAGAGCATCGGCGGACAGCATGGAAATGGAAGTTGCCGTCCGCCCACCGGAGGTTTTCTTCTCAACCTTCAGATTATTATCCGCCCGAACCGCGATGCTGGCAAGGTGGGTAACGCAAAAAATCTGTTTAATCTTTCCGATCTTGGAAAGGTATTCCCCCACAGCCAGGGCAACCTCCCCTCCGATGCCGGTGTCAATCTCGTCAAAGACCAGGGTTTCCTGGGAATCGGCGCTTCTTTTGGAAGCAGAACTTCCAAAAGAAGCGCTTGAAGAATCCGTCCCCGCAAGTACGGTCTTGATGGCCAGCATAACCCGGGAAAGCTCCCCCCCGGAGGCAATACGGGAAAGGTCCTTTACGGGCTCCCCGGTATTAGCGGAAATGAGGAATTCCACATCCTCTGCCCCCCAGGGACCGATAACCAGAGAGGCCTGCCGCCCCGGTAGGGATTGCTGGCTGCTTGGCCGCCCTTGTCCCCTAGCCGCCTCGCCCTCCGGGTCCGCTGCCCTCACCTTGGGATTTACCCCCACCGCAAAGCGGGCATTGGGCATTCCCAGGCCCGTGAGTATGCCGGTGATCCGTTCCCCCAGCTTTAGCGAAGCGGCCCGTCTTTTTTCACCCAGGGCGGCGGCCCGCTGCGCAATCTCCTTTTCCAGCAGGGCAATCTCAGCGGAAAGTTTTCCCCGGTTTTCACCCGCATTGGACAGGGCTTCAATCTCAGCTTCAGCCTCAGCCTTATAGGCCAGTATCCCATCCTCTTCGGGTACAGCTTCAGCGCTTCCGTACTTCTTCCGCAGCCGGTACAGCAGGGCAAGCCGTTCCTCCACTTCCTCAAGCCGCCCGGGCTCATCGCGGAGGCCGTCCCTATAACCCCGGAATTCCTCCGCCAAATCCTCCGCCTCGTAATAAAGGTCTGCCATACGCTGCTGCAGGGCGCCTAGATCGCTGTCTATGGCGGCGGCAGCTTCAAGAGAACTCCGGGCCCGCCGGATCAGATCAAGACCCGAGGTTTCGCCGTCAAAAAAAGCATCCCCAGCAGCATTCATGTGGCCCGCCAGCTTTTCAAAAGAAGCAAGCCGCCGGGACTCAATTTCCAGATCCCGGCTTTCCCCGCTTTTCACCGCCGCCTTGTCTATCTCCTCCACAGCGTAGCGGAGCAGTTCCAGCCGGGCATCCCGGTCCCGCTCATTGGACAGTAAGCCATCCAGGGCCTTCCGCTTATCCGCCAGGTCCGTAAAGATCCGGTTAAAAGCGGCGGCTTCCTCTTCCAGGCCGGCAAAGCGATCCAAAAATTTACGGTGGCTTTCCTTGCGGAGCAGGGATTCGTGGGAATGCTGGCCGTGGAGATCGAAAAGCAGGGCCATAAACTCTTCCAGATCGTTCCGGGTGACCGGTACGTCCTGTATGTAGATGGAAGATCGACCGTTAGTTTTTATACTCCGCCGGACTATGATGCGCCGATCCTCGGCTTCAATATCCCTGCTCGTCAGCCATGTCAGTACATCCCGGTTGCCTTCACTGATGGAGACCACCGCAGAAACTGAAGCTTCCTCGCTTCCGGTACGAATCACTGTGGTGTCCGCCTTGGCCCCCAAAAGAAAACTTAAGGCCCCCACGATGATGGACTTCCCTGCCCCGGTTTCCCCGGTAAGGATAGTGAGGCCCCTCTCAAAGGAAGCAGAAAGAGTATCTATCAGGGCGTAGTTGCGGACATTAAGTTCTTCAAGCATTGCCCGCTCCGCCGGTTAAACTCCCCCCTGACCAGTTAAGCTTTGTGCGCAGGGCTTTGTAAAAGCCTTCCCGGTCAGAAGCAATGAGCAGGGCGTCCCGGGGGGCACGGTGTATATAGATCCGGTCCCGGGGTTCCAGGGCCTCGGTTACCTGGCCGTCCACAGTGAGGATGATACCGCTGCGCTGTTCGTTTTCCAGTTCCACGATCACCGTTTCATTGGCCGGGACCACCAGGGGGCGGTTGGACAGGGTAAAGGGGCAGAGAGGATTGATAATCACCGCCGCCAGTTCCGGGTCCAGAATGGGCCCCCCGGCGGCCACCGAGTAGGCGGTGGAGCCTGTGGGGGTGGCCACGATGAGCCCGTCGGACCGGTAGTGCCCCAGGTGTATGCGGCTAGTTTTATCCCCGGAAGAAAATTCCGTTGCAACCCCCAGGCTTATCAGCCTGGCGATCCCCAGGGCAGAAATCACCGCATCGTTCAGGCAGGTTTCACGGGCTATGATTTTACCCTGCCGTTCCACCCAGACATCCAGCATGAGCCGCCGCGAAAGAACCGCCTCACCCCGGAGCCAGGACTCAAAGACCTGCAGCCATTCATCGGGATGAACCGCGGCGATGAAGCCCAGGGACCCCAGGTTTATCGGTAAAATGGGAACCCCCAACTGCGCCAAGGTCCGGGCGGCATAGAGGACCGTACCATCCCCGCCCAGGCTGAAACAGCAGGCATATTCCCCATCGGGGCTAAAATCACCCTGCCCGTCAAAGGAAAAAGAATGGACCCCTATATCCCGACGCCCAAGTTCCGCCTCAATTTTCCGTCCCAGAGATTGGGCGTTCTCTTTGTGAAGGTTAATAATCAACAAAGCCCGTTTGATTTCACCCATCCCACACTCCTTTGTTTTCCGGTTTACGGAAGGGTCAGGATAAGCTTGGAGACCTTTTCAATCTCCGCCCCGCTGAGCCGGGGATAGAGGGGAAAGAGGGCCGTTCTAAGGGAAAGTGAGTAGCTTTCCGGACAATCCTCGGTGGGAACCAGGCCGGCCCCCATGAGGGTATCCTCCAGAGCACTTTCCACCGCAATATCCTTCTTTTTAGCATAGGCCTTTACATCCTTCATCCCGGTCTCCAGGATCAGGGGAAAGACATAGTTATTGTATTCGTAAATATCGTTCTGGACAAACCGTTTATGCCGGGTCCGCTGACTTGCCTGGGCATAGATCTTTGCGATCTCCTTCCGCTTTTCCAGGTTCTTTCCCGCTTCTCTAAACTGGACCACACCCATGGCGGCGTTCATATCCGGCAGGCCGTATTCCGGAAGCAGCTCCGCATAGTTCCGAAGCACCCCCGCTTCCCGTCGGTTCATGGCATAGAGCAACGCCCCACCCCCGGCAGTGAGCAGATCCTTCTCCTCCAGGCCCAGTATGGTCAGCGCCCCCGGGGAATAGGGGGTTTCCGGCGCCGGTTCCACCGCCTGTACCGCCGGCGCTTCAGCGGAAGATTCAGCTGCCGCAACAATAGACGCAGGTACAGGCCGTTCAGCGGAAAGGGCGCCGTAACTTTGGGAGCGGTCATCGATCACCGGGAGGCCCAGATCAAGGATGGCAGCCATATCGGGCACAAAGCCCAGGGTATGGTGAACCACAACGCACCGGGCGGAAGCTTGCCGGGATCGGGCGGCCTCAATGGTTTCCGGGCCTATGGATGCCGAAGAGGGCAGCACATCCGCATAGATCGGAACCAGCCGCAGATCTTCAATCACCTGCTTATAATAACCGGGGGACAGGGCGGAGATGATCACCCCCTGACCATCCTCCAGGTTCAGGGATTTCAGGGCCAGGGAAAGGGCAATGACGGGACTCCGCAGGGCCAATGAATAGTCGAACTTGAGCCGTTCCTTGGCAATCTGGACCAGATGCTGGGTATGCTCGCCGGGGCCGATTTTATCCTCCACCAGGGCGGTAAGAACCGCGTCCATCTCTTTACGTCTGATGGTCGGAGAATAGACCTCAATCTTCATGTATACTCCATAGATTTAGATTTGCCGGGTAAAAAATTGCATAATTTCTTACCTGTCAATAATTATAATTAACCAACCCAATCGCAGAACGGGCTTGGCTGTTCTTTAAATGTATTAGGCCCGGCCGGGCGATCTATCGCCTGTTAAGTTCCGCGATCTTCTGCAACTCTTTGGCATTAAAGAGATCCCGTATATTCAGGATAATAAGGTACCCATACTCCTGACGGACAACCCCTTTTATATATTCCGCCCCAATACCGCTGAGCATTTGCGGAGGAGGCTGGATTTCTTCCCGTTCTATAGTCACCACCCGGGAAACCCGGTCAATGATAACCCCCAGCTTCATCCCGTCAATATCCAGGATAATAAAGCCCGAGAGCAATTCATCTTCCTCTGTATGGGTGATCCTTTTAAGGTGGAAGCGCTTGTGAAGGTTAACAATCGGAATTATCTCACTGCGAAGGTTGAAAATACCTTCCACATAGGCCGGAGCGTTGGGGATAGCCCGAATTTCCTGTACCCGGACGATTTCCTTCACGTCCATGATATTGATCCCGTATAATTCTTCCCCAAGCTGAAAGGTAACTAATTGATTCTGATCAGCCATAGCAACTCCCTCTTATCCTCACCCCACTGTACTATTGAATCGATCTTTCTGCAAGTATAATACAAGCCGCCTTTAAAGTAAAAGGGTATTAGCCGAACAAATAGCCATAGCCAAGGCATCCGCAGCATGATCCGGCTTAGGAATCCCGTCCAGCCCCAGAATAAGCCGGACCATCTCCTGAATTTGGCTTTTATCCGCCCGGGCAACCCCGGTCACCGCCTTTTTAATAGCATTGGGGGAAAATTCCACCACCACCAGCCCCTGTTCCACCAAGGCCAGGGAAAGCACCCCCCGGGCTTCCGCCACCGGCAGGGCGCTGGACACATTCCGGCCAAAGTAAAGGGTCTCCATGGCGGATTCCCCGGGCTTATAGGTCTCCAAAATCTGCCGGAAGGCCGTATATATAGAAAAAAGGCGTTCCGCCTGGGGGCGATCCGCCTTGCTTTCAATGCTACCGTGGGCAATATGCACCAGCCGCCGGCCCCTAATGTCGATAACCCCCCAGCCTGTGGAGGCAAGCCCGGGGTCAACCCCGATAATCCGCCGTGCCGCGCTGGCTTTTACCAGCGACCCGGTTTCGGCTTTAGCCGTGCTGGCTTTTACCGCACCGGCCTTAAGCAGCAGCCCGGTCCCAGCGGTCCCGGATGCCGGCGGTTTTGCCACCCCTGCCCCAGTTTTAGCTGGAGCAGGCTGCTTTGCCGGGGAAACCGGGCCAGCCGGAGGCTCGGCGGCGGCCTTTTTACTCCGACTCAAAGCCTTCGGGGATCTCCAGGTTGGAATACACGTTCTGCACGTCTTCGTTTTCTTCCAGCCGGTCGATAAGCTTAGCTACCTTGCCGGTGGCATCCAAATCCAGGGCCACCTCGACATCAGCCACCATGCTCACCTCGGCGCTCATGGTTTCGATGCCCTTATCGTTCAGGCAGTTCGCCACGGACTCGAAATCCTCGGGCGCGGTGGTAACCTCGATGATCCCGTCGGAAAGGGCCACGTCTTCCGCGCCCCCCTCGATGGCGATCTCCATGATCTGGTCCTCGGTGTACTTTTCCCCATCCACGGTGATGATCCCCTCGCGTTTGAAGAGCCGGGAAACCGAACCGGAAGTGGCAAGCTGCCCCCCCGCCCGGGTCAGCATATTGCGGATATCCGCAGCGGCCCGGTTTTTATTGTCCGTCAGGACCTCGATGAAAATCGCCACACCCCCTGGGGCATAGGCTTCGTAGATCAATTCTTCGTAATTGACCCCTTCAAGCTCGCCGGTACCCTTTTTGATAGCCCTGTCGATGTTATCCTTGGGCATATTGGCCCCCCGGGCCTTGAGAATAGCGGTCCGCAAGCGCGGATTGGCATCGGGACTCCCCCCACCCATCCTGGCGGCAATGGAAATTTCCTTGATCAGCTTGGTAAAAATTTGGCCGCGTTTTGCATCCGCTGCGCCCTTAGCGTGTTTAATAGTCGCCCATTTACTATGGCCGGACATGATTGCTCCTTGTAAAAATGATCATTTTTATCACTATACAACAAAGGGGGGAGAATGGGAAGGGGGGGGGGTCAGGGACGGCCCAGGGTGGTCAAAACAGACCCGGCCCCTTATTCAGAGCGCATTGACAAAGAAATCCTCGATACATTACCTTGAATCTAGTTTATATTCTATTTTGAATATATAAATATCTAGGAGGTTAAGATGGATAAGAAACGAATCAAATGGCAATGGGGGCAAAATCGCGCTGCATTGATGCTAGGTCTGATGTTGGTGGTTTCCTTATGGTTTACCGCTACCGTGATGGCTGGTCCGGCGGCTGAAAAAAATACCTATGTTCCCGGCGGATTTAAAGCAGGAAGCGTGACAGAGGGGAAAAACCAGATACCCTACAGATATTTCGACCCTACGGTTGATCCTATAGCTGTTAATAGGGCCTCCGCCGATGGAAAATATCCTCTTGTCCTCTATCTGCATGGCGAAAAAGGCTTGGGAACCGATAATATAGCGCAGTTGACCGAATCCAACGGCGCTACCTTCTGGGTTGCGGATGATCTTATCACCAAAAATCCGGTATATGTGCTTGCCCCCCAATGTCCACAAGGCAAGACTTGGACCGATGATGTGGTTTATACCCTCGTCTTTAAAGCCCTAAATGATCTAATTAATGCAAATGCCTCAATTGATACCAACAGGCTCTACATCGTGGGAATCTCTCTGGGGGGCAATGGTGTTTGGGATTATATCCTGAAAAACCCGACAAAATTTGCCGGCGCCTTGCCTATCAGCGCCCAGGTGGATCAAAAGTACTATGAAAATAACGGAGCTGCCTTCAAGGCAATCGCCAATATGGCTATTTGGGTCAATCATGCCGCGGATGATGATGTGGTTCCCGTAAATGCCATGACCGATGCGGTAGATGCTTTGAAAGCAGCCGGCAGCGCCTGCATAAAATCCGAAAACTACACCCCCGGTTCTATCGTCCCGCCCCATGAAGCTTGGCAGAAAATTTTCACCGGCCTCACCGCCTACAACTGGCTCTTCGAGCAATCCCTCACCCGGTCCAATGGGAATACCACAAACCCATCCCTGGGTTATACCATAAAGAAGACAATAGGGGGCGTGACGGAAATATTGGATTATGAACTTGGGAAGATCCATGTGGTTGAGGATGCCGAAAAAGTGGTCATTATTGATACCGGCATGGGGGCGGGCAATCTGTACGAATTTATCAGGGACAATGTTCTGATAAACAAGACTCTTCCCATAAGCATCTTTATCACCCATAGACACGGAGATCATATAAGCCGCCTGGACAATTTTGTTGGTCAGGACCAGCTTAAAGCCGTCTATGTCCATGAAACTGAAGAGGATTCCTATCCATCCCGTTTGGGCCCGGATATTGGCAAACTGCAAACAATCAAAGATGGTTTTTCCATTCCCCTGGGCGGGGACAAGCTTGAAGCCTTTGAGGTCATAGGCCATACCCCGGGTTCTTTGGTTTACTTCTATAAAAATATTATTTTTTCCGGTGATGCCATTGGTTCCGGCGATGCCTGGATGCAGATCGGGATGTGTTCAATCGTGGACTATCAAAAGAACGTTCAAAAGCTATTGGACAGGATAGGCAACAATTCCTACTTCATCTTGCCCGGACATTATGAATACCGCAAACAGTTCAACCAGCTCTATGCACAGAATATGTTGACCTGCGTGAACGGTGTTATCAAAGGGACGATCACCCCTGGAATATACCAACGGAATAATTCGGCTATAGCAACCTACATGAACGGCGGGCAGAACGCCAACCTCATATATTTCACTGAGAAGGTTTTCAACTTCTAAATATTTCACATCTGTCCGGGTAGCGTTCTGCTTTCCGGACAGGTCTTTTTCCTTAAACAGCCTCATCAGGCGTCTTATAATATTAAAAATCTGTTACTGCTTTGTGATTCTGCATTATAAGGTGCTTCTTAAAAACCTTATTCGACCTTAAACCGGGAAACCTCCTTGACCAGGATGTCTATGTTTTCCTTGTTTTCCCCTGAGATGTTGTTTACCTCGCTTACCGCCACATTGATCTCCTCCGCCCCGGTGGCCATCTCGTTCATCCCGTCGGTGATTTCCTGGGTAACCATCTCCAGGTTTTTGCTCTCCTGGATAACTTCTTTGCTCCCCTCAAGCATCTCCATGGAACCGCTTTTGACCATCTGGGTTATATTGTTCAGTTGCCCTATGGCCTCCAGGATCTGCTGGCTCCCGGTATTCTGTTCTTCCATGGCGCTGCGTATATTTCCTTCCTGATCCGAAACGGTTTTAACCCCCAAATCAATGGCTTCAAATTTAGTAAGCACCTCGTCGGTAGATTTAGTGATCTTGTCAATGGCGTCCTTGATTTTCCTGAGTATCACAGAAATGGTCTTGGACTGTTCCCCCGAAGATTCGGCGAGTTTGCGTATTTCATCCGCCACCACCGCAAAACCTTTGCCCGCTTCTCCGGCGTGGGCGGCTTCAATGGCGGCATTCATGGAAAGAAGGTTGGTCTGGCTGGCGATATTTTCCATCACCGAATTGATCTCCAGAAGCCCCTCGGATTCCCGGGTAATTTCCAGAATATCTCCGGCTACCTCCTGAAGGCTGGAGCGGCCAACCTCCGAAGCGGTGGCCAAATCAGTTACATTATCTGCGTTTTTTTTCAGGGTCTGGGTAACCGATTGAATATTGGCGAGCATTTGTTCAATTGAGGAAGATGACTGGGCCACATTAACGGACTGCTGTTCAATGAGTTCGTCCAGTTTGTTGATATTGACGGTGATCTGCTCCATGGTCGCATTTGTTTCAGTCACCGAGGCAGATTGGTTGAGAATCCGGCCTTTAATGCTCTGGACATTGGCGGTGATCTCATTTATCGCCGCAGCAGTTTCTGTCATATTGGAGGAGAGATCGTTACCAATATTGAAGAGGGCTACGGCCTGTTTTTTGATGGTGATCACCAGGTCCCTGATTTTTTCCAGGGTCATGTTGAAGTACCGGGCCAGATCGCCGATCTCATCAGCGGATTTGACGGCAATCTGCTTGGTCAAATCCCCTTCCCCTTCGGAAATATCCTTGAGGGTACGGGAAACATTAACGATGGGCTTTGCTATACTGCCGGCCACAAAAAAGATAATTACCCCTGCGGCAATCATGGCAACCAGGGATAGTATAATGGTGAAAAAGGTCAATGCCTGTACATCTTCCAGCACCTTATCCATGGGAATGGCTATCATTATGGACCAGGGAGTGGTGGTTTCAGAAACCGTAAAGGGCTCAATAATTATCTGGAGATCCACATCCAGGGCCGGGGAATGTCCCTGGAAATTGACGGGTTTTCCCTGTTGTATACATTCCAATGCCAGGGAGGTATAGTCTTTAAAAAGGGGCGTATCGGTTTCCACCATATGCTGACCGGTCCGCGCAGGAATATTGTGGGCCGCCACGGTCCCGTCATTGGAATAGACCGTTGCTATTCCCGTTCCATAGGGTTTAATCCCCGAGACTATGTCCTGCATGGCGCTGATATCAATATTAATCCCCACTAGGGCCACCATTTCACCCTGGGATGATACTATGGGGACCGTGACATCCACCACCAAAACTGTGGAACCCCTGGCTTCCCGCCAAACAGGGTTGGCGATACTCATAACCCCGCTTGCCCCTTCCAGTGTCTCGTTATATGCATCAAAGAGGCTTAGGGTTATCAGGCCTGAATCCCGGTGGTACCGGCTTATATAACGGCCGGTCTCATCGGTACCTGGGGTATTGGCAAATTCAGCATCCCTGCCGTCCAGGGCATTGGGCTTCCATATAGTAAAAATACCCAAATAACTCGGGTTTTCCACCAACACACTGCGTATGATGCCATTGTAGCGGATACGCCGCTGGCTTAGGTCCACGGATTCGTAATCCTTCATTATCTGGGACAGCAGGATTGCGGTTTGCATATAGGTTTCAAAACGCCGCCGTAAATCCATGGCATACATATTAGCCATGTTCGTTGTACTTTCTATGGCTGTTTCCGTCTGCATTTCCGAAGCGCGGCTCAGAATGACGACAGAAATAACGGAAATAACCGCTACCATTATTGCTATTACCAATATGCTTAAGCGTACTCTGAGTTTCATAATGGCCGCCTCCATAAGCGCTACTTGCAACGAAGTTCCCCGCGCTACTTGCAACGAAGTTCCCCGCGCAGATAAATACCTGCTTTAACTTTAAGGGAAGAAGCCTGGGGGTGTTTGAATAATATTCAGATGAGTGCTATTATTTTTCCGTAATTTTTCTTTAGGAGCTAATGGGCCCGCCGTTTCCACCGTATATACACCTGCCTGCCGGTGCCGTTTTCCTGGGGCCGCTCCTCGGTTTCAAACTGGGAGACCGCACGGAAGAGATCCCCCAGCTTTTTGAAGCCGTAGTTCCGGGGATCAAATTCGCTGGAACGGAGGGTGATCTTCTGCCCTATCCCGCCCAGGTAGGCCCAGCCGGATTCGTCGGCCAGGTCGTCCACAGTGTCCCGCAGGAGCTTGAGCAGCTTCCGGTCCACCTTGAAGTCCTTCCTAGGTCTGGCTGCCGGGCGGGATTCGTCCTCGTCTGCCTCTTCCTGGTTGTCCCGCAGTATTTCTGTGTAGATAAATTTGTCGCAAACCGAAACAAAGGCCCGGGGGGTTTTCTTTTCCCCAAAACCATAGACGGTCCGGCCGCTTTCCCGCAGCCGTGCTGCCAGGCGGGTAAAGTCCGAATCACTGGATACGATGCAGAAACCGTCCAACTTATCGCTGTAGAGCAGGTCCATGGCGTCGATGATCATGGCGCTGTCGGTGGCGTTTTTCCCGGTAGTGTAAGAAAACTGTTGGATGGGCTGGATGGCGTGTTCCAGAAGCCGGTCTTTCCAGGACCGGAGGTTGGTACTGGTCCAGTCGCCGTAGATACGCTTGACACTGGCTACGCCGTACTTGGCGACCTCATCCAGGAGGCCTTCGATGATGGCGGGCTGGGTATTATCGGCGTCGATGAGTACTGCCAGTTTGAACTGGGACTCCGCCTGGTTGCTTGAAAAAGGTAATAAGGGCATGGTTTACTCCTTAGAATTTCAATTGGAAGACCCGCAAAGCGGAGCTCATTCTCCAAAAATTGATTGTTTAATCCGCCTGAGCAGGCTGATTTTTCCCAGGGGGAGCCGGATAGTTTCCCCCGGGCTTACGGGCTTGAGTACTAAAATAGTATCCCCGCCGGATTTTTCCAAAGCTTCGGGTATTCCGATAACCCGGTTAAGTTCCCCGTTCTGATCCGACCACATGATTTCTATGAGCAGCTTTGATGCGATGGCCTGTTTTGCGATGGAGGTCTTTCCCACATAGTCCAGGCCCCGGGCTTCCAGTTTTTCATACCGTACCGAGACCCCCACCAGCTGGGATTCATTGAGTATCAGCCGCCGCTCTATCCGCGCGGTCAGCTCGTCCCGTTCGGGCTTGGAAAGGCTAATACTTTCCAGGGCGGAACGGAACCGTCCCTTGTAGGACTCGGACTTTTCGTTGGTGAAAGGGAAAGAATTTCCCCCGGATTTGGGGAAGAGTAATTCCGGGGAATTGTCATAAAAGCCGTTTCCCCGGAACCGGGGACCGGCTTCCAAGGACGGATAGGGTGAATGCCGTTCCCCGGGAAAGGATTCTGTGATCTGTGGGGGCTGGGCAATGATGTCTATCCCCGCCTTGTGCAGGGCCTGCACCGCATCGGCCTTATCCGAAACCGAGAGGAGGTACACCCCGGGGTTCAGGGTCCGGAAAATCAGGGAGGCCACGGGTTCCGCCTCGGCCAGATAGCGCCGGTCTTCGGAAAGGGAAAGGACCAGGCCCTGGAAGAGGGAAACCCCGGAATACCGGGATTCCCAGTCCTTGACTGTCCAGCGGAGGTTCTGCTCAACCTGGTTCCCCGAAAGCCGATCCAGTAAGGACAGCATGGTCTGTGAATCCAGGTTCCGGTCAAAGCCCCGGACCACGGATTCCCGGGTCAACTCAAAACGTACCGCCGTACCGGTTTCCCGAACCACGCAAAAAGAGGCCAGGGCCAGGGCGTCGGTAAAGCCGATCTCCGGGTAGAGTATGCAGGAAAAGGCGGTATCCATGGCAATAACCGGCTTAGACCCGGCATCCTGGGTTTCTAATGGGTAAAGAAAATACCATTCCCCCGCCATTCCCAGGAGGCCGGAACTCTTCAGGGCAGAGAGAATCGAATCAAACAGGGCGGATACCACCCCAGGCTTTTCCTGGAGGGTCGAGCCGGGTAACTCCGGGCCAGGCCGCTTAAGGCTGCTGATTTCGGCGTCCCAGGCGACTTGTTCAATACCGCTCCGTTCCAGAATATCCGCGATCCGCTTTAGGGTTGTTTTAGGGTATTGCCGGTCAGGTTTGAGGATGTCCAGATAGGTATGGATGAACCGGGTCAGGGCTTGGATCCGGCTCCGGTTAAACATGCCCGGAAACGGTTTGGGGGGGTTCTTGTCAAAGCAAAGGCCCGCGGCCAGATACTCCCGCCGTTCCCGGGAAGAGAGGCTCCCAAAATGACGGAGCCTCAACTCGTCAATAGCCAGCCCCTCACCTTTCTGGCTCAGAAGCCCCAGGTTTTGCAGACCTCCTATCAAGGTTTCCAGATCCAGGGCCGGGAAGAGAAGCTTTCCGTCATCCAGAACTTTTTTCCGCACCCCTCCCTCTGCTTTGAAAAAATCCGGTTCTTCAGGAATAAAGGCGAAAAGTGCCGCCAGAACCCGGTCATCCAGGAGAGCGCCCCCCCCCTCTTGCACCCTGGTTTCAGAGGGAAAAAGGGAACCCTTATCGGCGATAAGCGGACCTAACACCGGTTCCAGCAGGGGATTCAGGGCCAGGCGGGAGACCCCCCTGTCTTGGAAACGGTAGAGGATGAGCCGTTCCTCCAGGTTGAGAAGTATGCTGTGCAGCTCCGCAAAACTCAGTTCCCCGGCAAAAAAGGTTTCCAATTCACCCGGAGCAGGCTCATCCAGGGCAGCCACGGCGGTAATGATCCTGGCGTCGGTTTCGTCCAAATAGGCGGCAATTATTTCCTGAATTTCCTTACGGGAAAAAAAGCCCTCCAGATCCTCCACCAAACGTTGTTTATTGAAGGGGGTCTTGATATTCCCAAAGACACTGCGCATAAGCTCAAAATAGGCACTGTCCGGCAGGGTCAGCAAGGCGGACTTCCAGGTATCGGGGGAACGGAACTGAAAATCTTTCATTTGGAATCACCCTTTTCCGGACCGGACACAATCCCGCTCTGACCTGAGAGTATCTCCTTTTCGGTCCAGTGCTGGATGGCGTACTTATAGCCCTGTTCGGCCAGGAATTTTTGCCGGTTGGCGGCAAAGTCCTCCTCCACAGTATACCGGGAAACCAGGGTGTAAAAGTAGGAGTTCCGGCCTTTGGGGCGCAAAATGCGGCCCAGCCGCTGGGCTTCCTCCTGCCGGGAACCAAAGGAGCCTGAAACCTGGATAGCCATGGAGGCATCGGGCAGGTCGATGGCGAAATTCGCCACCTTAGAAACCACGATGACCCGGACATCCCCCCGCTTAAATGCGCCGTATACCTTTTCCCGTTCCGCATTGGCGGTCTTGCCGGTGATCAGGGGGGCCTTTAAAAGTCGGGCAAGGGATTCTAACTGGGCAATGTACTGGCCTATCACCAGGATATGATCTTCCGGGTGGTTTTCCACCAACTGCCGGGCGATAATTTCCTTATAAGGATTCTCGCTGGCGATGCGGTACTTCTCCCGGGGGGCAGCCACGGCGTAGGGTATCTTGAGCTTTTCCGGCATATCCAGGCGTATCTCCGTGCAGAGCGCCTCGGCAATCCACCCCTTGCCCTCAAGGTCCTTCCAGGGCACATCGTAGCGCTTGGGCCCCACCAGGCTGAACACCGCATCCTCCGCCCGATCCTCACGGATCAGGGTAGCGGTAAGCCCCAGGCGCCGAACCGCCTGCAATTCCGCGGTGACCCGGAACACCGGGGCCGGCAGCAGATGGACCTCGTCGTAGATGATCAGCCCCCAGGGCCGTTCCCTGAACAGTTTGAAGTGGGGGAAATCCGCATCCCTATCGGGCCGCCAGGTGATGATCTGGTAGGTGGCAATAGTAACCGGCGCCACCCCCTTAGAATCACCGGTGTACTCGGCAATCTGATCCTTGGTGAGATCTGTTTTATCCAAAAGTTCGTCTATCCACTGGTGCACCGCCGCCACATTGGTGGTCAGCACCAGGGTATTGGTCTTGAGCAGGGTCATGAGGGCCATCCCCACCATGGTCTTCCCGGAACCGCAGGGTAGTACCACCACCCCATACCCTGTACCCGGGCCATTGTTCCCCAGCACCGACCGGGCAGCCTCGGCTTGGTAGTCCCGCAGGGTAAAAGACTGGCCCGAAGCGGCGATATCCCGCAGTTCCAGTTCCAGGGACGCCCCGCTGACCAGGGGAGCCATGTCCTGCACCGGCCAGCCCATGCGGATAAGCTCCCGTTTGACGCTCCCCCGATCGGTCAGCCTCAGCTTGAAACCCTGTTCGGTAATCCGCAAAAGCTTTTCCAGGGACTTGGCCGCCCCTATCTCCGCCAGGATAGCCTCTTCATCTGCCACCAGGAGCAATTCCTCGGGCAAACTCCGAACCGCCCCGGCCTGGGGCGCCCCAGATGAATCCACCGGAAAAGCCGCCTCTGCCGCCGCAGCCTGAGGCGCCGATACCAAGCGTATCTTGCCATACCGGTCCATGGTATCGGAGAAACCTTCGACTATGCTCTGGGGCACCGGGTAGCGGCTGTAGGTATCAAGGACCGCAGTCACATCCTCCGGAGAAAAACCGGCGCTGGCAGCATTCCAGAGGGACAGGGGGGTTATCCTGAAGGTATGTATATGTTCCGGGGACTTTTCCAATTCCGCAAAGGGCATAATAGCAGCCCGGGCCTCCTCAGCCTTAGGGGCGTGGACATCCAAAAGCAGAGTCCGATCACTTTGCACAATCAGAGGGTTCGAAGAGTCAATCGACATATCCTATCCATTATATAGGAAATATAGCACAGTGGGAAGGGTATGCGGGCAGCAATTCTCAGTTTAACTAGGGTATAGTGTTTTCCCCTTGTTAGTATGAATTTCTTTTCCGATACTGCAAGTATGGCATCATTCAATCCATTAAAACTCGCGTATCTCCGGGATTTTATCCCCAGAACCTTTGAGCTGTTTTCTAAAAAAGAAGGGGGCGGCTACTCCCTTAAATCCCTGAGCAAGGACTGTATCTCCGGTATTACCGTGGGAATCGTCGCCCTGCCCCTGGCCATGGCCTTCAGCATTGCCGCCGGGGGAACCCCCGCCCAGGGCTTGTATACTACCATTGCAGCAGGGTTCTTTATCAGCCTCCTGGGGGGTAGCAAATTCCAGATCGGCGGGCCCACCGGGGCTTTTGTGGTGATACTCTATGGGGTAATATCCCGGCACGGCATGGGGGGGCTCATAGTTGCCACCGCCATGGCGGGGATCATCCTGATACTCATGGGTATTTCAGGGTTGGGAAAGCTCATTAAGTTCATTCCCTACCCGGTGACCACGGGGTTTACCACCGGCATCGGGGTGCTGATCTTTTCCCAGCAAATAAAAGATTTTTTTGGCTTTTCCATTGAAAAAACCTCCCCGGAATTTTTTGAATCCTGGGGGCAGTATATCGGTTCCTTTACTACCCTCAACCCGGTAACCTTAGGCGTGGGCCTGGGTACCCTGGCTATCATACTGCTGATCCGCAAACTCTACCCCCGCATCCCCGCCGCGGTGGTTGGGGTGATTGCCGCCACGGTGGTGTGCCATTTCCTCGCCCTGCCCACGGAAACCATCGGGACCCGGTTCGGGGGCATTCCCCGGGGGCTACCCGTGCCGGTGATGCCCAATCTCAGCTGGGGTCTGGTCCGGGACCTGCTGCCGGATACCTTTACCATTGCTCTGCTGGCAGCCATCGAGTCCCTACTTTCCGCGGTGGTGGCGGATACCATGACCGGGGACCGGCATAATGCCAACATGGAACTGGTCGCCCAGGGGGTGGGCAATATAGCCGCCGCCTTCATGGGGGGCATCCCTGCCACCGGGGCCATAGCCCGGACCGCCACAAACATCAAAGCCGGCGCGGTAAGCCCGGTTTCAGGGATAATCCACTCGGTGGTACTGGTACTCTTCATCCTCTTTCTGGCCCCGGTCGCATCCTCCATTCCCCTGGCAAGCCTTTCCGCAGTACTCATGGTGGTAGCCTGGGATATGAGCAACCTGCCCCGGTTCACCCGAATCGTCTACCGGGCGCCCAAGAGCGACACCATTGTGCTCCTCACCACCTTCATACTTACCATCGCCGTGGACCTGACCTTTGCGGTGGAGGTGGGGATGATCATGGCGGTCTTCCTCTTCCTCAAACGGATGATCGAAGTGACGGGCATACGTCCCGGCGATAAGTTGCCGGGATTTGAAACGGTGTATAGCGGCACGGGGGTTCCCCTCAGCCCTGCGGATGAAGGCGCCCGGCCGGTGCATCCCAAAAATATTGAAGTATACGAAATTACGGGCCCCTTCTTTTTCGGGGTAGCGGATATGCTCCAGCATGTTCTGCGGGGAGTGGCAAAAAAACCCCAGGCCTTTATTCTGCGTATGCGGGATGTCCCCGCAGTGGACTCCACAGGCATCACCGCCCTAGAATCCTTTCTGGCCCAATGCCGCAGCGGCAAGATCAGGCTCATCATCAGCGAGGCTCGGGATCAACCCCGAAAGGCCCTGGAAAAAGCAGGTTTCATCGCCGAAATAGGCGAGGAAAACATGGCATCCACCCTGGAAGAAGCAATACAGAAGGCAGAAGCAGTATAAATCTGCATAAAGGGCATCTCTAAAAACTAACCGAGTTTTTAGAGATGCCCTAAATTAAAACAAGCCTGGTAATTTTTTAGTTTTTCCACTTTTTTTGCAACATATCCTTGACAATTTTTTTCTCTGTTATTATAGTTGTCTATATACTCAACTGTTCAACCATTGGAGGAATACATGAGCAACTACATCGCCGAAATTGACCGCTGCGACTGCAATACCATCCACGAAGAGGTTGTAGCCAAGGTCAGGACCCTGATGCCCGAGGAGGAATCCCTGTTGGACCTGGCGGATCTCTTCAAGGTCTTCGGGGATTCCACCCGGGTAAAGATCGTCTGCGCCCTGCTCCACTCGGAAATGTGCGTCTGCGATATTGCGGTCCTCCTGGGGATGACAAAATCCTCGATTTCCCACCAACTCCGGGCGCTCAGGCAGACCAAGCTGGTCAAATACCGCCGGGAAGGAAAGGTAGTGTTCTATTCCCTGGAAGATGAACATGTGAGCAACATTATCGCCACTGGTTTACTCCATGTGAGCGAAAGGAATTAGCTATGGAAATGCAATTTTCACTGGAAGGCCTTTGCTGCCCGGTTTGCGCCGGAAAAATCGAAGCAGGTATACGGAAACTGGAAGGTGTCCACCATGCGGTGGTTGATTTTACCGCACAAAAACTGATCCTGGAAACAGGCGGGAATGAGGAGACAATCATAGCCCGGGCAAGTTCAATCGTAAAAAAACTCGAACCGGATATAGTCATGACCAGAATAGGCCCCGGGGCGACCAAGCCCGAAGCCTCCCATGACCATGCTCATACCCACGATCATGGTCACAGCCATGGGGAGGAACACCATGATGCCCGGGAAAAAGTTTTTGACTATGCCCGCTTTGGCCTTGGGATCGCTCTCTTTATCACCGGCATGATCCTGCACCTTTCTCCCGTCCCGGAACTGGCGCTTTTTTTAGCCGCCTATTTACTGATAGGCGGAGAAGTCTTACTCCGGGCATTGAGGAATATCACCAGGGGCCAAATTTTTGACGAAAACTTTCTCATGAGCCTGGCCACCGTAGGCGCCTTCGCCATCGGCGAATACCCCGAAGGCGTCGCAGTAATGCTGTTTTATCAGATCGGCGAAGCCTTCCAGGACCATGCGGTAAACAATTCCAGGCGATCCATCAGCGCATTGATGGATATCAGACCCGACTATGTCAACCTAAAACGGGGGGAAGAGATTGTACGCGCCGACCCCACAGAAGCCCTGGTGGGGGATCTCATGGTGGTAAAGCCCGGAGAAAAGGTCCCCCTGGACGGCCTTGTGCGGGAAGGCCGTTCAGCCCTGGATACATCCGCCCTTACCGGGGAATCCATGCCCCGGGATGCGGCCCCGGGGGACACGGCGCTTTCCGGTTCCATCAACAAAAGCGGGCTCCTGGTAATCCAGGTCTCCAAGGTGTTCGGGGAATCCACGGTTTCCAAAATCCTCGACCTGGTACAAAACGCGGGGAGCAAAAAGGCCCCCATCGAAAACTTCATCACCAAATTTGCCCGCTACTATACCCCGGTGGTGGTAGGTATGGCAGTTTTCCTGGCCATCGTCCCCCCCCTCTTTATTCCCGGCGCCCTTTTCTCCGACTGGATCAACCGGGCCTTAGTATTCCTGGTGGTATCCTGCCCCTGCGCCCTGGTCATCTCCATACCCTTAAGCTTTTTCGGCGGCATAGGCGGCGCATCCCGGCAGGGCATACTGGTTAAAGGCAGCAACTACCTGGACGCCCTCACTAAAGTTGAGACCGTGGTGTTTGACAAAACAGGAACCCTCACCAAAGGCGTATTCACGGTCACTGAAATTGCCCCTGAACCAGGTTTCACCAATGCAGACCTGCTCTATTACGCGGCCCATGCAGAAAGCAATTCCAGCCACCCCATTGCCATTTCCATACAGCGGGCCTATGGACAGGCCATGGACCAGCAGAAAATCAAGGACCTTGAAGAAATCGCAGGGCAGGGCATCAAGGTTACTATTGACAGTAAAACTGTGCTCGCAGGAAACAGCCGTTTACTGGAAGCGGAAAACATTTCCCGACCCACTGCCTCAAGCCAGAAAGCCGGAAATCCCCATTTTGAGGGGACCCTGGTCTACCTGGCCGTGGACGGCGTTTATGCGGGACACCTGGGTATCAGCGATGAGCTCAAGCAGGACAGCGTAGAAACAATCCGTGCCCTGAAAGCAGCGGGGGTAACAAACACCGTGATGCTCACCGGGGACACCAGGGCGGTGGGCGAAAAGATAGGCCGTGAACTGGGCCTGGACAGGGTATATACGGAACTGCTGCCCCACCAGAAAGTCGAACAACTTGAGATCCTGGAGGGGGAAAAGTCTCCTGGAGGAAAACTGGTCTTTGTGGGGGACGGCATCAACGACGCCCCGGTACTGGCCCGCAGCGACATAGGCATCGCCATGGGGGGCCTGGGTTCCGATGCAGCCATTGAAGCGGCGGACATAGTGCTCATGACCGACGAGCCCTCCAAACTTGTCACCGCCCTGGGGATCGCAAAAAAAACCCGGACCATCGTAACCCAAAACATCGTCTTTGCCCTGGGGGTAAAGGGGATCATCCTGGTCCTGGGCGCCCTGGGCATGGCAAATATGTGGGAAGCGGTGTTCGGCGACGTGGGTGTGGCGTTTATCGCCATCCTCAATGCATCCCGTGCCTTAGGAAAAGCCCGGCTTAAACATTGACAGACAGCCCCCGAAAAGGGTACCCTATTGCTAGGGTCCAATAGCTCAGGGGATAGAGCGGCCGCCTCCTAAGCGGCAGGTCGACGGTTCGAATCCGCCTTGGATCAGAAGTACCTGTATACTCAGGCCTTTATCTACTCATACCCTGCAATCCGGCTTCTAAGGTCCAGGATGCAGGACGGCTCCACCGAAAGCTCATCAATGCCCATGTTCACGAAACTTTCGGTGAGCTCGCTGTCCGCCCCGAGCATACCGCAGATGCCGCACCAGATGCCTGCCCTATGAGCGTTCTCCGCGGTCAGGCGGATAAAACGGAGAATCGCTTCGTGGTGGGTATTGCAGAATTCACTCAGGGCATTGTTTTGCCGGTCCACCGCCAGGGTATATTGGGTCAAATCATTGGTACCGATGCTGAAAAAGTCTGCTTCTACGGCAAGGAGATCGCTGATCATCGCAGCGGCCGGAGTTTCAATCATAATGCCTACAGGGGTTTCGGGATTGAAGGGGATATTATCCGCTTTGAGTTTTTCCCGTACCCCGGCGGCAATTTTTTTGGCACGGCGCAGTTCGCTAACATCGCTAATCATGGGGAACATGATCGCTGTGTTGCCGTAGGCCGAAGCCCGGTAAATTGCCCGTAGTTGGGTTTCAAACAATTCCGGGCGGGTCAGGCAGATACGTATAGCCCGCATACCCAAAGCGGGATTTTCTTCGTGGGGCAGGGCAAAATATTCAACCTGTTTGTCCGCACCGATGTCCAGGGTGCGGATTATCACCTGCTTGCCCTGCATATCCTCTACCACCTTGCGGTAGCTTTCGTACTGAATGTCTTCGCTGGGATAATCGCTGCGGCCCAGGTACAAAAATTCGCTGCGGAATAATCCTATCCCTTCAGCATCACCGGCAATAACCGCCTCCACGTCCGCTACCGAACCGATGTTGGCGTATAGCTTTACCTTTTGGCCGCCCTTGGTAAGAGTGGGCAGGCCCCTGAACTTTTCAAGGATGTTCTTTTTGTGCTCAAGTCTTTGCCGCTTTTCTTCAATGGCAGTTATGGTGGCTGCATCCGGCTCAATGTAGAGAACCCCTGTTTCGCCGTCAAGCGCAGCATCCTTGCCGCCGAATCCCGGCGCCAGGGTTGCGCCTAAGCCGATGATCGCCGGTATCCCCATGGTGCGGGCGAAGATCGCCGTATGTGAGTTCGCCGCTCCCTGCTGGGATACCAGGGCCAGCACATTCCTGCGGTCAAACTGAGCAGTTTCGCTGGGGCTAAAGTCGTCGGAAGCAAAAATAACCGGCCCATCCCCAACGCCTACGGCTTTCTGTGTACCGTAAAGCACTCCGATGAGCCGTCTTGAAACATCATCAACATCCGCGGCCCGTTCCTTCATGTACGTGTCGTCCATCTCTGCAAAGTCCTGGGCAAGCCGTTTACCGCATACCTCTACAGCATACTCGGCGCAAACCATCTGGGTCTCGATCATCTTAATAATCGGGTCGATGTAATCCGAGTCGTCAAGCATCATCCGGTGGATTTCAAATAACAGCGCATTTTCCTTGCCGATTTTTTCCGCCATGCTGTTTGCCAATTCATCCAACTGGTCGCTGGTGGTGCGTTTTGCCCCATAGAAGCGCTCAAGCTCAGCCGTAAGGTCCGTGATAGGCTTCCTCTCTACCACCACACTTGAACGCTCAAAGAACACCAACCGACCCAGGGCAATGCCGTCGGATACGCCTTTCCCCTGCAGAGTAATCATAACGCCTCCTACAGAGTAGATTCGATGAAAGCTTTTGCCGCCGCAGTTGCAGCGTCTTCGTCTGGGCCTTCCACCCTTAGAATAATTTCTTCACCCTGTTTCACCCGCAGCTTCATCATAGCCAACAGTTTTTTCCCGTCACAGGAGTCTTCACCCCGGTGAATGGATACATTGCTGGAAAAAGCCGTCAATTCTTTTACCAGCAAACCTGCAGGCCGTGCATGAATACCCACCGGATCCTTGATGGTGTACTTGAATTCTTTCATAACACTTCTCCATTGCTCTCGATGACTTTTTTGTACCATCCAAAGGACTTCTTTTTACTGCGCCTCAAGGTACCCTTGCCATCGTTGTCCTGGTCAACATAGATAAAACCGTAACGTTTGGACATTTCGCCGGTGGACGCACTGACAATATCGATGCAGCCCCAAGTGGTGTAGCCCCACAGTTCCACTGCGTCTTCTTCGATTGCCGCCTTCATCGCCTTGACGTGTTCCCGGAGATACTCGATGCGGTAATCATCGTTCACGCTGCCGTCCGGTTCGACCTTATCCACCGCCCCAAGACCGTTTTCCACGATAAACAAGGGCTTCTGATAGCGGTCGTAGAGAAAATTGAGCGCTATCCGTAGCCCCAGGGGATCAATCTGCCAGCCCCAATCGGAAGATTTGAGGTGCGGATTTTTGATACCCCCGAAGATGTTACCGGTTCCTTTATCGCCGGCAATGGCAGGATCCGTAGTGACGGCGCTGGAAGAATAGTAACTGAAAGACACAAAATCTACGATGTTTTCAGCAAAGAGTTTTTTGTCATCCGCCGTAATGTCGAGCTTCACACCGTCTTTTTCGAGCAGCTTTAAAACAAAAGGCGGATAGCTGCCCCGGGCCTGAACATCCGTAAGGTAATAGTTCTCACGCTCCATGCGCGTCTTTTCCCAGGTATCCTCAGGCTTGCAGGAGTAAGGGTAGGCTGTCATGGCGGCAACCATGCTGCCGATTTTTGCGGCAGGGCTGATTTCGTGGCAGGCCTTAACCGACAGGGCGCTTGCCACAAGCATATTGTGCGCCGCCTGGCAGGAAAGCTGCTTTTTTTGGGCAGGGTTGTCCACTATGACCCCGGCCCCCATGAAGGGCATGTGCAGGGTCATGTTGATTTCGTTAAAGGTAAGCCAATAGCGCACCTTGTTTTTGTACCGTGTCAGGACAGTGCGGGCATAGCGCTCAAACAGGGGGATGATCTCGCGGCTTGCCCAACCGTTGTACTTCGTGGTAAGACTTACAGGCATCTCCCAGTGGGACAGGGTAACCAGGGGCTCGATGCCGTGTTTTGCACACTCATCAAACATGCTGTCGTAAAACGCCAGACCCGCCTCGTTAGGATCCCCATCACCATTCGGAAAAATCCGCGCCCAGCTAATGGAGGTGCGGAACACCTTAAAGCCCATCTCGGCAAAAAGTGCTATGTCTTCTTTGTAATGGTGATAAAAATCCACCGCAATATGTTCAGGGAAGTAGCCCTCTTGTTTTGCGATATTCGTCTTTATCGCCGCCGGGTCAAGTATCTCGGCGATACGCCCCTTACCGCCATGAATAACATCGCAGGTTGCAAGGGACTTACCGCCTTCTAGGTAAGCTCCCTCAGCCTGATGAGCGGCAATGGCGCCGCCCCACAAAAAATTCTTCGGAAATGCCATCTCAGTAACTCCCTAGTTTATTGGTTTAATTCTGCCGGCAACTCCGGCGGGAATTTGCGCTCCACCGGTAATATAATCGGCCAACGATTCGGCTATGGTTCCAAAGCCGATATTAAAATCCTGTGTCCGCATCAATTCATCATAGAAAGACACAAAGTATAGCGAGTCACTTTTGCTTACGCACAAATACGATGTATCCGGTTCCAGCGGAGCGCCATTTTCCAGCTTGATGCTCGTAACGCGTTCACCAACCGGAAGCGTGGTATCAAACTCCACAAAAAGCCCTGAGACATGTAAAAAGTAGTTGTTCTCGTTGGGATATGCCTTAAGGGCGGTTTCAAACTCCCCGCGTATTTCCGCGCCTGAAAGGTAAAGCGTACAAAGCGGCAAGTCCTCATAAAGGGCGGTTTTGAGTTCCCCCCGTGTAACCTCCCCTGCGTCAATATTTGCCCGAATCGCTGTTCCCACAAGCAAGCCTATTTGAGCCCCTGTTTTCAAGCGCATAGCATCGGTGAGCATATCGCCAAACACTGATTCAACGCGGCGGCTGTAGTCCCGTGTGCCAATGAGTGTGGTTGGCAGCGTAAACAGTACTTCGTCCAGGTAGGCGGCATTTCGCGTGTTTACTGTGTCTATAAAGGTTTGCACCGCCGCGTCGGCTATGATACCCGATTCCGCCTGATGTCCCGCGATGGGGATTAGCCGGGCGGTGACACCCAGGACTTCACCCTTTTTTGCGGTCACTTCCACCACACCGATATTGTTGCCGTATTCACCGGTTTCACCAATGAGGATGCCATTGTGCAGTAAGCCGTTGGAGTGCGCGGTGTGACAATGGCCGTCAATGATAGCGGTAAGCCAAGGGCATTTTTCGGCGATGTAGGTGCTGCGAATTGTTAGATCCGGGTCCTGTACGCCCAAGTGGGTAACGGCGATGAACACGTTGGCGCCTTCCTTGGTCGCATCTTTTCGCGCTTTTTCCACCACTGCCACGGATTCATCCCCGCTTGTCCCCGTGGTAATCCCGATAAATGCTATCTTCGTGGCTCCGAATTTTTTGATAGTGTAATTTTTAATTTGGGGAATTTGGGTTTTCCAATTCGCACCGATATTTGCCGCCAGTATGGGGAACTTTGCCAAGGTCGCCAGCATTTGAAAATCCATCTGGGGAAACTGTTCGTGATTCCCCATAACAAACAAATCGTAGCCGGTCAGGTTCATCACTTCCGCAATGTCCCGCCCGCCGGAAAGAGACGCGAATGGCGTGCCGTCAAATTCATCACCGGCGGACACTACCACTACGTTCTTTTTTTCCTTGCGAAGGGCATCCGCGTAGCCCTTCACATAAGGATATACCTCCACGCGCCCATGCACATCGTTGGTGTGTATGATTGTGATGGTTTGCGGTTCCTTTGAACCTCCGGCAAAGCTTGTACCTGTCAATGCCAGTAGGATGGCGAATGATAAAAATAATTTCCTTAGTTTCATGGTTTAATCTCCTTTTATTCCAGATACAACACCACATCGCCTACGGCGGCCTCGCCGGCTTTGGCTTGGGTGATCTTCTTATAGCTTTCAGAATTGGTGATCGCCACCTGGGTTTCCAGGCTGTAACCGGCCCGGGCTATCACATCCTTGTCGTACTCAAACAAAAGCTGCCCCGCCTTGATTGCGTCGCCTTCCTTGATGTGCATGATAAAGCCCTTGCCACCAAGTTTCACTGTATCAATGCCACAGTGAATCAGAAGTTCAATGCCATCCTTTGATTTAAGATTTACCGCGTGTTTTGAGTCGAACACCATATCTACTGTGCCGTCAAAGGGCGCAAAAATCTTGCCCCCCAAAGGCATAATGCATACCCCTTTACCCAATGCTTCTTCCTGGTGGGCAGGGTCGGCGGACAGCTTGAGGGCCATCACGCGCCCCTTTGCGGGAGAGATGATTTTGAGCGCCGTGGCTTTGTTTACAGCGGAAGTATCGATCACTGTCGCCCCATCATCTTTAAGCTCCGCTTCATTAGGCTTATAGGTGGCGTAGACAAGGATGAATGAAGCACCCACAGAAAGAATGCTCGCACCAAGGGCGATAAGGAAGTTTATGGTGGACCCGGCGTAACCGGGCAGAAGATAGCTGGGATAGGCAAAAACGCCCATCGCCCCCATCTGGGTCGCTATACCGTAACCCCCTGAGTTGATGCTGCCTAAAAGTCCCGCCAGGGCGCCGAAGACCGCGCCGGAAATACAGGCAAGGACGAAGGGTTGTTTTTTGGGCAGTGTAAAGCCGTAAATAATCGGCTCTGTGATGCCGAATATGCCCGAAATCCCCGCGGCAATGGCGCCGGAACGGCGCTCGGCGTTTTTCATGCGGAGCGCCATGGCAAACACGGCGCCCATCTGCGCGATAACGGCAATTTGCCCATAAGCAAAGATAGCGCTCACATGGTTACCCGCAAAAACAGGATTCGGCGACGCCGTTTCCAGAATAGCAATCGGCACAATCGCCCAGTGCAAACCAAAGATTACCAAGACCTGCCAAAAACCGCCTATAATCAATCCAATAAGAATTGGCCCGATAAAGTTGATTGCCACAATACTGGTAATCCCGTTCTGAATACCGAGGCCTACCACGCCGAATATAGGGCCGACGATGAGGAACATCAGAGGAATTGCAATAAACAGGGTGGCAAAGGGCGCCACAAAATTCTTTATCGCAGAAGGCAGGGTCTTCCGTAAATATTTGTACAGTATTGATGCGCCGTAGACTCCGAAAATCGAAGGAAGCACCGTACCCGAGTAGCGCATCATAACGAAGATATCCACCCCGAAAAACTTATGCACCCCCCAGGGGCCAAAAGGATAGAGGGCTACAATGTCGGGGTAGACCAGGGCTGCTCCCATCACCATGCCGACTATCGGGTCAAGGCCGAAACGCTGCGCCGAAGTGAAGGCGACCAATATAGGCAGGAAGTACATGAGGGCATCTCCTGCGGTATAGAGCACCGTGTAGGACATATCGCCGGATGCGGCCCATCCGGGAAATACCACGGTCAGGATAGCAATCACGCCCTTGATCATGCCGATGCCCATCAGGGCGGGCAAAATCGGGGTAAACAAGCCGCTTATGGTGCCGATAAGGCCATTGCCGATTGAGGCCAGGGTTACCGGCCCTTTTTCACTCTCTGCCGCCGCCACCTGCCCGCCACAGGGGACGCCAAGTTTTTCCAGTTCGACGTAAACCTCGTGAACATCGTTCCCGATGACAACCTGATACTGGCCCGCCGCCTTCACCACGCTCACCACCCCTGGGGTGCCCTTTGTCGCCTCATCGGACGCCTTAGCGTTGTCCGCCAGGGTGAAACGCAGGCGAGTGGCGCAATGAACCACATTTTTGATGTTTTCCCTGCCGCCCACGCCGTCGAGAATACCCTGTGCCGTCTTTGCAAAATCCTTTGCCATAGTTAACCTCTATTTAATATAGGGCAGCTCTAAAAACGCGGTTAGTTTTTATGGCGCCCTACATTTGCTCAGGCTTTAGAGTTTCGCACCCGCTTCCGCGTAGCTCATATCGCCAACTGTGCCTTCAAGCGTAAATGTCTTATCCGCATAGTTATAGACAATTTTTGTAACGCTTGAGTTGCCTAAACCTGTTCCCGGAGGAAGTTCCACATTAATCTGTTTTAAGAGAAATGTGATTGACTGACCGTGTGCTACGAGCATCACGTTTCCGCCTGAAGGGTTTTCGGCGATAATCTTGTCCACACCTGCCTGAAGCCGCACGTACACTTCGGAGGCATCCTCAGAAATCTTGTACTGGGTGTCAACTCTTTTGTTAAAATCCGCCAGACCCTCAAGGAACGTGCCAAAATCACCATGGTAATACTCCTGTATTGGGGCCGCCGCTGCCGCAATTGTTTTTGCATCCGCCGGTACCTGTACGCCAAGGTCTTTGCCGAACGCAACGTACATCATGTAGTTGGGGTCGCCCTCGAATATGCCGAAGCTTACCTCGCGCAGTTCGCTTAATTCTTTTACCGTCCAGTTTTTTGTGACGCGGTTCTGTTCCAGAGCGAGACGAGCGGTTTCGCTTGCCCTTTTCAGGTCGCTGGAATACACGTTATCGAACTTAATGTCCCGTAAGCCCTTCCCCATGTTAACTGCTCCGACAATTCCCCTTTCTGTAAGGATGCCGTCTGAGATCCCCTGTACCCTGTCCATCAGGTTGAAGATCGTCTGTCCATGCCTCACGACATATATCGTGAGTATCTCAGGATTTGCCTTGGCACTGTCCTGGCCTCCATCCTTGCCTCCGTCTTTGCCGCCGCCCGCAAACACGGACAGAGAACAGATTGCCAAAAGCACAACCAAAATTAAACCAAATTTTTTCATCAACTTCTCCGAAAAATAAAAATTCCACGCCCCATACGAGGCTGGTATTACACAATCACTATTTTATCCATCACACTAAACCGTATTTTTTGAACGCCTTGGCCAGACCATTCCGGTAGAGTGTGTCCGTAACATCGTCTGCAATGGCCTTCAGCTTTTCATCTCCGTTACCCATGGCAATGCCGATCCCTGCAGCTTCTATCATGGTGCGGTCGTTATCGCTGTCCCCAATAGCAATGCTGTTTTCTCTCGCTATGCCGTGGCGGGCAATAACCTTGAGCAGCGCCGCTCCCTTGTGTACCCCTTTCGGGCTGATTTCCCCCCCGGACATACCCGTAATAGGGATAGAGCTACGGACAATTTCACATTCCCCGCCGAATTCCTTCTGTATATCCTCAAAGCTAATACCCCCCCGGATCATGAAGACCAGCTTGAGAACATCCGCACGGTGCAGCATTGGTTCATTCAGGGAGAGACTCCTGCGGTAAATCATTCCGACAAAAAACTTTTCCAAGAGCAAAGCCGGAGTCCACTTTCTACCTGTAAAGAGGGCTTTGAAATATGCATCAAAGCCGGGACCGGCAATCACCCGGTCCGCCAGTTCCAGCATATAGAAGGCTCCATGCTTATCCAAAAAGCCGATGAGCCGGTCTACCAGAGCGCTGTCCATGACCGCAGTGTAAATAAGTTCCCGCTTGCCCCCGCGCCACTTGCAACGCAGTTCCCCGCGCAGTTCCGGCGCAGCTTCAATATACGCGCCCGAGGAATACACTGCCCCGTCAAACATTTTTTTAACCAGCCCGGGATTGACCTGCACCAGGGACCTCCCGGTGGCGAGGTAGAGGATGTGCCCGTTAGCCCGTGCCCTGCGGCAGGCGCGAGAAGCGGAGAAGGGTATAAAGTTGCGGTCCCCCACGGTACCGTCAAAGTCTAAAAACACTATCTTGCCCTTCACTTTGCCATCCCATCGGAGATACGTTTGATATGCAGTACCAGAAACAAGCGATCGTTCCGTACCGGTTCCCAACCGTGGGTTTCCCGCAAATATGCGCAGATCCGTGTGCAGCAATCCGCTGCTTCGGGATAACGCTTCATCACCAGGGCGTATAAGTCATCATCCCCCCGGATTTTCTGTTCCGGATTCACGGTGTATTTCAGCACCAAATTCCGCAGATGAATCACAAAGGGCATTACATCAAAGGATTCTTCATCGAAGTTGATATGCAGGGACTCTTTAATAATCCCGATAATATCGCTGGTAATCGCCACGATTTTGAACGTGGTAGGCATATCCGCAGTATCAGTCTCCGCATTGATAAAATGCAGGGCTATATTGTAGGCCTCATATTCGGGGTAATCCTCGTGCCGTTCCTGCCGGATAATCTCCAGTCCCCGCATACTCGCCTTAAATTCACGGGGATAAAGATGCCGGAGGTCCCACTTGAGGGGAGACTCCAGGGTTTTACGTTCCGCAAAATGGGGCAAGGTACCGGAGAAATGGTCTGCTAGGGCAATTACCACACTGGGGTTTAGCTCGGCCTGCAATAGTTCCTTCCCGCAATCCACGACTTTAGTTGCCAGGAGTATATATTCATAGGGCAGATCCGCAAGAGTATCGGCGAAACGGCTGATTTGGACGGTCTCCTGGGGAATAAAGGTTTTTTCGATAAGCCTTGTATCCACCGGGTCCCCCGGATTTGCCTGAAACCCTATCCCTTTCCCCAGGACAATGACTTCATGACCCTGGTCATTTGCGAGGATGATATTGTTATTGTATTTCCTGATAGCTTTCATGGACCGTCCCGCAAAAAACCAAAAAAAAGACCTAAATCCCCGAAAAGCCGCTTGGTCCGCAGCTATCAGAAATTTAGGTCATGCGTAAAGGCGTCCCGTGAAACGGGAATACCTTCACTAACAATCCTTAGTTCAGAGACCAGTATGGAGAATTATTCCAACTTTGTCAAGCTCTTTTTTACCTTTTTTAGTCGATCCACAGACTAATTCTACCCCTCCAGCAGCTCCCCCTTAACCGACAGGGTCACCGCCTCCCAGGGTATTATCTTCCCGCTACTTGCAACGCAGTTTTTCAGCGCCGCGATCACGGCATTCTCGATCCCACCGCAGCAGGGAACCTCCATCCTCACCACGGTCACGGACTTGATATCGTTCCCCTTGAATATTTCCGTTAATTTTTCGCTGTAATCAGTCTGGTCCAGTTTTGGGCAGCCGATCAGGGTGATACGCCCCTTCATAAACTCATTATGAAAATTGCCGTAAGCGTAGGCCCCGCAGTCGGCACTCACCAAAAGCCTGGCCTGGTCAAAAAAGGGCGCCTTCACCGGAGCCAGCTTGATCTGCACCGGCCACTGACTGAGCCGGCTTTCTACAGTCCCGGTGCTCCCGGCTTGCGCTGTCTTCTGCCCAGCACTCCCAGTCCCCGGTTCCGTCCCCGCCCTCTGCCCGGTTCCTGCCGCCTGGTTCGCCTTAACCGCCTTTTCGTCGTATGCAGCCGCCTCCCGTTCTTCAAAGGCGATGGCCCCGCTTGGGCAGGCGGGGAGGCAGTTCCCCATACCATCGCAGTAATCGTCCCGCAGCAATGTTGCCTTACCATCTACTATCCCTATAGCCGCCTCATGGCAGGCCTCGGCGCAAATGCCGCAGCCATTGCATTTTTCAGTATCGATTTTTACGATTTGCCGTATCATGGAATACCCCCGTATTGACCTTATACTGAAAATATAGAAAATGATAGCTCTATAGTCTGTTGTTTTTACAACGAAAGCTTTTTTGGAGGCCATTTCATGAAAAAATATTTACCCCTTTTAGCCAGGTGCCCCCTTTTTAAGGGGATAGCCGGACCCGATCTGGTGAGCCTTCTGGAATGCCTTTCAGCGCGGCATAAAAAATATGAGAAAGACTCCTTTGTTTTCATGGCCGATGATGAGCCCCGGTTTATCGGGGTGGTCCTGTCAGGGGCCCTGCATATACTTCAGGATGATTTTTGGGGCAACCGGGTTATCCTGGCCCGGGCGGAACCGGGGGAACTTTTCGGGGAAGCCTTTTCCTGCGGGGGCGTAAAAAAGCTGCCCGTGAGCGTTCAAGCGGTGGAAAAATCCGAAGTCCTATTGATCGATCTGACCAGGATCATCACCACCTGTTCTTCCGTCTGCGTATTCCACCGGGACCTTATAAAAAACACCCTCCAGGATATGGCCCGCAAAAATATTGCCCTGATAAAAAAGATGGAGCATATTACCCGCCGCACCACCAGGGAAAAACTGCTTTCCTACCTTTCCTCCCAGGCCCAGCAACAGGGAAGTACTGTCCTCACCATACCCTTTAAGCGCCAGGAGCTGGCGGAATACCTTTCGGTAGACCGCAGCGCCATGTCCGCAGAATTGGGCAAAATGCAGGACCAAGGCCTCATCCGGTTCAATAAAAACCGGTTCGAGCTGTTGCAAAAAAACTGATAGCCATATATAGTAGGAAAAGTTAAAAGAATGTGTATGAAATTTTATACATATCCTTGGAGATTTTCATGACAGGGAGACATTTTATGAAAAAATTAATATGCCTATTATTGATTCTTGCGATATTCACAGGATGTCAAACTACAACCCTTGTTAATATCAATACTAATATTCCTGATGCTCGAGTTACAATAGATGGCAAAACTGTTGGTTCAACTCCCATAACAAAAACAAAAATAAAAAACTCCGTGGACAAAAAATATCGTATTGTGATTGAAAAAGAAGGCTATGAAACTTTGCAAAGGACTTTGCATACAGAAACAAAAAAAGCTAATGCCGCTGCCGTTGTAGTGGGTTATGTATTTTGTTGGGCTTTAATTCCTATGCTTTTATGGATTAATGCAGCATGGTTGGAAGGTCCTGTACCGGATCAATATTTTATATTAACAGAATCCAATTTAATAGAACGCCCTCAACTCAGCGTTAGGGCAACAAAAGAACTTGAAAGTGCCGTTATGAAATTAAGCGACGTTTTGGCACAACAATTAACGGGAAATACAACACTGGCGGTATTATCAATTTCATCGAGTGATCGTGAAAGCGCAGAATATATTACTGATGAGCTTGAGTATCAGCTGGTAAATACCGGAAAGTTCAAAATCGTAAATAGAAATACTATCGATAAGATAAAGGAAGAACAAAACTTTCAGTTATCAGGAGATGTTTCCGATAACTCTGCACTATCCATAGGTAAAATGCTGGGTGCAAATATTGTTATTACCGGTACTGTTAGCGGAACAGGTTCAACACGGCGTATAAGTGTGAAAGCCTTGGATGTACAAACAGCTGAAATAATAGCAATGTTAAGGGAGCAGTTCTAATACAGCCCGCGCGAGGGAGTAGGCTGCAGCCGTATGCGGCCCAGAGGCAACGTAGAGGCGCCAGGCAAAACTATGAAATATAGCCCCGGCTACCTCATACCGTTGCCACCTGGTTTAATTCACCAGTTCCCCTACCGCCTCAATTTCTACCAGGACGTTTCTGGGCAACTGCTTCACCGCCACGGTAGAGCGGGCAGGTTTGCCGCTGAAATGCTTGGCGTAGACCTCGTTAAAAGCAGCGAAATCCTGCATGTCCGCCAGGAAGCAGGTAGTCTTGACCACAGCAGCAAGAGAAGAGCCGGCGGCTTCCAGCACCGCCTTGAGGTTCCTGATAACCTGCTCGGTCTGCTCTTTCACTTCGGCACCGACTACTTCCCCGGTTTCCGCAGAAAGGGGGATCTGCCCGGAACTAAAAACCAAATTTCCCGTGACCATAGCCTGGGAATAGGGACCGATAGCAGCAGGCGCCGCAGCGGTTTGAATAACTTTCATGGTGTCTCCTTTTTACTGTATTCGTTCTACCAGAATCTTTATAAAAAGGCAATATCCGAAGTCTTCGGGCAAAGGTAGAGCTTGAGCATCCTTCCTACAATTTCGCAATCACTTTCCGCAAAGGCAGCACACAGGAAGGTTCCACCGAAAGCTCATCAATGCCGGTTTCAATAAAAAACTGAGTAAGGGTCTTGTCGGCGCCCAGGCTGCCGCAGATACCAATCGGAATACCCGCGTTATGGGCGTTATCGCAGCTAAGCTTTATGAGCCTGAGTATTGCTTCATGGTGAATATCGCAAAACTCGCTTAACAAATCATTTTGACGGTCTATAGCAAGGGTGTACTGGGTCAGATCGTTGGTACCTATACTGAAAAAATCAGCCTCCTTTGCCAGAAGGTCACTTATTATGGCGGCGGCAGGGGTTTCAATCATGATACCGACGGGCACTTTTTCATTAAAAGCGATTCCCTGAACCTGCAACTCATTCCGCACTTCCTTTAAAATCGCTTTTGCACGCAGTAATTCTGCCACAGAACAGATCATGGGAAACATGATTGCGGCGTTGCCGAAAGAGGAAGCCCGGTAAATTGCCCGCAACTGGGTCTTGAACAGTTCAGGCCGGGTCAAGCAAATACGTATTGCCCGCATCCCCAGGGCAGGGTTTTCTTCCCCAGGGAGGCCGAAATACGCGGCTTGTTTGTCAGCCCCTATGTCCATGGTACGGATAATTACCTGTTTGCCCTTCATTAATTCAAGTACCCGCTTATAGGTTTCATATTGCTCTTCTTCACCGGGATAATCCTCACGGCCCAGGTAAAGAAATTCGCTGCGGAAAAGACCTATCCCTTCGGCATCCCCCAGAATAGCTGCTTCCACATCCGTAACAGAACCAATGTTGGCAAAGAGCTGTATCTTTTTTCCGCTTTTTGTAAGCGTTTCCCTGCCCCGGTATTTTTCCATGGCCTGTTTTTCTTCTTCCAGGAGTTCATGTTTTTTCTGAAATTCTTCAATAACCGCAGGCCCGGGGTCAATGCAAAGCACCCCTGTACCGCCGTCTACCGCTGCATTTACACCCGCAAGCCCCGCTGAAAGGGAGGACCCAAAACCTATAATAGCCGGAATCCCCATGGTCCGGGCAAATATGGCAGTATGAGAATTTGCTGCCCCTGCCCTGGAAACCAGGGCTAACACCTTGGAACGGTCAAACTGAACCGTTTCACTGGGGCTAAAATCATCTGCCGCAAGAATAACCGGATCGCTTCCTGCAGAAACATCCATCCAGGTACCTGACAGTATCGCTACTACCCGGTTAGCCACATCCCGGACATCCGCAGCCCGCTCTTTCATATAATCATCGTCCATGTCCGCAAAATCCTGGGCCAGCGCGGAGCCGGCTTCCATAACCGCATATTCTGCGCAGATCTTCTGGTTTTCGATAATGCCTATCATAGGTTCAAAAAAATCAGGGTCAGAGAGCATCATACTGTGAATATCAAAAAGCAGGGCATTTTCTTTACCTATTTTTTCAGCCATGGTCCTGGAAAGCTCTTCCAATTGTGCAGCGGCTGTTTCTCTGGCTGCATTAAAACGTTCAACTTCAGCCGGAACATCGGTAATGGTCCTCTTTTCCACCGAAAAATGGGTACGTTCCAGAAAAGTCAGTTTTCCAAGCGCTATGCCATCACTCACTCCCTTACCCTGCAATGTGATCATTTTATGCTCCCACTTTAAAGTGTTTTAAAAGGATTTTTTCCGCTTCCGCATTCCACAATCCCTGATGGGCATCACAACTTTTATGCAGGTCCGCAAATAGAGGATCCTTTTCACCCAGTTTGGCAAAATCACTTATGGCAGTTAAGGGCATATTGATATGCGTATAGGTAACAATCTTTCCCGCCCGTAATTCCGGCAAATTAATAACCGCTGAGGCCACAGCATCAATACCGCAGATATGGGTTACCATAACCGCAGGACGGATTTTCTTTTCCGATGCCAGCTTAATAGCTTCCTTGAGGTCATCAGTATTACCCCCGGTGCTTCCCAGTATGTGGGTGCTGGTATAATGGCAGTTGTAGAGGTTCATCATGGCAGAAAAGTTTTTATCCGAGGGACCTGCAAAAAAGTTAAGGCAGCCGTCAAAGGCCATAAGCCGATCTCCCGCCTCCGCAAGCTCCTTAATAGGGGCGTAGACAAATACATCGTCGTACCCTTTCCCCCCGGTAATATCCATAAGAGCAGTATACTGATCCGCAAAACCGCGGGGATTTACATAGTGCAGCTCTACACCCTGTTTTTTTGCCAGTTCAGGGGGGATTAGTTTTTTTGCCCGTTCAAGCCGGCCGTCATCCACATCGGTAACAACAATCCGAGTGGGTTTATTACCGCCGTACAGGGGGTATTCAACTGCTTCAAGCCCCATGGGGCCGGCGCCGCCGAGGATAAGCACATTGCCGCCTTCTTTAATGTCCATGGCATGATCATAATTCTGCTTGTTGGTATGGTACATAATATGATAGCCGCCGATAATACAGCTTACCGGTTCTGCCAGGGAAGCATAAAAATAAGCGTCTCCATCGTAATGAAGAAGGCAGCCCAATTCCATCACCTCATGGGGAAGAATACAATAACTTGCATCCCCGCCGAAAAATTCGTAGGAATAACCGGGGGAGGCAAGGCTTCCTTTATAATTAAGCGCAGGCTGCTGGGCAAATTTTTCGCCTGCTTTAAATTCACCGCTCCATTTTGCCCCCACTTTTACTATATCCCCGGCAAACTCATGGCCAATGATAATAGGATTGGTATCCACATTCTGAGGACATCGTTTGTGTTTTTTTCCCTGTTTCGCAAGCTTGTACGTAGACATACAAATACTATCGCTTATTATTCTGACAAGAATCTCATCATCCTTTATTTCAGGAAGTTCAAATTCTTCCAGCCTGAGATCATCCGCCCCGTAGAGCCTCACCGCTTTTGTTTTTTGTCCCATTTTAACATTTCTCCTTTATGGGTACCTCTAAAAACTCGGTTAGTTTTTAGAGGTACCCTGCATTTGCTCGTCTAAAGACTGTGCAAATGCTTTTTTAAGCTGTAAATCTCTAAAAACTGAAGTTTTTAGAGATTCCCATATACTATTTTTTGTAAACTAACCTGTTTCAAATACTCATCTACCAAATTCCTTGAAGGCGGCCTGGTACCTTCAGTAGTACAGGCCCCTGCTGAGGCGGCCATGGCCAGGGCAAAACATTCTTCCATCCCCAGACCTTTTTCAAAACCGTATACCAGGGCGGCCACCATGCTGTCCCCTGCGCCAACACTTGACTGTACCCGTATCGGGAGCCCCGGGCATCGCCAGATACCCTCTGCCCTGGCAAAAAGCGCACCCTCGGCCCCCAAAGAAAGACTAACCAGCTCAACTCCCTTATCAAGCAATTGCAAGCACAGGCGGGCTAAAATTTTTTCAGAAGTTTCCTGGTCTTCCATGCTGAACAGTTTTAAAAGCTCATACCGGTTGGGCTTAATAAAATTGGGAAGTCCAACCCCATGCAAAGCGGATGTATCCGAATTGAGGGCCAGCTCCAACGCCGGGCCATCGGCATCTAAAAATACCGCAGCCCCGTTTTGCCGAAGCAGGCCGCAGAGTTTTTTATACGTATCGCTTTTAAGCCCCCTGGGGAGGCTCCCGGAAAGAACAAAGGTGTTCCCGTTTGTTCCAAAACCTAAAAGCTTTTTTTCCAAGGCCGAATATTCCTCAGCCGTAATTTCCGGTCCCGGTTCGTTTAATTCGGTTAAGGCGCCTTTTGAATCAACAACTTTAAGATTTGTGCGGGTTACCGATTTTATCCGCACAAAATCATGGGCCAAACCCTGCCCCGCAATTCTCGACAAGAGCTCTTCACCCGCCCCGCCTCCCGCAAAGCCGGTAGCCAAACTGTTGCCGCCCAGAGCGCTTATCATGGCGGACACATTTACCCCTTTTCCGCCGGCATCAACACGCACATCGGAAAGGCGGTTAAGGGTATTGGGCTGCATAATCTCTACCCTGGCAGTCTTATCCAGGGCCGGATTTAAGGTTACCGTGATGATCATACAGAAGCACCGGCGAGCATTTTATAAACATCCTCAACAGTTCCTTCCCTGACAAGTTTCTCAACATCATCGCCGGTTTCAAGGTTATCCACCACGTTGCCCATGATATCAATATGCTCATCACCCTTGGCTGCAATTCCGATCACCAGGTATGCCAGGGTTCCCTGCCAATCAATACCCTCAGGAAAAGCAAGTACCACAATACCTGTAGCAATAATATCAACCTTGTACGCTTCTTCCCCGTGGGGTAGTGCAATATAGTTACCGATATAAGTGGTAAAAGAATTATCCCTCTTTACCATCCCTTCAATATAACGTTCATTCGCATACCCCGAATCAACCAGCATCCTTCCGCAGCGGCGTATAATGCTTTCCCTATCCGCTTTGGGTTGATTCAGCAGAATGTTTTCCTTCCTGAGCATTGGTAAATTCGCCATAAAAGCCTCCTATTTCTTTAATTTTTCGTTACTGTATTGAAGAAGGGAGTCGGAAATTTCCGCTTCCAATAAAGCCTTAATTACTTTTTCGTTACCATCATGAATTGCATCAAGAAACGCCGGTACATCTATAAGGGCGCTTGATAAACCGCCCATTAAGTCGGTCATTTCAGCCGGCGCAGCTTCGGGCAGGAGCATGACCACACAACTTTTTGCACCTCTGAAATACTCATCCTTGAATTTTTCTCCATCAGGTTTAAGTATCGCAAATACCGGAATTGTAATAGCATCGCTGCGGGTATGGAGCAAAATAACCCCCAGATCGGGGATTACCTGGCTTGAAATTTTTTCACGATCCATCAATTTATTGTAAATAGTCTCTCTGGCCAGAGGGGCAAAACGATCAGATGCAAAACGAAACAAATAATCAAAACTGCAATCAGCATTTATCCGTATAACCGTAAAACTACCCAGAAGCATTCTGGTAAACAACAAAATATTTTCCAGTTTTTCAAGCTGTTCATCAAGGGATCGATCTACCTTTTGAACAATCATTCCCCGTTCAACAAAGGCATAGGCATTGATTGTATTTTGTATTTGCTGATAATCATTTTCCTGTAAGATTGCCTGGATTAATACCACCGGCTTTTCTGTATTTTCCAGGGGAATTGTTGAAATTATAAAATCATCCTTTTCCCAGGATTCCCTGTCATCCCAACCGCATACATCCAATTCCAGATCCCCGATAAAACGCTTTCGTATTTGAGCCGCCACCATATAGGATGTCCCTATACCGGCAACACAAATAACCCCTGCCCGGAGGATCCGCTTCCTGATGTTTTTTTCTCCAAGCGCCGCAAGGGCTGACAGAAAATGTATTTCAATATAAGTAATTTCATTTACAGGAACCTTAAACCCAAGGCTTTCTTCCATTGCCGTTACGGCGCGGCAGGTTTTCTGAAAAACTTCAGGATACTTGTTAATAAGTTCCATTTGCAGAGGATTAGGATCATCCAGACCTGCCTGTAACCTGGTCAAAGCCGATCCTAAATGTTTGCCCAGAAGCTGCACCAATTTCTCATTAGTTTTAAGAACCCCGGCAATGGAAGAATCAAAACGATCTATCATTTCGTAGGTTAAAGCCCGGATTAATTCCTTCCGTTCCGGGGAGCCTGTTTCTACCGGCGTTTCCTGCTTGGCCCGGCAAGCCTGTATCTGAACTGCTAGTCCCTGAATTTCCGCATTTCCGCAGGATACTGAAAAATAGTTGGAAAGATCACCTGCCACAATACCTGCAAGCGTTATCTGATAATCACCCAGGACTTTATTTTCATCCCCAAGGGACTTTTCCGCAAAGATACGCTTTACCATCACCATTAAATATACGGTAATCATGGAATAGGATTCGGCGGTCATCCATTCAAACTTATCACCGTTGCTTTGCATAACCTCCCGTACCCCCTGTTCTATAAGATCTCCGGGAAAAGAAAAAGAAGCAGTATACGATTTTCCACCTGTCTCACCATCCGTAATAAGACGGCTCACCAGGGCGGTGCGTATCGCTTCTTCCGTCCCCTCAGGCATTATCCCTATCCCGCCTTTTCTTACAAGATGTATACCATGCTGCTTAAACCAGGGTTCCAGCTCATTAATATCATTGCTGACTGTGGATTCACTAACCTTTAGTATATTGGAATAATAAAACAGTTTTTGTATTACCCCCGAATTCGCAAGAATTTCAATCACCAGCAGCAAAAGACGCTCCCGTTTGGAAGCGGGCTGCAAACCATAATCCCCAAGGGCTGCATAAATGCTTTTCCGCGCGTCTTCTGTTCCTGAAAAGGCGATACCCTTTCCGGGAATGGAAACAAGCTCCGCCTGAAAGGAATTCAAAACAGGGCCCGCGGTTTCCAGTTCCCGAAATACGGTACGCCGGCTGGTTCCAAGGGCCTCTGCCAGGAAATCAACCTTTACCGGTTCCTGCGCGGCCAGCAGCAGTTCCAGAAGATGTGCAAGCCGCGCCGAAATCCCGGATAAATTCATTTTACCCACAGCCCTTACAAATTAGAGGCAAGAAAAGTTTTTGCCGCTTCTATTGCAACAGCCTCATCTTCTCCTTCGGCAATAACGGTAAAGGTCTGGCCGCATTTGAGCCGCATCTTCATAAGCGCGATAAGCTGCTTTGCACTGGCGCTTTGTTCCTCACGATTAATAGTAACATTGCTTTTAAAAACCTGCATTTCTTTAACAAAGAGTCCTGCGGGCCTCGCATGGATACCATTAGGATCCGTAATAGTATGGGTAAATTGCAGCATCATATCCTTCCTTTCTACTTTTTCAGGCTATTGATAAGTTCCTCATACTCCGGAGCATTGAGGAAATCAGTGATGGTTACCAAACGCGCCCCCGGCTTAGCGGCGGACGCCCGCCCGCCTAATTCCTTGTGACATACAATAATATCAGCATCCGCAGGGATTTCACTCACCGGGGAATGTACTACGGTAATATCACTAAATCCGGCGGCCAGTATCTTCTTGCGCAGTTTTGTGGCGCCCATTGCACTTGAACCCATTCCTGCGTCACAGGCAAAGACTATTTTCTTAACTTCCGCCGGTGAAGACCCAGCGCCTTTATTGTCCCAGGCGGTTTTAACTTCATTAAGCTCTACACCTTTTGATTCAGCTTTATTTGCCTTAACTTTTGACTGGGCGGCTTCAAGATCAGCGTCTCCCTTTCCAAAGGCTTTAAGCAGGATCAGTGAAAGGAAAAATGATACTGTCCCGCCTACCAGGATACCCAGAATATTGGGAATATAAGCGCCCTTGGGAGTCATCATCAGTTCTGCGAAAATTGATCCCGGAGAAGCCGGGGCGATAAGGCCGCCCTTAAAAATAGTTAAAGTAAGTACACCGGAAAAACCGCCGCCAATCATGGCGAGAATCAGTACCGGATTCATCAGCACATAGGGGAAATAAATTTCGTGAATACCCCCAAAGAAATGAATGATTGCCGCTCCGGGGGCGCTGCTCTTGGCGCTGCCCTTTCCCACAAGGCAGTAGGCCAGCAAAAGCCCCATGCCGGGACCGGGGTTTGATTCAATCATATAATAGATTGAACGTCCCATGGTTTCCGCCTGCTGGCTTCCCAGAGGTGTAAAGACTCCGTGGTTTATTGCGTTATTGAGGAAGAGAATCTTAGCAGGTTCAACAATGATTGAGGCAAAGGGCAAAAGCCTGTGATCCACCAGCCAGCCGACCCCGGCGCCTAAGGCATTAGTTATTGTTTCTGCAACCGGCCCGATACCAAGATAACAGAGTATCGAAAGAATTGCACCGATAATGCCCGCAGAAAAATTATTGATGAGCATTTCGAAACCTGCCGGGATATGACCATCAATAGCTTCATCAAATTTTTTGATACAAAAACCACCCAGAGGCCCGGCAATCATTGCGCCCAGGAACATAGGAATCCCGGCGCCCATAATGACACCGATGGTGGCAATAGAACCAACTACGCCGCCCCGGACACCACCACCCGCCAGCTTACCGCCGGTATACCCAATCAGCAGGGGCAGTAAATACTTCAACATGGGATCTACCATGGCACTTAATGTTTTATTTGGTATCCAGCCGGTATCAATAAAAAGGGCAGTTATGAGCCCCCATGCAATAAACGCTCCCAGATTAGGCATAACCATTGCACTTAACGAGCGCCCGACTTTTTGAACTGCTTGTTTCATTCCATCCTCCATTTATTTACCTGAATATTTGCTAATTCATATAATCATCGTAACAGACGAAAATTGAGAAAGCAAGAAAAACACCTGGAGATTTGGCACAGAAACAGGACGCCAAAAGTGGATTGGCATAAAAAAACCCGGTAAATCCTCGTTTAATAAGAACTTACCGGGATGGGCGATGACGGAATTGAACTGTCGACCCTCAGCGTGTCATACTGATGCTCTAACCAACTGAGCTAACCGCCCCTGTTTTGGGTACACTAATTCTTACATATATTGCAGGACCTTGTCAACGGGAAACTGCTTAAACAAAGACAACACCCCCCGGAAAGCCCAGGGGCGTTACCCGGCAAGGCCTAAAAGTATCTAGCCCCGTTCCCGGACAGCTACGTTAATCTCGATTTTACCGATATTATTGCCAAGCTCCATGGGAACAATCAGGGCTTCCACCTCGCGGTTGGAGATTTCCATGTTCTCACCGGTAAAAAGGGCCGGCGGGGTCAGGTCAAACTTGAAGCCCAGGTCATGGAGCTTGGTAACCGCCTGGGCGGTGATCATGTTGGCCAGTTCCTGGATGGTAGCCTTGGCAAGCTCGTCCATGACGGTGAAAGCTTCACCATTCATGGCCCCTGCAATCCCCAGGGCGGTGGGCTTGGTCATATCAAAGAGAACCCGGCCTTCCACATCCCCCGCAAGGCCGACCATGGCGGCGACCCCCATAATGGACATGGTGGTGGATTTGAGGTAGAGGTCCCCCCGCTTCACATCCGTATTGAGGACTTCTTTCAAAACATTAAAGGCCGCTTCAACAAAAGGGTTAATATATTCAACTCTCATAACATACTCCTTTCAAAACTAAAATTAAGCTCGCATAAATGCGGAAACGCCGCTCTTCCCGATGGATAGCCATTCGCCTTCAGGAAGTTCTTCATTTGTTCCCAGAATAATTACCCCCCGAGTCTTCAGTTTTTCGGAAAAATCGGCAAAGATTTTTCCCTGCTGCTGCTCATTAAAGAAGGAAATCAAATCCCGCGCCAGGATAATGTCCAGTTCAGGAAGGGGGTTTTCATTCAGCACGTCATGGTACTCGAAAAGTATCGAGTCCTTGATAGCAGGGCTGAAACTGTACCCGTTCTTTCCTTTGGACATAAAGCCCCGGCAATACTCCGGCACATCCTCCAGGTCAAAAATCATATTTGGCGCCGAAGATATGGCCATGATGTCGTTATCATTGGCCCAGACCTTGATATGACCATCAGGATACCGTGACTTGAGTATACAGGCTAATGAAAAAGTTTCATAGCCCTTTCCGCAGCCCAGGTTCCAAACCTGGATGCTGTTGGAGGGCATATCCGGCAGCGCTGCTTTAAGGGTATAGGCAAAGTCGTCGTTCCAGAAGGCCCCGGTACTGGGGGAATAGAAGGGCTTGAGGAATTCCTCAGCCTCGGAGGCGTTTTTAAGCTGGAGATCGCTGCCCCCGTGGGTGGTGGCCCAATCGGCAAAACGCTTGCGGACCCAGGTATCGTTGTAGGGGCCGGCGGTAAACCGCTTAAGGGCGCCTAAACTTTCTTTGACAAACTGGAGGTCCGAGTCCCGGGGAGGCTCAGGCAGTGCAGCCGCAGCCGCGCTCTGGGGGGCAGGGAAGAAATTGTCCGGCGCCGGGCTTACGGAAGCTTCCTGTATGGCCTGGCCCCGGGGTTTCGCCTTGTCCTCTTCGCTCTGGGTAAAGATCCGGATCACGTCCAAGATGATGAAAAGCTCCCCCTGCTTTTCAACCACACCGCTGATGTATTTGATATTAATGTCCCCGAATATGGGATGCGGAGGCTGGATGGAATCGGAATTGATCCCCACCACCCGGTCGATCTTATCAACGATAGTCCCGTAGACCCGATCCTCAATGCGGAGAATCAGCATATTTTCCAGGCCATCCTTCTTTTTATCCGTGGGAAGGTGGAAGAAGGTCCTGAGGTCTACAATCGGGATGATGTCCCCCCGGAGGTTGTATACCCCCCGGACAAAGGACGCGGCGTTGGGAACGTAGGTGAACTTATCCGCTTTGGCGATTTCTTTGACGTTCATGATGTCCACCGCATAGTCTTTCCCGGCAAGGGAAAAGGTGATCATCTTGAAATCAACCGTATCGGTCCGTTCCATCTGTTCCTGAAGCTCGGCGTTTACCTCAGCTAAATCTCTAATCACTGCCATATTTTATCCTCACTGTACCGGGGCGCTACCGGTTCGACAACTCCCGAACCCTCCGCGCTTCCAATTCCTGGTGGAGCCCCAGTTCCAATAGCTGACTTACGTCGATGATCAGGGAGACTGAACCGTCCCCCAGTATGGACGCCCCGGCAATGCCCGGAGAGTTGGTGAACTGATCCCGCAGGGGTTTGATGACCACGTCTTCTTCGCCGATCAGGCTGTCCACCATGAAGCCCATCTTCTTTTCTGCGGTGCCCACGATAACGATAAAATTGTAATCCTGCTGTTCCTCGGTGTGTATACCAAAGAGCCGGTTGAGCCTGAGCAGGGAGATAACATCGTTACGGATGTTGAACACTTCGTAATTGTCGATCATCCTGATTTCCTCGGGCTTAATCCGCAGGCTTTCGATGACCGATGTAATTGGGATAGAGTAGATTTCCCCGCCCACCCGGACCAAAAGGCCCTGGATAATTGCCAGGGTGAGGGGCAGTTTGATGAGGAAAGTAGTGCCCTTCCCTTTTTCGGAGGTAACCGTAACGGTTCCGTTGAGTTTTTCAATGGACCGGCGGACTACATCCAGGCCGACCCCCCGGCCGGATATACTGGTGATGGTTTTGGCAGTGGAAAACCCGGGTTCAAAGATCAGGTTGAAGGCTTCCGGGTCTGTAAGGAGCTTGTTGGGACTGATAAGCCCCCGTTCAACCGCCTTGCCCTTGACCGCTTCCACGTCTATGCCCTTGCCGTCATCGGAAATCTCGATGACGATCATATTGCCTTCGTTGGTTGCCTTGAGGAGGACCATGCCTTCCTCGGGTTTGCCCGAAGCCTTCCGTTCTTCCTGGGATTCGATCCCGTGGTCGATGGAGTTCCGTACCGAGTGCATGATCGGGTCCAGGAGGTCTTCAATAACCGACTTATCCAGTTCGGTCTCCTCCCCTTCGATAACCAGATTAATTTTCTTATTAAGAGACTTGGACAGGTCCCGGACGAGCCGGGGAAAACGGCTGAATATCTGGCTGATGGGCACCATACGGATACGCATGACCCCTTCCTGGAGTTCCCCAGTGATCCGCCCCAGGTTCTGGGAGGTGGACCGGAATTTGCCCATATTGTTTTTCAGGGACGCTTCAAAGCCGTCAAAGAGGGCGAAAATATCCCCGTATTCTTCGTTGATTTCCTTACGGACATCCTTTATAGAGCGTCCTTCCTGGATGCCCTCCAGATAATCCGGAAGCCGATCGAAGAGGTTTTTAATTTTCTCCCGGTAGGCGCCCTCTATGCTGTGGAGATCGTTTACCAAATCGCCGAACTGGTTACTTATCTGGTTAAAGGTCGCCTTGGTGATAACCGTTTCGGATACCAGGTTGAGGAGGTCGTCAATGCGTTTGGAGTCTACCCTGAGTATGGAGCCCGCCTCTTTCCCGGCCTTCTTGGCATCCTCACCGGCTGCTGCGGTGGCTGCCGCAGATTTTGCCGCAGGGGCGGCAGCTTCCGCTGGGGCGGCTGCAGGAGCCGGGGCAGCAGGAGCAGCAACCGGCGCCGGAGCAGCGGCAGGAGCAGGGGCGGCCTCGGCGGCAGGTTTGCTTACATCAGTCACAATGGCTGAAAGGGATACATCGGGGATGAGAACGTGTTTTTTCAGATCCTCCGGGGTTTTATTGCTGGCAACGTAATATTCCACCGTGGGGTAGAAATTATCCTCGTAGAGCTGTTCAAAATCCGGTATGGTCCGCAGTACCGTGCCATCCCCCTTGAGGGCGGCGTATACCTGGATACCCCCAACGGTATTCATCAGGCTGCTTTCGTCAAAAACTACGGAAATGCGGAAGATAGGCATTCCGCCATCCACGGATTCCCGCAGTTCCCGGAGATCGTCTTCCGAAAGACCCCCGGCAGGGGCGGCGGGAGCAGCAACGGCAGCTGCGGCCGGGGCAGGAGCGGCAGCCGCAGGGGGTTTAGCCTTTACGGCGCCCCCTTTCTTGCCCTTGGAGCTTTCGGGGATCAAAGCCTCCAGCCGGCCTTCCATCTCGGAAGTATCCGCCTGATAGATCGCCCCTTCCATGCGCTGTCCGAGCATGGCTTTAATGATATCGATGGCTGCCAGGAGGGTGTCTACCACATCCTCGTTGACCGCAAGCTGATCCGAGCGGATAGCATCCAAAACATCCTCTACCATGTGGGTAAAATGGGACAATTCCATCATTTCCACAGTCGCGGACCCCCCTTTCAGGGTATGGGCCGCACGGAATATTTCGTCTACCGCGTCTTTGTTGCCGCCTTCATTCTCAAGGACCAGAATATTCTGTTCCAGAGTATCGACTTGCATCTGGGCTTCACTAAAAAAGTCTTTGAGAAGCTCCTCATTATTTGGATCCAGATAGTCACTCATATAAAGTTAGTCTTATACACAATTCATCTTCCGTCAAGAGAGTAAAACCAAATTCCACCCTAAAGAAGTATACACTTATTCCTGATTGATGATAAAAAGCGCCTCCGCCTCGGGAATTTTGACCCCCGAGAGGGTTAGGGTTACCGGATCATTGGGGGCAAGCTCTGAATTAGCCGCGACCTGGGTTTCAAGGCCCAGGCCGGGGATCATTACCACTACACGGTTTCCCTTTTTTTCCATCATAATGCCTTCCCAGGGGGATCCCTTTTTATCCCGGAGATAGACCGCGATCCAATGGGCCCGGGAGGCCCGTTCCGCCTGCACCGTGGCGGCTGCGGCAGCTTCTCCGGCGGCTAAGGCGACCATAAGATCATCTTCGCTCAGAGGGACAGCCCCGGAAAGCAAGGCGCGGATCTGCTGGTGGGCCAGGAGGTCCGTGTAGCGGCGCAAGGGGCTGGTCACCTGGGTATACTGGTCCAAACCGAGCCCCCAGTGGAGCCCCGGTTTGACCGAAAGGGTCCTGGGGCGCATACACCGGCGCAATTGATAGGAACCGGCCATGCCGGGCAGGGGGGAAGAGGGAAGATCCCCCGTTTCCTGGCTCACGTAGGGGAAGGGAAGCCGCTTCTGGAGAGCCCAGCCGGCGGCGCCCTCCCCTGCCAGGAGCATACACTCCCGGACCATATCCGCAGATTTATAGTTCTCCAAAAGGTGGATGGAAACGGTTCCGTCCGCGCCGGGCTTTTCCGGCAGGTTCACAGACATATGGGTTTCCGGCAGTTCGATCACTACCGCCCCGGCAGCCATACGGCGCCTCAGGTTACGTTCCGCTATTTGGAAAAGTCCGGCCAGCACGGGATTGGCGTCCCCAGCAACCTGGGCGTCCGCACCGGCATAACTGAGCCGGGTAACCCGAATCAAGGAGGGGAAAATGTCGGTTTCCAGAATTGAGCCATCATCGCCCAGGAGGAGTTTGAAACTGAGGGCCGGGGAAAGTTCCGTGGCCGGACTGGTATCCGGAATGGAACTGAGCCCCAGGGCGTAGAGGGACAGGGACTCTTCCGCAAGCATACGCGCCGTCCCTTCCGGGAGATAGAGGGTGGCCCCCCGACCCCGAGCTTCCAGATCCCCAGGGCTGCCGGAAAGGATCGATGCCGCTGGGTCGGCAACGTGGACATACAGGGTATCCGGCCCCCCTGCGGGGTGCTTCTCCAGAGAAACCGCGTCATCCGGATCGTGACTCCAGGGGCTGTCTATGGCATAGGCTTCAAGCCCGCTAAGGTCGGTGCGGGCCTCCGGGGGAGGCGGATCCGGCAAATGCCGTGCTGGGGCCAGGGAAAGCTCATAACGCTGGGGGTGGGGATTTACCCAGGGAGTCCAGAAAGCGGCGGACAGGAGCAGCCTGTGCGCTTCCAGGGGGGTTTCCTGGCGGCCCAGGTCCCGCAGGGTACGGCTCTTTTCGGTACGCCCGTAGGCCAGGGCTTCAACATCCTGTAAAAAACGGATTTCCTCGCCGGAAGGGTCGGAAAAATCCGCGGTTCCTGATTTGAGGAGTTCCAGAAAGGCTTCCCGCTCAGCCTGGTCCCGCTGTTTCAGGCTCCGCCGTTCCCCATCCGCCGCTACCGCCGCCGCATCCCGGCTGCTTATCCCGGCTATGTCCCCGGAAAAATACAGCCCCTTCTTGAAGATTTCATAAGCGGCCCAGGCAGTTCGGGGAGTATATTCACCGTAAATCAGTTCCGCCAAATCCCGCAATGGAACCTTATTGCCCAACAGGAGTTCCCAGGCGCCCTTAATATCAATCTCCCCGGTTTCATCCCCGGACAGAAGACCCTCAATAGTTGCCTGGGTACAGGGCCCGGGGTGGAGCAGCTCAATGTCCTTTTCCCGGACCTTGAGTTTTTCACCCCCTGCCAGGGAAATACCCAGCTTATCCCCGGTTCTTTCCGAAACCAGGGCCGGACGGTTTTTATACGCCACAAGACTTTTTTCCGCAATCATTGTTAACAGTGTAACACAAAACTCAGGATGCCTCAATGAAGTGAATGGCCGGTACTGTTGGAAATTACAAAACCATTGCATATAAATACAGCTTTTGCTACAGTGGTGGTCAATATTCGGGGACAAAGAGGGAATAACCGATGATCGTCATGAAATTTGGGGGGAGTTCCGTTGCCAATGCTGAACGGATCCGCCATGTAGCTGATATTGTAGCCCGCCGCATCGCAGAAAAGCCGGTCCTGGTATTGTCCGCCATGGGGGATACCACGGATCACCTTCTGGAAGCCGCCGACAAGGCCCTGAACGAAGGGCTTGTGGTTACGGACAGCATAGAAAAGCTTCACCTGGATACGGTAAAAGAACTGGGCCTGGAAAGTACCGGCCTGGGGGAAGTGACGGCCCTGCTTAAGGAACTGAACACCCTTTTGACGGGGATTTCCATGATCAAGGAACTTACGGGCAAGACCAGGGACTATCTGGTTTCCTTTGGGGAACGGCTTTCCGTACGGATCGTCGCAGCCTACCTCAATTCCATTAGCATACAAGCCCGGGCCCTGGATTCTTGGGACGCAGGGTTTCTTTCGGATTCAAATTTTAGTTCCGCGGAGCTTGAAAAGGACAGCTGGAACCTAATCCCAAAGGCCCTGCTTCCTTTGATTGGCGGGGGGCTTGTGCCGGTGGTTACGGGGTTCATCGCTAGGGACCGGCAGGGGAATATCACCACCCTGGGACGGGGGGGCTCGGACTTAAGCGCCACCATGATCGCCTCGGCCCTGAAAGCTGATGAGGCCCAGGTCTGGAAAGATGTGGACGGCATACTAACTGCGGACCCGCGGCTGGTGAAAAAGGCCCGGCCTGTGGAGACCGTGACCTACGAGGAAGCGGCAGAGCTGGCCTATTTCGGCGCCCAGGTGCTGCACCCCCGGGCCATGCAGCCCTGTATCAAAACCGGGACCCCGGTGCGGGTGAAAAATTCCTATAACCCCGATGCGCCGGGCACCCGGATTGTGGGAAGCCTGGATAAAAAGGCAGGCCCGGTGCGGGCCATCACTTCCCGGAAAAACGTTACCCTGGTGGATATCGTTTCTACCCGCATGGTGGGGCAGCACGGCTTTTTGGCCGAGGTATTTACCACCTTCGCGGAGCATAAACTTTCGGTGGACATGGTAGCCACCAGTGAAGTTTCGGTGTCCCTGACCCTGGACGCGGACCACGAGCTGGGAGCCCTGAAACAGGACCTGTCCCGCATAGCCAGTGTGGAGATACGGACTGGCAAGGCTATAGTCACCATTGTAGGTGATGTGCGGCGTTCATCGGAGATACTCCAGCGGGCCTTCGGGACCTGCGTACTCCTGGGGATACAGGTGCAGATGATTTCCCAGGGGGCCAGTAAAGTAAATATCAGTTTTATTGTGGATGACACCCAGGCGGGGGAAGTAGTAATCGCCCTGCACAAATGCTTTTTTGAACCCCTGTCGAAAGAGGAGAGGCTATGAACATTGCCCTTATCGGATACGGCAAGATGGGCCGGATACTGGAAAGAACCGCCCTGGAACGGGGCCACACTATTACTGTGGCGCTTGACCCCGCCGCCCCGGGGCCGACCGCCTCGGGGGCGCCCCTGTACAAGGCTATTGCGGAGGCGAAGGAACTTGGGGGAACGGATGTGGCGGTGGAGTTTACCCGGCCCGATACGGCGGCAGGAAACATCGCTGCCCTGATAGAGCGGGGGATCCCCACCGTGGCGGGTACCACGGGCTGGTACGATAAGCTCCCGGAGATAGAAAAACTGGTAAACGCAAAAGGCGCCTCCCTTTGCTGGTCCTCCAACTATTCCCTGGGGGTAAATCTCTTCTACCGCATCGCCGCCCTGGCGGCCAAACTGGCGGACCCTTTTCCGGAATACGACGTGGGAGGCTGGGAATTTCACCACAACAAAAAAGTTGACAGCCCTTCCGGGACTGCCAAAATCCTGGTGGGCAAGGTGCTCCAGGCGATGACCCGGAAAAAGAAGGCGGTCTGGGAAAAACTGGATCGCCCCCCTGAGCCGGATGAGATCCACTTTCCCAGCCTGCGCCTGGGTTCTGTGCCCGGGCTCCACGCCCTGAGCTTCGATTCCCCTTCGGACACCATCGAGATAAGTCACAGCGCCCGGAACCGGGACGGCCTTGCTTTAGGGGCCATACGGGCCGCCGAATGGCTCCTGGACTGCAAGCCCGGGAAAGCTGCGGGCAAGGCCAGGAACGGGGTATTCACCTTTGATGATGTAATGGAAGATATCTTGAAGGAAACCCTTGTTTGACAGCCCCGCTTTGTGAAATAATAAGTCACCGTGCGGCCTCTGCGCCGTGCAATTACAACGAAAGAAATGGAGCATACTATGAACCAATCCCAACAGGAACTGTACCAAAGGTTCCGCGGAGCCTTTACGGCTCTGATCACCCCTATGAAGGAAAACGGGGATGTGGATTTTGAGGGATGGCGGAAGCTCGTCAAGTTCCAGATTGACGAAGGGATCAACGGCCTGGTTCCCATGGGGACCACCGGGGAAACCCCGACCCTGGATGATGATGAGGAAGAAAAGCTGATCAGGATTGCCTTGGAGGAAATCCGGGGGCGCGTTCCGGTAATCATCGGAGCGGGCTCCAACTCCACTAAACATATGGTGGGCTACGTCAAACGGGCCAAAGACCTGGGGGCCGACGCTGCCCTGGTGGTCACCCCCTATTACAATAAACCCAACGACTCGGGGCTTATCAAACACTTTGAGGCTGCCGCCGCAGTGGGCATACCGGTGGTGATCTACAACATCGCCGGCCGGACCGGGAAGAATATCCCCGTACAGTTGATGAAAAAGCTTGCGGAAATACCCGGCATCATCGGGGTTAAGGAAGCTTCCGGGGATATCACCCAGATGGGGGACATCATCAGGGAAATTGCCCTGCCAGGAAAGGCGGCGGGGAAGCCCTTCACGGTGCTATCCGGGGATGATTCCTTCACCCTGCCCCTGATCGCCCTGGGGGGCGACGGTGTCGTTTCGGTGATATCCAACCTGATACCGAAAAAAATTGCCGCCCTGACCAAGGCCTGTCTGGAGGGTAATTTTGAGGAGGGCAGAAAGCTGCACTACGAACTGCTGCCCTTCGCCAAAACCGCCTTCATCGAAACGAACCCGGTTCCCATCAAGGCAGCAATGAACTGGGCGGGGCTTCCCGCAGGGCCGGCCCGGCTCCCTCTGGGGCCCCTGGCATCAGGCAGCGTAGCGCCGCTGAGGACAGTGGTAGAAGGACTGGGATTTACGCTAAAAGAATAGTGACAATATAGAAGTTATGCGAAACTTTGTTTTGCTTCGATCAAACAGTGCAGCAGCAGCCGCACTAAACAGAGGTTAATTTTGGAAAAGATTCCCGTAGGAATATTAGGCGCCACCGGCATGGTGGGACAGCAGTACATTGCGCTTTTGGCAAACCATCCCTGGTTTGAAGTACGGTATGTGGCAGCTTCTCCCCGGAGCGCAGGAAAATTGTATAGTGAAGCCGTGGGGGGCAAATGGAACGCTACCCGGGGCGATTTGGGCGGGACCAGTCGCCTTGACGCCGCCTCCCTGATTGTGGAGGATGCCAACGATGTGACCAAAGCTGCGGCGGCGGTGAAACGGGGGGACTGTGCCTTTGTGTTCTCCGCCCTGGAAATGGGGAAGGATGAGATCACCGCCCTGGAAGACAGTTATGCTGCGGCGGGGATTCCTGTGGTGTCCAACGCATCGGCTAACCGCTGGACCAGCGACGTGCCCATGCTTATCGCCGAGGTGAACCCAGGACACGCGGACATTATCCCCCTTCAGAAAAAAAACAGAGGCTGGGACAAGGGCTTTATCGCCGTGAAGCCCAACTGTTCGATACAGAGCTACATGACCCCCCTCTGGGCCCTGCTTCAGGCAGGCTACGGGGTTCAGCGGATCATCGTCAGCACCCTCCAGGCAGTTTCAGGCGGCGGCTATCCCGGGGTACCCAGCCTGGACATTGTGGACAATGTGGTGCCCTACATTGGCGGGGAAGAAGAAAAAACAGAACAGGAACCCCTGAAAATTCTGGGCTCCATACAGGGGAACAGTTTTGTTAACGCCCCAGGCCCGAAAATCAGCGCCCACTGCAACCGGGTACCGGTGATAGACGGCCATACCGCCTGCGTGAGCCTGGAATTTGGCGCCAAAAAGCCGTCCATTGATGAGATAAAGCGTATCTGGACCGATTTCCGGGCACTGCCCCAGGAACTGGATCTGCCCATGGCGCCGAACCAGCCCATCATCATCCGGGAAGAGCCGAACCGGCCCCAACCCCGGAAGGACCGGGATGCCGAAAAGGGCATGGCGGTGTCTATCGGGCGGCTCCGTCCCTGCAACGTGTTCGACATCCGCTTTGTCGCGGTGTCCCATAACACGGTCCGGGGCGCTGCCGGCGGGGGGATATTGAATGCAGAGTTGTTGAAAGCCAAAGGGTATTTAGGGTAATAGCAAGCTTGCTCTCCCCTATTGGGCAACTTTAAACTTGTCCACATCCCGGGAGAGCCGGGAAATACTTTCCTTGGTTTCACCGGTGATCTCGTTAAGGGCGCTCACCGCGTTATTGATCCGGTCTGTACTGCCCGCTATGCCGTCCACCTCTGAGTTGGTTTCCTCGGTGGCCCCTGCAAGATGATCCATCTCTTCAAGGATGGCGGCGCTGGCATGCACCATCTCGCCGGAACCGTCCTTTACCTGGGTGGTAATCTCTTTGATCGCATGGATGGCCTCCAGGACCTGGGAACTCCCCGTGGTCTGCTCATCCATGGCGTTCTTGATCACCGTCTCTTGGTTACGGACCTGATCCAGCAATTCCGAAACCCGGGAGAAGCGTTCCTGGGATTCCCCTGCCAGGGAGACGGCCTGGTTTATCTGGCCCTTGAGGTTATTGAGGACAGCGGAAATTGACTTGCCCTGGGCGGATGAATTCTCCGCCAGTTTTCGTATCTCGTTGGCAACTACCGCAAAACCCAGGCCGGACTCTCCCGCATGGGCCGCCTCGACTGCGGCGTTCATCGCCAGGAGGTTGGTCTGCTGGGCTATACTTTGAATCATGGAGCTGGCTTCAAGGAGGCCCTCGGAATCATCCTCAAGTTTTTTGAGCACCTCCGAGACCTGCTGGATACCATCCTTGCCGGTTTCCGAAGCCTTAAGGAGCTCCTCCATGGATTCGGAATTCCTGGTAAGAATCTCCGCAACAGATTTAATGTTAGCCGCCATTTCCTCAATAGCCGATGAGGATTCCACCACCGCTGCACTCTGACTTTCGATAGAATCGTTAAGCTTTTCAGCGTGGGATTTTATTTCCCCAATGGTGGCATGAGTTTCGGTTACCGATGCCGCCTGGGACATAGCCTTCTGCTTGATTAAGGAGACGCTTTGTGCAATAAGGCCCGCCGCTTCGGAGCTTTGCTGCATGGTACTGTAAAGATTGTCGGCCATTGCTTTAAGTTTTCCCACCGCCAGCTTGGTCCCCGAAACCATGCCGGAGAGATTCCCGATGGAGGTATTGAATTTATCGGCCATAGCGCCGATCTCATCCTTTGATTTTACTTCCAGTTTTTTTGTTAAGTCCCCGTTGGACATATCTTCCAGAATGGGGATCATTTTAACCAGGGGTTTTGAAACGGATTTACCTATCAATAGAGCTGCGATAATCCCGAGGGCAAGGAAAATTGCCACAACGATAATAAGGAGATTCCGCAGGGCAGTAACCCCCTCAAGAATAGTTTCCTGCGCGGCGGTAGCCGCAAGTATCCAGTTCAAGCCCTCAACAGGGGCATAGGCGGCCACCATACCCCGCTTGTCAACAGTGTAACTGGTGAACCCCTGTTTGCTGCTGATCATTTCCCGGACCGCATTCCCCAGGGATAGCAGTGCAGGGTTAGCCTTTGCTTCTTCTATCGGGGCAATCTGTTTTACTACATAGTCAGTATTCTGATGTGCAATGATAACCCCGTTGTGGTTAATCATAAAGGCATAACCGCCGTTGGAAACGCCGATACTTTTGGTCATAGTATCCAGAAAGGTCCCATCCTGCCTGCTGATGAGGACCTGCGCGGGAAACTGCGTTGCAAGTGGCGCGGGAAACTGCGTTGCAAGTGGCGCGGGAAACTGCGTTGCAAGTGGCGCGGGGAACTTGCCGACTGAAGTCGGTGTTGCAAGTGGCGCCACCTTGCCCTCTGCATAGATGGGGACTGCAAACATAACCACCGGCTTATTGATAACCCGGCTGACAATGACATCGGAAACCGCCTTTTCTCCCTGAAAGGCCCGTATTATATAATCCCTATCGCCGAGCATGGCGGTAGTTTTCTCCTTTATATAATGGGCGGTCCCATCGGGGGTAACGATGGCCATATCCAGATACCCCACCCGGTCCATCTCAGTGATAAGGTCCTCTACCTGGTCTTCCCAATTCAGGGACTGGACCCGGCGGCGGTTTGCCAGTTCCTGTAATCTATCAAGCTGGGTATCAATCATGGCGGATACTATTTCAGCGCCCAGATTTGCTTCGGCCCTGATGGCGTCTTCAGAAGTCGCCAACACTACCCTGGTAGCGACCGCCAGAGAAATGAGGCCGATACAAAGAGAAACAAAAAACACCAGAATTGCAATCAGCAGGGAAACCCGTTTAGACAAACTCATTATTAACCTCTATACTAAGCAGCGTTAGCTGCTATGTTAATCGAAGCGAAACGAAGTTTCGCATAACCTCTATTTAAGCTCAATATCAGTATAGGAGTCTTATTGAAAATGCTTAGTATGATTTTTTGATTTCCTGGTCTTTATTCGCAAGCGGGTTTAATACGTATTAAACCCGCATACAATCCATGCCGTACAGAACAAGATACCCCATTGCTCTGCAGCGGGTATGTTGATTGTACCGTGGGATAATTATAGGGCTGCCCAAAGCAGCCCCTAAAATCCTATCTTGAAATTTTCCCGCTTAATGGGGATACTATTGATATGGATATAGGGGAGATCCTCTACATATCGAGCCGTCTGCTTCTGGGAGCCCTAGCGTCCTTTTTTGCCATCATAGTCTGGTCAAAAACCCGGGATGCAGCCTGGATGCTCATGGTCATAGGAACCATAACGGCCTATGCCGAAATTGTGTATTCTATCCTTGGTATGTTCGGGATCACCAGCGGATCGGCGTTTCTGGTGGGTTCCGTACCCCTGGCGATGCTGATACTATCCAATTTACCAACCGGTTTCTTCATAGCCGCATTTTTGGTTATGATTATCCGTAAAATTCATCATTAGTTTTTGGAGGTTACTATGAAAGCTCTTATTCTTGGTCTTATTATCATTGCCGCAGCGGTTTGCGCGGTTCTGCCTGCGGGGCTTGGCTGGTGGGGGGATGTTCTGGCCTTTCTCCGGGGCGGGCTGCCGGTGATTGCCGTATTTATCGGCCTTATCGCGGTTTTCATCGGCATTGCGGATATTAAAGACCGGGCGGAAGCGAAAAAAGAAGAAAAAACAGAAAAAACCGAGGAATAAGCGGGGGAAACCCCTACTTGACATAAATCTCTGTTTTATGGCATTATTTTAACTCGCCCTGTATATTATTTAGAAGGTAAGGTATGAAGACTATATTTGTAAAACCCGCTGATGTAGAGCGGAAGTGGTTTGTTATTGACGCCAGCGGCAAAGTGCTTGGCAGGGTCGCGGCTAGGGCTGCTTCCATTGTCAGGGGAAAAGAAAAGGCCGTGTTTGCCCCTCATCAGGAAGTGGGTGATTTTGTGGTGGTGATTAATGCGGAAAAGCTGGTGCTGACCGGACGGAAAGTCCAGAATAAGCTCTATCATCATCATTCAGGCTATGTAGGGGGGCTTAAGACCGTCACCTACGAAAAGCTTGCCGCACGGCATCCCACGTCTCCCCTGGAGTTGGCCATTAAGGGCATGTTGCCCAAGGGACCCCTGGGCCGGAAATTATGGAAGAACGTTAAGGTCTATGCGGGTTCTGAACATCCCCATGGAGCTCAGAGCCCCCAGGCTATTGAGTTATAAGTTTGTGCGAAACTTCGTTTCGCTTCGATTAAACTGTGCGGTAGTCACCGCACTAAGTAGAGGGTTATAAGGTGATTAAGAATCTTGGTATTGGAACCGGCAGGCGGAAGACTTCTGTTGCCCGGGTGTATATCCGGGACGGGGAAGGCAAAATAGTGGTAAACGGCAAAGATTTGGGCCAGTATTTTGTCCAAAGCGAACATGCCGTTATTGTGCGGCAGCCCCTGATGGTGACCGCCAATGAAAACAAGTTTGACATTCTGATCAATGTCTACGGCGGTGGTATAAATGGCCAGGCCGGTGCTTGTCGTCACGGACTTTCCCGTGCGCTTTGCCAGATTGACCAGGCCAACTATGCTGCCCTGCGGAGCAACGGGTTTCTTACCCGGGACTCCCGGATGGTGGAACGTAAGAAATACGGCCAGGCCGGGGCACGTAGACGCTTCCAGTTCTCCAAGCGGTAATTTTCTATTTTTAACAACTACCAAATACCGGTGGGGACGAAATGACCGTGGTGTCCTTAAAAACCAATGCGCCTAAGGCAGGGCCGGTTATTTGCCGCATCGGGCTTTCGGATGGGGCGTTGTTTTCTTATAATCCCAGATACCTTCCCCCCCCGCTTCAGGAGGGGGATTATTTTTTCCCAAATAAAGAAATCAGTCCCGATGAAGAAGAGTCCCTGCGTTTTGCGGCAGAGTGCTACCGTGCCGAGCGGGCAGCCCTGCGCCTGGTAGCCCTGGCTGAACAGACCGTGACGGGACTCAAGGTGAAGCTTGAGAAACGGGGCTATGCTAAGGCCTACATAAAAGCGGCAGTTTCCAGCCTGACGGAGTTAGAAATCGTGGACGACCGCCGTTTTGCGGAACGGTGGATAGAATCCCGGCTGAACCGCGGCGCAGAAAGTCCCCGCAGACTTATCAATGGGCTATGCCGCCGGGGCATTGACCGGGAAACCGCCCGGGATACTTGCAAAAAAGCCCTAAGCCTTGAGCAAGAAACAGCCCTACTTGCACGTTTCATCGAAAAACGATACCCCGCCACAGCTCACGGAAGCCCCGCCGGCGGAGAAACCCGTTTTCTAAGAAGCAACCTAAAAAGCGAAGGCTTCTCCTCCCAAGTCCTAAGACGTTACTGGGAAGAAGAATAAGCCCCCTAGACTCGTGGCTTATCTCGAATTGAGTCGCCCCCCGCCTACCACACCGCTTCCCCCCCCCCCATCAGCAGAAAAAAGATGGGAAATACCATCGTACAAAAGCGCGGGTGGTGGGTAAATCGCATCGCCCCCGCATTATTCCGCGGGGGCCGATGCGATTTACCCACCAGGCCCCGCGTTATATCCACCTATGTTATTTCCCATCTTTTTTCTACCCCTAGACGGAATACCCCGCAAATGCTACCATATATTAGAAATCATTTGTTTTTAAGGAATTTATGACCACCGACGATACCCATCCCTTCTCTTCCTTTGGCTTGTCCGATGACATTTTAGCAGCATTGACCCGCAAGGGTTTTACCGCCCCAAGCTCCATCCAGAGCATCGCCCTTCCCCGGCTTTTGGCGAATCAGGGGCACCTGATCGTCAAGGCCCGGACCGGAACCGGCAAGACCGCGGCTTTCGGCATTCCCCTGGTGGAACGGCTGCGGCAGAGCGGCCATGCACCCAAGGCACTGATCCTGACCCCTACCAGGGAATTGGCTCTCCAGGTTTCCCGGGAAATTGCCTCCCTGGCCTCTTCCCCCATACCCCGGATCACCGCAGTATACGGTGGGGCCTCCATCAGAAGCCAGATTCTGGACCTGAAACGGGGGACCGAGATCGTGGTGGGCACCCCAGGGCGGGTCATGGATCTGATGGAACGGAAGGTACTGGACTTATCGGCCATAGAATGGTTCATCCTGGATGAAGCGGATGAGATGCTGGATATGGGCTTTATCGAAGATGTGGAACGGATACTAAAGTCCGTAAAAAGTGACCGCCGGGTGGCTCTCTTTTCTGCCACCATGCCGGACCCGATCTTAAAAATTGTCAAAAACCATATAGGGGCGGTGGATATCCTGGAAGATACTGCCCCGGATGATGAAAAGCCCCTGGTGGATCAATACTACCTGGTGCTCAAAAAGGAAGACCGCCTGGAAGCCCTCAGGCGGCTTATCGATAGTGCAGAAAGTTTCTACGGGCTTATCTTTTGCGCCACCAAGGTGGGGGCTGATGAGCTATCCCGGCGACTCATGGAAGGGGGCTATTCCGCAGAGGCCATCCACGGTGACCTTTCCCAGGAAGCCCGGGAACGGACCCTCAGGCGTTTCCGCACCCGGTACAGTGCCAATGGCGGGGATGTTTCCATCCTGGTGGCCACAGATGTTGCAGCCCGGGGTCTGGATATAGAACGGCTTACCCATGTGATCAACTGGGACCTTCCCAATGACGGGGAAACCTACGTCCACCGCATAGGCCGCACCGGCCGGGCGGGCAGGCGGGGCATTGCCATCACTTTGGCCCTACCCTCGGATCGGGGCCGCATCAGCCACATTTCCCGAAGCATGGAGCGGACCCTGGGGAGCAAGATCAACTGGATGAAAGCCCCGGCGGTTTCCTCGGTGACCAAATCCCTGGAAAACCGCATACTCCGGGGTATCATGGAGGCCCTACCGGAAACGGTGGCGGACACCATTTTTGAAGCCGAAACAGCAGAAGCCGTTGTTTCTGAGGGGGAAAGCGGGCCGGAACAGGCGCCGGAAGCCCAGGCAGTGGCCCTGCCGGCGGCCTTACAGGCAGCCCTGCCCCAGACCAGGCTGGGAAGGAAACTGATAAAACGGCTGGGCGCCGAGAGCGCCGTAGAGGCCCTTATCGCCATGGCCTATGGGGAAAAACTTGACCCCTCACGGTATGGGGCAATTACCGAACTTAGCGAGGACCCCAAACGGGAGCTTGATTTCAAGCAACACCCGGTCAAGGGCAAACGCGGTGTTCCTGCAAGGCCCGCCGGGGGAAATTTCTCCGGAGAAGCCTTCTCCTCCGCCGGGGGCGGCGCGCGGGTATACGTGGGGCTGGGCAGGCGTAATGGCGCCGGGGCCCGGGATGTGGCGGAACTGCTCGGGCGGGCCGGGGGTGTACCGGGCCGACTGGTGGACGACATTGAAGTGAAGGATTACTGCGCCTTTGCTACCCTACCCGAGGATGCTGCCCGAAGGGCCTGCACCTTTTCCCGGAATACCCCGGGAGACCCGATTATAAAACCGGCCTCGGGAACTGGAACTACAAGCATGGGAAAGCGGGGACCGCCCCGGAGCCGGCGATAGCCTTCACCACTCCGCAGCAGTTCCATCGGCGTTACGCCAGACATCGTTCTTCCAATGATGCCCGATCTTTGCTCTTTCCCTGACCATATCCTCATCAATATCAATTCCCAGCCCCGGGGCCGTAGAAACAGGAACATATCCGTCGCTGTAGCGGAAAACATTTTTATCTTTAACATAATCCATTAAATCGTTGCCCTTGTTGTAGTGTATACCCAGGCTTTGTTCCTGTATGATCGCATTCGGTGTGCAGGCGTCCAGTTGCAGGCAGGCTGCCAGAGCGATTGGCCCCAGGGGGCAATGGGGGGCGACCGCTACATCGTAGGCTTCCGCCATGGCGGCAATTTTTCTGCATTCAAGTATGCCCCCGGCATGGGAAGGATCGGGCTGAATGATATTTACGGTGCCCTGCTCGAAAATTTTCTTAAAATCCCATCTGGTATAAAGCCTCTCCCCGGTAGCTATAGGAGTGGACGTATAAGCGGCAATTTCCTTAAAGGCTTCATAATTTTCACTAAGTACCGGTTCCTCAATAAACATGAGATGAAAGGGATCCAGTTCTTTAGCCAGAATTTTTGCCATTGGTTTATGAACCCGCCCGTGAAAGTCAACGGCAATGCCAAAATCTTTTCCGCAGGCTTCCCTGATACCGGAAACACGGCTTATAACTTCCTCCACCTTACTGAAATTATCAATATAATTCAGCTCTTCTGTGGCATTCATCTTAACAGCGCTGAAACCTATTTCCTTTTTTTCTAATGCGGCCTTTGCCACATCGGAAGGGCGGTCTCCGCCTATCCAGGAATAAATTTTTATGCTGTCCCTGCAGGCGCCGCCCAGGAGATCATATACCGGGGCATTGTAATATTTTCCCTTTATGTCCCAAAGCGCCTGTTCGATGCCGGAAATTGCGGATGAAAGGATAGGGCCGCCCCGGTAAAAACCGCAGCGATACAATACCTGCCAGATATCCTCAATACGCATCGGGTCCTTGCCGATTACATAATCCTTCAATTCTTCCACACAGGCCCTAACGGTATCCGCCCTTCCTTCGACAACAGGCTCACCCCAACCGAACAATCCATCGTCGGTGGTAATTTTCAAAAAGAGCCAGCGCGGAGGAACTTTAAACAATTCCATTTGCTTAATTTTCATAGTACAATACCCCTCATCTATCAGTTTCTATGCTATCTTATAAAACGAGCCGACAGTCAAACACGGGTATAGCGCTTATGCCTGAAATTTCCGCATAGGACTCATCGTATACGGCAAAACGGGCTGCCATCTCCGAATCGCTGCAAACCTTACCGCCCTTTCTGCGCGGGGAAATGTAAATGTGTATACCCTTTTCCAGTACCTCATTCCTGTATTCCCTGAGGCCGAATTCCCATACATCGCCATTACAAAAATTATCACTGACAAGCTCTGTATCCGTATACGCATACCCTATGTCGCCTGTATATTCAACCCGCAGCAAAACTTGTTTGCAGCAATCAAATGAAGCAGGGTCTATTTTTATCTTTGCCCTGGCATTTGTAATCTTTGTTGAAGTTATAGGGCTGCCGATAACAGGGCGGCGCAGAGCGCCGTCAGAATCTTTCGCCTTTGAGCTGGCATCTTCCCAGGAAAGGGAAACGTTATTTTTACCATAGGATATATCAAAGTATGAAAAAATACCGTCATCTCTCTTTGCCTTGTAACTTGTATCATTAATACTGATACTTTCACGGGCGGGGAAAACGGCAATCTCCCCCTCCACAGAGCCTATACTTTCTATCCGCAAATTACCGGCATCCTCAAGCATGGTTTGGTCGCACAAAAAAGCCAAATCTCCGCCGGGGAGTTTAATTCTCCAGAAACGCAGGCTATCTTCTACACTCAAAACACAGACCATTATCTGTCTGCCATCCTTTCCTTTCAGAATGGCCTTTTCAGTTTTAGTATCGCTAAATTTGACCGGATCATTTCCTTCAACACAAATTTCAGGTTTCATCCCCCTGACCCGGCAGAAAAAGTACCAGATCTCATCGCCTTTTTGCAGCCTTGTCACAGGCTGGACCGTTGCATACCGTACAGTAACGCCGTCCAGGTCCTGATTCAGGGGCAAAACAGCCGATGCATCCTTGTCAAGGCACAGGGCGCCTTCCTCCGGCACCCGGATTTTTCCTTCTGAAAGTTCGACAGCTATGGAAAAATCTTCCTTTGCCCTGGTTTCGGCATGATCCTGATAGTTATTCAGGAAAAGAAACCCCCTACCCTTGTTAACACGGATGCTGTAGCGCAGGCTTTCCATATCATCGGGCTTCATATCCTTTGCATCATCGGGGAGCACTGTTTTTGTGTCGCAGAAAACAGCTTCAAAATCTTTGTAAAAATAATGCAGCAGTTTGCTGCGCTTGAAAGATTCGCGTATCTGTCCGTATTCCCCGATTGCCGCCTGATAATCATAGGAAACCTTCGGCAGGGCACATTCATTGAGATAGGGGACTTTCAGGCCCTTTGGGTTTGTGCCGCCGTGATACATATAATACCCAAGAAAATTACAGCCGCTTGCGGCCTTTATGTTTGCCAGGGCTTCCACGCTGGCCCAGGGCAGCTTAAAGCGATAGCGGTAAAAACTGGCCATACCTCCGCCCATTTCGCAGCAAACAAAGGGAAAATCCTCAGGGGGGTAAATGGGATCAAAATTATAATATTTGGGGGCATCATTATTATGAAAATCTTTATAAATAAATTCCGTGGTGGCAGGATGCTCTTTTATGTCGTCCCCATAGAAAATCCAGGGCCAAAAGGGATATCCCCCCCAAAGGGGCATGACATATTCAACCGGAGCGCATGCGCCGCCCCAGGCTGTTGTACTGTAGAGGGGTGCAATCAGCCCCGCTTCCAGGGCAATTTTTTTTAGCTCTTTGAAATGAGAAGGCCCATCGTTACCGCTAGGTGTCCATTCGCCTGAATTTTCCGTAGTCGGTTCCCAGGGAGAAGAAGCATGTTCATATTCATTTTCGATCTGTATACTGACAACAGGGCCTCCATCCTTAAACATAAAACCCTTTGCCTGATTCCCGATTTCATTAAAGTATCTTTTAACATAAAAGAGATATTCTTCGTCATTGCTTCTAATATCAAAGGGAACGCCGAAAAGCCAGTCCGGAAGTCCGCCGTTCCTGCATTCCCCATGGGAAAAAGGCCCGAGCCTAAGCAAAACAAAAATACCCTGCTTTTTGCACAGGCTCAGGAATTCACGCAGATTTTTATTCCCCTTCCAGTCAAATTGTCCTTTTACTTCTTCATGGTGTATCCAAAAAAGATAGGTTGAAATCATGGTAATTCCGGCCATCTTCATCTTGATGATTTCATCTTCCAGGGACCGCATATCTATTCTCGAAAAATGCATTTCCCCGGAAACTGCATAATAGGGCTTACCGTTGTAACGCATATAATAGTTGGTAAAGTCAATTCTGTTTCCCGCAGGATCTACGCCCGTATATTCAACAGGGCAAGGATAAATTTTACTATTCACATCCCGCGCATTAAGATAATAATCCATGATAATTCTCCTCTTTCAATTAGCCCTTAACAGAACCAATAATTCCGGCAACAAATTGTTTTTGCATAGTCATAAAAACAATTATGGTCGGGATGGTCGCTATCAGAACAGCAGCCATAATCTGTCCGTAATCAACATAGTAAGCGGAAGACAGGTTTGAAATAAACAATGTCAGGGTCTTGCTGCCGGTGGACTGCAATGTCAGAAGGGGCCATTGGTAGTTATTCCACTCTTTCATAAAGGCATAGATCAGGGCGGCGGCAAAAGTTGACCGCATGGCAGGTATCACAATCCTGAAGTAAGTATAAAATTCACCGGCACCATCAATACGTGCGGCTTCAATTATCTCCGTAGGAAATGACTTGAAGCTCTGGCGGAAGAAAAAAATTAGAAATGTATTGGAAAGGGATGCAATTATAACGCTAATCTTGGTATCAATAAGATTAAAGCTGCTCATCATGGTGAAAAGGGGAATCATTATCGCAGCAAAGGGAATCATCATGGTAAGCAAAAACACACTGAACAGACGGCTTCTTATCCTGTTTGGGTATTTTGTAAAACCGTATCCTGCCATAGAACAGATCAACAGGGAAAAAAATACCTGAAACAATGTTATAACAGCGGTATTAATAATTGAATGAAAAATATTTCCTGTTTGCTGTAATCCTGTAAGGTTTTTAAGAAAATTTGTGCCCGGGATCAGGACACCCTTGGTTATTTCCCTGGTTTCATTTGTTGCACCAATAATCATCCAGAAAAACGGGAAAATACTCATCAGAGCAACTACTATGAGGAATATATGCTTGAAGACCGTCGCGATTTTCTCCCATATAACTACAGATTTCGCAGCCATTTTATATTTCATGCCTAATCGTCCTTGACAACCTTGAATTGAATGAAAGCAAGAAGAGCGACCATTATTACGATCACATAGGACATCATTACCGAATACCCAAATGCGGGAGAAAATACAAAAGCATTGTTATAAATATACTGGGACATGGTAGTCGTCAACTCCGCCGGCCCACCACCGGTTAAATTCATGGGCTCATCAAAAAGCTGCAAATTGCCGTTGGTGGTCATTATCGTGGTCAACAGGATAATTGGCTTAAGCTGCGGCAGGGTAATGCGGAAAAAAATGGTCACAGGACCAGCGCCGTCAACATGGGCCGCTTCATAGGTTTCAAGGGGAATATTCTGCATTGCCGCAAGGTAAAACATCATATTGTACCCTGTCCAGCGCCATGTCATGGCGATCATGATTACCACTCGTGCCCAGAAGGGATCATTTATAAAAAATATGGGCTCCTTCAGTACATGGGTCCACATAAGAAAATTATTGATAATGCCGTTTGTGGCAAACATCATCTTGAACAGGACAGAATAGGAAACAAGGGACATAACACAGGGAATAAATATTGCGGTACGGTAAAACGAACGAAACTTTATTTTATTATTCAGGATACTTGCAAAAACAAGGGCCAGGAAAAGCATGATAGGCCCCTGGATTACCAAAAAAATAAACGTGTTGCCAATGGTCCGGTGAAAAATTTTGTCCCCAATCAAGCGCTTGATATTGGCAAGCCCCCCGAAAACATAATCACCTTGGCGCAGTACTTTCAGAGAAAGTCCAAGCGAGCTGATTATAGGATAAACCGTAAACAGGGCAAAGGCAAGCATGGCAAGGGATATAAAAGCCCAGCCATACTTATCATATTTATTAGCCCTATGCACAATACTATTCATAATCACCCCGCCTGGAACAGATTTACTGTATCTGGTTTTTGAGCTGGTCCTCAGCGCGTTTAAGCGCTTCATCAATTGTTATGTTGCCCTGAAGATAATTAAACAGCGCGGAATTGACCGCTGTATTGGCTTCAGGAACATACTGGCCATAATTTACCGGCGGAATCTTGGGAAGCTGTTCAGCAAAAAACAGATTTACCTTTTGGCCGCCAAAGAAGGGATCGCCTACGGAATAGGCCGGGCCGGACTGGGAAGGAAGCCAGGCGCAGACAGCGCCCTGATCAACCAGGATCTTGTTGTAGAATGACTGATCTCCGGCAAAAATAGTTTTGAGGAAGTCATTGACCAAATCCTTGGGCTGGTTGTTTTCAATCACGTACCAGCTCGAACCGCCGGTATTAGAAGCGTTAACACCCTTGGCATTGTTCAGCCGGGGCATGGTGGTAACCCGCCACTGGCCGGACTGGGATGGCTCCGCCTTGACCGTGGAAACCCGCCATGCAGCATTGATAACCGAAGCGGTGGTACCGTTATTGAGGGCCCCCGCAAGCTGTGAATCGTCGGCACATTCAAGAATTACCCCGGCATCCCGGAGTTTTTTGATCGTCTCAAAGGTTTCACGCAGGACGGCGTTATTCGTAATAGTCATGTTGTTATTGGCATCAAAATACCATGCCCCGCCGGACTGAATCATCATACGGAAGAAAGATGACCAGTTGGTACCATTGGCAATGGTCATCTTAACACCGGTTTTCTGCTCTACAACCTTCCCGATTTCCAGAAACCGATCCCAGGTTATATCGGTAATATCCGCATCCGTAAAGCCCGCTTTTTCCAGAATGTCATGGCGGAAAAAGTTCGCGCATACCCCGGTATCAAAGGGGACGCCGTAGCGCTTACCGTTCAGGGTCATTACCTGAACCTTGTAGGGGGAAAACTGGGAATAATCCAGTACATCATTCAAGGGATAGAAGTATTTTGAATAGGCGCTGACATACTGATAAAAGCTGTAATCCTCTATCAGAACAATGTCGGGTAAATTCCTGCCCCCGGAGGCCAGGCCTGTCTGAAGTTTTTTGTAAACATCTTCTTTAGAACTGGAAATAATTTCAACATTGAAATCTACATCCGGCCTCAGTTCCTTGTAACGGGCCACGGCGGTCTTCATGATAGCGATATTGAAATTGTCATCCCACGCCCAAACGGTGATCGTGTTTTTCCCGGCCGGCTGAGCCTGTCCCCCGGCATCGACCCGGAGTGGGTTAGCGGCAAAAGCAAGTGCCAGGATCATGACTAAACCAATAAACCATTTTTCTTTCTTAACCATAAATTTCCTCCAAAAAATTTATTGTATCAATTACAGGAATATCTAAAAGCCTCCCATATTGAACATCAATTTATTATTACATGGGAAAATTCATTTTGTCAAGCAAATATTGAAACATGTTTCATTATTTAAGTTCCGGTTCAGAAAATACCGGTAAATTCTCGTCTTCAGAGCTCATGGTTCCCAGTTTTTCCGATATTTCTTTAGTAACCGATAAAATAAGGTCGATATACCGGGGAAGGATCTCCTCCCGCATCCGTATCGAAGGCCCCGCAATACTCACCGCCGCAATGGGCAATTGCCCCGAGGTAAACACCGGGGCGGCAACGCAAACCACCCCTTGCTCATGCTCCTGCCTGTCAAAGGCATACCCGCAATCCTTAATTTGCCCCAATTCCTTCAATAAAGAGGGGCCATCCACTATGGTTGTCTCGGTATATTTGGTAAAAACCTGGTGGGCGATATATTTTTCCTGTTCAGCTACGGAAAACCACGCTAAAATTGCCTTTCCAAGCCCGGTGCAGTACATGGGAACGCTGTCCCCAACCGAAGAAGTCATTGAAACGACCCGTAATGAGTGGGCCGACTCGATTTTCCGAAGGTAAACCAGCTCCCCATCCTCTAAAATTGCCAAATGAATGGTTTCTCCGGTCTCTTTTGCAAGAAAATCAAGGGGCGAAGAGGCATAACGGAGGATATCCCGGGAGCTTGAACGAATTCCCACCAGGGCATTGAGTTTTAGCGAAAGGCCATACCGATCATTGGCCGCATCCCGGTACACATACCCCAATTGGGAAAGGGTGCTGAGAAAACGAAATACCGTGCTTTTATTCAGGCCGCTTCGGCGGGCTATTTCGCTGACCCCCAGTTGGTCATCCTTACTCAGGATTTCAAGGATAGCCATGGTCCGGGCCACGGCGCTTACCTTTTCATTAGTATCCATACTTTGTTGTATCAAATTTTTTTAAAAAATGGAACACCGTATTGACAGAACCTAAATTCACCCTTACTATCATAAAATGAAACGGATTGTAAAAAAATGAAACGTTAGGAGCATTAGCTATGAGCGGCGATACACATGCAGAATTATATGACTTACTCGCCCCAAAGGGCATTATTGCGGTACTGGAAATTGATGATCCCGGGGATGCGGTCCCCCTTTGCCGGGCCCTGGTTGCCGGGGGGATCAGCGCCATTGAGCTTGCCCTCAGAACAGAAGCAGCGGAACCTTCAATAGAACGTATCGCCCGTGATGTGCCGGAAATGACCATAGGGATAGGAACCATTATAAAGAGCGGCCAGGCCCAGCGGGTAAAAAAGCTCGGAGCGGCCTTTGGGCTTGCCCCGGGTTTCAATCCCGCAATTGCTGCGGAGGCAAAGCAGGCGAATTTGCCCTTTATCCCGGGCATTGTCACCCCCTCGGAACTTGAAGCAGCCCTGGAAGCCGGTGCAAGTATCCTGAAATTTTTTCCCGCCGAACCCTCCGGGGGCGCTTCCTATCTGAAAAGCCTGAATAACCCCTATAATTATCTTAAGCTAAGCTATATTCCCCTGGGCGGGGTGAGCGAAGAAAATATCGGGCAGTATGCAAATATTCCCCAGGTACTTGGGATAGGCGGCACATGGATTGCCCAGCGGCCCCTGATACGGGCAAAGCAATGGGACGAGATTAGCCGCCGGGCCAAACGGGCTATAGCTATTTGGCAGGCCTACAGGGGAACAAAATGAGCGATAGAAAAACCTTTGTAAGTTTCGGCGAGGTGATGCTCCGGGTGACCATGCCGGGGTACCTGCGTTTCAGACAGGCCCTGCCCGGCCCGACGGACATGAGCTTCGCCGGCGCAGAAGCCAATGTTGCAGCTTTTCTGGGACTCCAGGGCCTGCCGGTAGAAATGGTGAGCGCATTGCCGGAGAATCCTATCAGCGACGCATGTATTGCTAACCTGAATGCTGCCGGGGTAGGCGCCCGGTTTGTCCTTCGCCGGAAATCAGGGCGGCTGGGGATTTATTTTGTGGAAGCCGGGGCCAATCAGCGGCCCAGCAATGTTATCTATGACCGTGACTATTCCGCAATCGCTCTGACGCCCCCTGACGCCTATGATTGGGAAGCAATTTTCAAAGATTGCCGTTGGTTCCATATTACCGGAATTACCCCTGCGCTTTCAAAAAATGCCGCAGAGGCGGCGGAACTTGGGGTAAAAATGGCCCGGGACAGGGGGGTAACTGTTTCGGTGGACCTTAACTTCCGCAAAAAACTCTGGAATTGGGACGATTCTTATAAGCCCAGGGAACTGGCCCGTAAGGTTATGGCAAAAATAATACCCCACGCGGATATTGTTATCGGTAACGAGGAAGACGCTGACGATATGCTTAATATCAAAGCCGGCAACAGTGATGCTGCGGGGGGTAAGCTTGAAACGGGGAAATATCCCGATGTGGCTCGTCAAATCACCGAAAAGTACCCGAATGTATCAAAAGTTGCCTTCACGCTCAGAGAAAGCATTTCCGCCAGCCATAATAATTGGGGCGCCATGCTGTACAACAAAAAAACTGACACCCCCTGCTTTGCCCCGGAAAACAAGGGTGTTTATACCCCCTACGAAATCCATAATATTGTTGACCGCATAGGCGGCGGGGATTCGTTTTCCGCCGGCTTGATTTACGCGCTTCAGGATTCCGAATTGTCTAAAAGCGACTGTGATGTCGTTTCATTTGCCGTAGCAGCTTCCTGCTTATGCCATTCAATTTACGGGGACTTTAACTTTTCCACAAAAGATGAAATACTGTCACTGATGAAGGGCTCATCAAGCGGGCGTATTGTCCGCTGAGGGTCCGCGCGGGCCAAGTGCCAGGGAGACTAAAATGAACGTAGGTATTATCGGAGCCGGAAATATTGCCAATACCATGGCAAGAACCTTAAACCAGATGGAAAACGCAAAGGCCTATGCCGTGGCATCCAGGGATTTAAAACGAGCCGGGGAGTTTGCGGATAAATACAAAATACCCCATACCTATGGGTCCTACGAAGAATTGTATCAGGACAAAAATGTTGATTTAATTTATATTGCCACAACAATTTCCCACCATGCGGAACAGATAAAGGCGGCGCTTCTTAACGGAAAAAATGTCCTTTGCGAAAAGGCTTTTACCCTGAATGCCGCTCAGGCAAAGGAAGTACTTGCCCTTGGACGGGAGAAAAAACTGCTGGTGGCGGAAGCTATCTGGACCCGGTATATGCCCATGAGAAAAACCATGGATGAAATACTTGCAAAAAATTTAATAGGGGAAATCCATGCGCTTTCCGCAAATTTAGCGTACCCGGTTCATAATGTGGAGAGGCTGGGAAAACTTGAATTGGGCGGGGGCGCCTTGTTGGATATCGGGGTATACCCGGTCAATTTTGCGCTGATGCACTTTGGGGATAAAATTAAAAAAATCGGCTCAACCCTGATCCCCTATAAAACAGGGGTAGACGCCATGAGCAGTGTCAACTTTAGCTATGATGATGGAAAAATTGCCTTCCTCCAGTTTGGCATGCTGTACCGGAGTGACCGGCGCGGCATTATATATGGCGATAAGGGTTATATTGAATTTCTTAACATTAACAATTGTGCGGGCATTCGGGTTTATAATACTGATGATAAACTCATTGCTTCATTTGACCCTCCGCCGCAACTGACCGGTTTTGAGTATGAGGTTGAAGCCTGCAGGAAAGCTATCGAATCCGGTTCATCCGAATGCCCTGAAATGCCCCACCGGGACATCATCCGGGTGATGGAAACCATGGACGCCATAAGAGCCATCTGGGGATTACGGTTTCCCGGAGAGCCCGCTTAACTCAAACCGGCCTTTAACCCTGTGGTGGTTCCTGATATACTTAAAAAAAGGAGCCCACCCATGACTTTTAAAGAATTAGCCCTCAGCCGTTATTCGGTACGCAAGTACAAGGACACACCGGTGGAACGGGAAAAATTGAACATTATCCTTGAAACCGGGAGAATCGCCCCTACTGCGGCAAATAAACAGCCCCAGCGCATCCTGGCGGTAACCGGGGCGGAGGGTCTTAAAAAAATTGATGCCAGTACCCCCTGCAGGAACGGCGCCCCCGCGGTATTCATCGTCTGTTATGATACAAACCTATGCTGGGTCAGAAAAGCCGACGATGCCAAAAGCGGAGAAATTGATGCCAGTATCGTTACTACCCAGCTCATGTACCAGGCGGTGGAACTGGGCCTGGGAACCCTCTGGGTCATGCACTTTGATCCTGCAGTATTGGTGAAAGAATTCAATATCCCGGAAAATCTGGTTCCCGCAGCAATACTGATGCTGGGTTACCCCGGGGATGACGCAAGCCCCGCAGACCGGCATGGCGAACGAGCGCCCCTGGAAAAAACCGTCTTCTGGGAAAAAGTGGACTGAGAGGGTTTCGCACCCTACTCTGTCACTGCAACCACAAAGTCCTTATAGCCGCCTGAGGCGGAGGGGTTCTGTCGGCCCCCGGATAGGGTCGATACGGTTTTCGTCACATAGGCGTCCAGTTCCGCCATGGTTACCTGGCCGTCCCGGCGGGTATCCGCCTGGCCCTGCAAACCCTGGAGCAGGGCATAGGTAAAGAGCCCCAACTGGTATTGGGCGTTTTCGTAGGATAGCTCATCCCCATGCCCGGAGTTAAAAATCAGGGGGCGGTTATCCTGGAATTCCCTGGCCAGGCGGATACTGTCTACATTCCGGATATTTCCCGCCCTAATTCCCGCGGTATGGGAGGAATCAATAAATACCAGTTTCCGCCCCGGAATATCCAGGGCTGCATTGATATCCTGGCAGGACAGGGTCCCTTCAAAGGGAATATTCCCTTCGGTAAGGCGCAAATCCGACGGAAGGAAGTGGTAGTTCCCCTCTTTATCGCTCACCCCATGACCGGAGAGGAACAGTATCACTGTATCCCGGGAACCGACCTCCCGAAAAAAGGCACCCAGCCCCTGGGTGATATTATTCCAGGTGGGGCTCAAAAGTTCCCCGGTGCTGAGGAACAGGGTATTCACCTTCCCGAATTGTTTTCCTTCCTGGGCCTTGAAAAAATTGAGGACCTCCCGGGCATCAAAGGCGGCAAAACCCAGGTGGTTAATCCGGGGGTCATCATAACGGCTAACACCGATGGAAAAAACCCAGAGCTTGGGAAGCTCCTCTTCGGCTTCAGGTTGCTCGGGAGGGCCCTCCAGTTCCACAAAGTGACGGCCTTCGGTAAAGCCGTCAAGGGCGACAATCTCTATGGTATTGGTTCCCCCTTCCAGGGTAAGAGGAAGAATAAAGTCCAATTTTTTGGCGTTTCCGGTAACCGTAAGCCCCGTGGGGGCAGGTTTAAATCCCGTTCCTTCAAGAGAGCCTAATACATCGTTCCCCAAAAGGCGGCCATTCTGAAAAACCTTGACCATTTTAAGGGGAAGGTAGCGGCTGGATATCTGAACTGGCAGTTTACCGGCTTCGTACTCACCCACAAGTATATCCGGCGGGGCAGATACCCCGTTGATGTTCGGACCCCGGAATCCCCGGGAACTCCTGGTGGAAAGCCCCTGAAGCCGGGATTGAACCAGTGCAGGTTTGAAAAAAGCCGGCCGGTACCGGTCCAGGCCGTACACCTGGCCGCTCCGCCGTATATTGAAGTACCCGTCTCCCTTGAAGGAAGAATTGTAATAGCCATCGGGGGTGACAGAAATCCACTCATCATCATTAAAACCGATGAATTGGGCCAGTTCTCTGCCCACAACGGAGTCCCATATCCGGGTAGTTCCGTCCAGGGAGGTGGAAGCGATAAAGCGGCCATCGGGGCTGTAGGCCAGGGCATAGATTTCGTTGGTATGCCCGGTAAGCTCAAAGCGCAGTTTGCCGCTATCGGCATCCCGGATACGGATAGTTCTGCTGTCTACGCCACTACCGGTGGCGTCGCCACCGGTAGTGGCGGCAATAAAACGGCCATTAGGGCTCAGAGCCATGCCGGATTGCTGTTCCCCGGAATACCCCTCCAGGGTATCCGTTGCTTCGCCGCTTTCGAGGTCCCATACCTTCATGGTCCTATCCATTGATCCGGATATGATATACCTGCCATTGGAGCTGTAGGCCAAATTGATAATCCATGAATCATGCCCCCTGAGGGTCCGCAGTTCCAGGCCAGTTTCAGCTTCCCATATTTTAATAGAAGCATCCTCCGAACCGGAAGCGATATACAAACCATCGGGGCTGTAGGCCAGGGTATTCACCGGAGCGCCATGCCCCGAAAGGGTCCGCAGGGCAAGGCCGGTTTCGGTATCCCATATCTTGAGGGTGTTATCTGCGGAGCCTGAAAGGATAAAGCGGCCATCCGGGCTATAGGCTACGGCCCGGACCACCGAGCTGTGATCCGTCAGGGTCCACAGTTCCTGTCCGGTTTCGGCGTTCCACACCCTGACCGAATTATCCGCCCCTCCGGAAGCGATATACTTACCGTCCGGGCTGTAGGCCAGGGCCCGTACCGAAGCGGTATGGCCGGTCAGAAAACGCACCACCCGGCCATAACCGGCTTCCCATATCCTGATAGTCCGATCCGCGGAACCTGCGGCAATAAACTTTCCGTCCGGGCTGTAAGCCAAGGCCCGGGCCCAGGAGGAACGGCTGGACAGCTTTTGCAACTCCACACCGCCAGCAGCGCTCCAGACACTGATACTGTTATCATGGGAGCCTGAGGCAAAACGCTGCCCGTCCGGGCTGTAACTGAGGCTTTCGATACCTGTGGATTCAATAGTATTCAGTTCCTGACCGGTACCGGCGTCCCAGATCTTTATGGTAGCATCCACGCTGGAACCGGAAACAATATACCGGCCATCGGGGCTGTAAGCAATGGATTTTACCACCCCCGAATGTCCCTCCAGGGTCCGCATCTCCCGGCCATTTTCGGCGTTCCATACTTTGATAGTCATGTCATGGGAACCCGAGGCAATAAACTTACCATCCGGGCTGTAGCAAAGGGCATCCACCTCATCGCTGTGCCCGGAAAGGGAGCGGAGTAAGCGGCCGCTCTGGACGTCCCAGATTCTGATGGTATTATCCCGGGAACAGGAAGCCAGGTAACGGGAGTCGGGGCTGAAACTCACCGCATTCACCCAAAAGCTATGACCGGTGAAGGTCCGCAGTTCCTGACCGCTCTCGGCGTCCCATAAGCGGACGGTCCGGTCTGCGGAACCTGAGGCAATATACCGGCCGTCGGGGCTGTAGGCCACGGAATAGACAGCGGCGCCATGGCCTGTCAGGGTTTGCAGAGCACGGCCATTTTCGGTATCCCAGATGATGATGGTATTATCCAGGGAACCCGAGACAATATGTTTGCCCTCCGGGCTTACGGCCACGGATTTTACCGTAGAACTATGCCCCGAGAGGGTCCACAGTTCCCGGCCGCTTTCGATATCCCAGATTTTAACCAGGTTATCCGCAGCGCCGGAAATGATCAGGGTGTTATCAGGGCTGAAAACAACAGAAGAAACCGGAAAGCTATGCCCAAGTTGGGGATAGAGTTTCGTCTGCTCTATGGGCACCTTGGCCGCACGAAGCGCCCGGGCACCTCCGGAACTGGCACAGGAAAAACACAGAGCTAAAAGTACCGCGCCGGAGAGCAGGTTTCTTATCAAACTACGCATAGTCCCCTCCGGGCCGCAGCTATTAAGTCAAAATAAGCAGGGTTTTCGGGTCCAGTTTCAGGTCCATGTGTTCAGGGTTATAAGTGTCTCGGTCTTTGGAAACCGTAAGTGCAATGTGATCCTGCCTGGGTTCCAGGACAATCACCACATCCACCAGATCCACAAAATCCGTTACCACCAGGGGGATGCCCTTCTTGTCGTAGGCCGGGGCGTCACTCTTGACGGTACAGCTGTACCAGACCGAAAATCCCAGTTCCTTGGCAAATTCTTTAGCCCCAGCGATACGTTCCCGGCTCATCCTGTTAAAGTCAAATCCGTCGATGATCAGGGCATCGGCATTGAAGCCCCCATCCACGATCATCGCCCGAAGGCTTTTGAGGATCTGCTCCCCGGTAACCCCATCCTGGTTAAAGTTCATCAGGACCCGGTTTTTTATCAGTTCGTTTTTCACTTCCCGGGAATTTTCCAGGTTCTTTTTCTTGACAAATTCATCGAAAATATCCTCATACCAGGCAAGGACATAGTCGGTATGCTGGGTAAAAGATACATGGATGACCTTTTTGGTCTGTAAAAGCTTGTCCAGGGCAATCTGCACCAGCACCGAAGTCTTGCCGATGCCGCTCTGGGATGAAATAATCCCCACTTCCCCGGCCCCAAGCCCGCCGTGGATGGATTTCTCAAATATTCGCACCGGACTTCTCTGTATCAGTTCCTGTTTAACCATTTTTCCTACCTTCCCTGCTCTTTTCTTCGTTTTTCCTCGTATTCTTTCACGAGGGCCTCGGAAATGCTTGTCGGAACTTTGCCGTACTTTTCAAATTCCATGCTAAACTCAGCCTTGCCCTGGGTCAAGGACCGGAGCACCGTTGAATAGCCGAACATTTCGCTCAAGGGTACCTCAGCTTCCACCCGGGAGAAGGTCCCATCTTCAGTGGATGCGGATATTATACCACGCCTTTGGTTAATTGAGGCATAAATATTCCCCTGAAATTCAGTGGGTCCCTCCACGGCAACCTTCATAATAGGCTCCAGGATACAGGGCTTTGCCTTATTGTAAGCTTCCCGGAAGGCGCCGATGGCGGCTAACTGGAAGGCTATATCCGAGGAGTCCACCGGGTGGGACGCTCCGTCGTTGATCAAACAGCGGATATTGACAATGGGGAACCCGATGAGGCTGCCCCGCTTGACCGCTTCCTTAAAGCCCTTATCGCAGCTGGAGATGAACTCGTTGGGTATGGACCCGCCCTTAATGTTGTCCACAAATTCGTAGTCCCCGTCGCCGTAGGGTTCCATATAACCCGCTACCCTTCCGTACTGGCCGGAACCGCCGGTTTGCTTTTTGTGGGTGTAGTTGAAGTCCGAGCGCTGTTGAATAGCTTCACGGTACGCAACCTGGGGCATACCGGTTTCCACCTCGCACTTGTACTCCCGGCGCATCCGCTCGATGTACACTTCTAGGTGGAGTTCTCCCATACCCTGGATGATGGTCTGGTTTGATTCCTGGTCCACAAAGGTCCGGAAAGTCGGATCCTCCTTGGTGAAACGGTTCAGGGCCTTGGCCATCTGGTCTGCGGACTTTTTGTCCGTGGGGTTGATTGCCAGGGAGATAACCGGTTCGGGGACGTACATGGAGCTCATGGCATAGTTAAGCCCGCCCCCGCAAAAGGTGTCCCCGGAGGCGCATTCGACCCCGAACAGGGCCACAATGTCCCCGGGCGCCCCTTCGGTAATATCTTCCATATCGTTGGAGTGCATACGCACCAGCCGGCCTACCTTGAACTTTTTCCGAGCCCGGGTATTGATCAATTCTTCACCCTTTTTCAGGGAGCCCTGGTAAATCCGCACATAGGTAAGCTGGCCGTACTGGCCGTCCTCAAGTTTAAAGCCCAGAGCCACGGTGGGGCTCTTTTCGTCGGAAATAAGCTCCTTCCGCTCTTCCCCGTGGTCCAGGTCTAGGGCGTAGTTCTTTACCTCTGTCGGGTTGGGCAGGTAGTTGCTCACCCCATCCAGGAGGGTCTGGATACCCTTGTTTTTATAAGCGGAACCTATCATCACCGGCACAAACTGTTCCGCCAGAGTCCCCTTACGGATAGCCTGATGGATGAGATCCTCGCTTATATCCTCCCCGCCCAGGAATTTCTCCGCAAGCTCATCGGAAAAGAGGGAAACCGCATCGATCAGCTCTTCCCGGTACTTTTCCGCATCCCCCTTAAGGTGGGGGGGGATCTCGGCGTACCGGAGTTCGGTCCCCGAGTCGCCGTCAAAGTACACGGCCTTCATGGTAATCAGGTCCACCAGGCCCTCAAGTTTATCCTCAAGCCCAATGGGGATCTGTATCATCACCGCGTTAAGCCCCAGTTTTTCCCGGAGTTGGAGCCGCACCTTAAAGGGGTTGGCCCCGGTACGGTCACACTTGTTGACAAAGGCAATACGGGGCACATGGTAACGCTTAAGCTGCCTGTCCACGGTGATGGACTGGGACTGAACCCCCCCCACCGCGCAAAGCACCAGGATCGCCCCGTCCAGGACCCGCAAAGACCGCTCCACTTCAATGGTAAAGTCCACATGCCCGGGTGTATCAATGAGGTTAATGGTATAATCCTTCCATTCAACCTGGGTCGCGGCGGACTGAATCGTAATCCCCCGCTCCCGCTCAAGCTCCATGTGGTCCATGGTGGCGCCTACCCCGTCCTTCCCGCGGACCTCATGGATGGCGTGAATTTTGTCACAATAGAACAAAATACGTTCCGAAAGGGTGGTTTTCCCCGAGTCAATATGCGCGCTAATCCCAATGTTCCGCATCTTGGTAATATCGATGCCCATCTACACTACTCCTTAGGTTCATCCGTTATGGTATGATAAAAAATGCTAATAGACGCTCTGAATTGCGATAATATAGCAAAGATTTCAATTAGTTTCAAGAGGGGGTAGGGCTAAAAGCAATAAGCTGGTATTCTTTCTATGATTATAGCAAATTTCTTGCATTAGGGTGGAATAATTGCGTATCCGCATCCCTACAGATAAAGCAGCCGATCCATCAAAAGCAAATTCTCCTCCGGCGTAGCCAAAGGAACCTCGCACCCCGCAGCGACCAGGGAAGTGGCCGAGCTGATGTTCATGCAGCGTTTTATCTCCCGTTCCACCAGCTCAGCCGTCCCCTGCATCAACACCCCTGCGGGGTGTACGTTCCCGCTCACCGCGGTACCTGTCCCTTCAAAGAACCTTGCAGCCCTGGCGAAGTCCACCATGGAGTCAATATCAAGGATATCCGCCTTCACTTCCCGCAGTAATTCTAAGAGAGGCGTAATATTCCCGCATATATGGAGCTTCACCTTTGCTCCGCAGGCATGAATATATTCGGTGATTTTTTTGTCCCATTCCAGACCGTAGTTTTTATACAAGACCGGGCCAATTAGTGATGCTGCGGCATTGCCCACCCCGATAATATCCGCCCCGGCATGGATCTGGGCTTTTGCAAAGAGTTTCTGCTCCTCAAAAATGATTTGAAACAATTCCGGAAGGCGCTCTTCCTCCATGGCAAGGTCTATCAAGAGTTCATTTAAGCCCCTAAGGTCCGCCGCCTCGGCGATGCAGCCTTCTATCCATCCCACCACGGGGTAATCCTTCCCCACCCTTTGTCTGAGCAGTTCGCAGCCTTTGATGCGATCCAGAGTACGCTCGCTTTCCGTTGGATCAAAACGCTTCAGCACCGAAAGATCCCAGTCATCGCTAATCAGGGATTTCTTTGCATAGGGGACCGTGGTCTCAGGAAAGGTCAGCTCCGCGCCGAAAGCCGCGGCCTCCCGCATGGGATCCGAGATGGCGCTCACCGTATCCAGGCCGTACTTCTCCGCGCAGATAAGGTTCCCCTCAACCAGCTTCCGGTAATCCTGAACGTACTCCCGGTATGAAACCCCCGCTTCCCGGGCCACGATGTGCATCATGATGTTCATATTGGGGATCTTATCTACCGGCTTCCCTGCAAGCCGGGTATAGAGCCGTTCTTTCGGGGTCATAAAAACACCACCTTTTTATACGGCAGCCAAGAGACCCCGCGTTTTTACTATCAACCGAGCCCCGCCAGAAAAACGCCCGCGAACCGGTGAGCGGGTAGACGTTTCCAGGCCGCATGGCGTGGGGCTCAATAAAGGCTTATATACGGACATATCAGCCCAAGCCCGCTTTGCGCCGGGTATACACGTCGTAGAATACTGCCAGGAGCAGTATTATTGCCCGGACCACCTGCTGCCATGCGGCACCCAGGTTCATCAGGGACATGCCGTTGTTGATGGCGCACATAATAAAGGCGCCGATAACAACGCCGCCTACGGTGCCTATACCGCCGGCTGCGGAAACCCCGCCTATGTAACAGGAGGCGATGGCGTCCATCTCAAAGCCCATGCCGGCAGCAGGCAGCGCCGAGTTCATGTAACCGGTGTGGATAACCGCAGCAAGGCCTGTGAGGAGGCCCATCAGACAGAATACAAGGAAAACAACCAGTTCCGAGTTTATCCCCGACAGTTTTGCTGATCTGGCGTTCCCGCCTACTGCATAAATGTAGCGCCCCAGAATCGTGTTGTTCATCATAAACTGAAAGATAAAAATCGTGATGGCTAGAACCGCCACCACTATCGGCAGGCCCCGGTAGGTTGCAAAGCGCTGACTCAGGGCGAGTATCAATGCGCTGATGATGATTAGCTTTAAAACAAAGGCCCAAACAGGGGAAACAGCAAACTTGTTCTTTTTCCGGTTAATCCGGGTAATAACATCAAAAACAACGAATAGCAGTGCTACAATTGTTCCAACAATGAGGGGAAGGATGTCAAAGCTTTGGGCTTCATCAATCCATATATTGGGAAAAAACCCTGAAGCCATCTGCTTGTAGCCGTTGTCACGGAGCTGTATGGGGTTAAGGCTCGTAACAATATAGCTTAAGCCCCGAAACAGGAGCATCCCCGCCAGAGTCGCAATGAAGGCCGGCACGTTCATGTAGGCTATCCAGAACCCGTAAAAGGCGCCCACCAAAACCCCTATGGCCAGGGCAATGAGCAGGGTGGGAGCCATGCCTATGCCGGTATTGTAGGTCATGGCGCTGATGGACCCCACAAAGGCGCAGACCGATCCAACCGAAAGGTCTATGCCCAGCACGATGATTACCATCACCATTCCTACCGCAAGGATCAGTACATAGCTGTACTGAATGAGGATATTAGTAAAGTTGCGGGATGAAAAATTGGTGCCCCCGGTAAGATAGGCAAAGGCAATCATTATCAATACCAGGACAAAGAACATTGAATAGCCCTTTAAGCTGCCCATAAGCAAACTGCCAATACTGGGCTTTTTTTCCACTGTATCGCTCATAATCACTACTCCTCTATTTTTTTCCGTAAATCGGAAGGGAACTACCCTACCAGGGCCATGTGCATTATCTTTTCTTGAGTCGCCTCATCGTGGCTCAGCACGCCCTTAATTTTACCTTCATTCATAACATAGATCCGGTCCGCCATGCCCAGGGCTTCGGGAAGTTCCGAGCTGATCATGATCACGCTTTTCCCCTGGGCCGCCAAATCGTTTATGATTTCATATATCTCAGTTTTTGCGCCGACGTCTATACCCCTGGTGGGTTCGTCAACAATAAAGATCTCCGGGTCCGCCAGCAGGATGCGGCCTACCACCACCTTCTGCTGATTACCACCCGAAAGGTTCCGGGTAAGCTGATCTATCGAAGGGGTCTTGATCCGCAGTTCATTCCGGTATTTTTCAGCTTCCGCGATTTCCTTTGCCGCCTGCACCAGACCGAACCGGGAGAATTTTTTTGCCAGGGAAGAAGCAGAAATATTGTTCTTTATAGTTTGGATCAGGATCAGCCCCAGATTTTTCCTGTCCTCCGAAACATACCCGATCCCCGCTTCCAGGGCGGCTTTTGCGGAACGGGGCTCAATCTTTTTTCCGTGGAGAGAGAGTTCCCCTTCGCTGCGGGAACCGTAGGATTTACCGTAGATGCTCATCATCAATTCGGTGCGCCCTGCCCCCATAGGCCCGCAGAAGGCGAGGATCTCCCCCTTCCGCAGGTAGAATGAAGCGTTGTCCACAACTTTCATATTGTGATAGTCAGGATGATAAACCGACCAGTTTTTGACTTCCATGACCGTTTCCCCGGGGTTTGATTTCCTACCCGGAAAACGATGGGTTAAATCCCGCCCCACCATATCCTTGATGATCATTTCTTCTGTGACCTTATCCGCCTTGACATCGTAGGTGGAAATAGTCTTGCCGTCACGAAAAATAGTAATACTGTCCGCAATCTTGAGCACCTCATTAAGTTTATGGGAAATCATAATCGCCGTAATGCCCTGGCGCTTAAATTCAAGGATGAGGTTTAACAGATGGTTGCTTTCTTCATCATTCAGGGAAGAGGTGGGCTCATCAAGGATGAGAAGGTCCACTTCTTTGGAAAGGGCCCGGGCAATTTCCACAAGCTGCTGTTTTCCCACCCCCAGCTTGCTGACCGTAGTATAGGGGCTTTCTTTCAAGCCTACCCGGTCCAGGTACTTTTGCGATTCCTTTATATAAAAATTCCAGTTAATAATCCCAAGCCGGGTTTTCATGTGTCCCAAGAATATATTTTCGTAAATTGATAAATAGGGACTCAGGGCCAACTCCTGATGGATAATGGCAAGTCCTTCTTTTTCGCTATCCTTTACACTGTGGTAACCGGTTTCATGGCCCTTGTACAGGACCGTCCCATCGTAGCTGCTCTTGGGATACACCCCGCTGATTACGCTCATCAGGGTTGATTTGCCGGCGCCGTTTTCCCCGCAGAGGGAATGGATTTCGCCCTTCTTAACCCTGAAATTCACCCGGTCCAGGGCGCGGACCCCGGGAAATTCCTTAGTCAGGTTTTGTACTTCAAGAATATACTCGTCCATGGCGTTTCCTTTATCAATAGAAAAGATACAAGGCCGGACATGAAGTGTACCTTCATAGCCGGCCCTATATTCAAAAACGCTCTAACAAAACAGCGATTTCACACGCTTATTGCAAACCGTTGGCTGCAACTTCATCAGCACTGATGAATCCTGCGGTGATGGGTTCTCTCCAATTGTCCTTGGTGATATTAATGGGATCGAGAAGATAGGCTTTTACCACTTTCTTCCCCGTATCGCCGATGCTCTCAAGGCCGATGCTGGAAGCCAGGACCGCCCCGGGAACCACGGGATTCGCCACGCCCTTGAGGATCTGGTCCGCAAGGATGATGGCGGCTTCAGCCAGTTTGCCCGTATCCTTGAACACGGTCATGGCCTGCTGGCCGTTCTTGATCATGGCCAGGGAAGCGGCTTCGGCGTCCTGCCCTGATACCACGGGCAGCTTCTGGGCATATTTGGCATCCGCAAGGCAGGCTTCGATGATGGCCCGGGCCAGGGTGTCGTTGGGGGCAAGAACCGCATCAAGGGTTACGCTGCGGGCATCCCCGGTGAGGAGGTTTTCCATCCTGTTTTTGGCGATATTGGGCAGCCAGCCTTCAGTGGCTATACGCTGGAAATTGGCGGTGTCCTTGGAATCCTTGGGCGCCGGGCCCACTACCTTGAGTACGCCCTTCTCAATATAGGGATTGAGAACGCTGGTGGCGCCGTCAAAGAAGAAGAAGGCGTTTCCGTCAGTGGGGGAACCGGCAAAGTAGGTGATGTACTTGGGGGCCGCGGTGGTGGCGGCGTCGAGGTTCATAGCCTTTACCAGGCCCTGGCCCTGAAGCTGGCCGACCTTGAAGTTGTTAAAGGTGATGTAGTAATCGTAGTCCGCTGAATTCTGGATGATACGGTCATAGGCGATGACCGCAACTTTGTCCCGGGCCGCATCGGAAATCGCAGAGGCGACGCCGTCATTCAACTGACCGACCACCAGGAGCTTGGCGCCCTGGGTCAGGAGATTACCGATCTGCTGGTTCTGCTGAACCTGATCGCCGTTGCCGTTCTGGAGTTCCGCGCGGTAGCCGAGTTTTTCCGCCTCCGCTTTAAGGCTGGCGCCGTCTTTTACCCAGCGCAGAACCGTGGTTTCGGGCATTGCTATACCAATAAGGGGTGCAGCACTGGCTCCGCCGGTTCCGCCGCCCTGCTGTCCGCCACCGGCAAATGCCATGGCGCCAAAGGCCAGAAGGATCACTAAGACTAAACTAATTTTCTTCATTTTTTTCCTCCATAATGAATAATGAATTATAAACTTGATCTATTTTGGATCGGAAACATGTCTATTGGATACCGTAATCTTTTGACAAAAAAGAAGAATATTCCCCTTTTCCAAAAATGTGCCCCCTTTTAGAAGGAATATTTTAATGTCAATATTTTCCCCATTCGTGGGACTCCATAACATTCCGGTAAATATCCTCCTGGGAGTGAAAACCGTCCCGGATGACCACATCCATATTGGTTTTATCCACCGCTACAGGCATTTCTATATACCCCGGAACCATGGTCCCGCTCTGGTTGTCCAGCATGGTAGCCGGGGGAATGGGGTGCTTCTCCACGATGGACATGGCCAGTTGGGCTGCCCGGACAGCGAGTTTTCCTATGGGCTTATACACGGTCATGAGCTGAAGCCCCTCCACCACATATTGGCAGCTGATCAGTTCCGCATCCTGGCCTACCACCATCACCTTTCCGGCAAGGCGCCGCTCGGATAAAAGCTGGATCACCGCGCCGGCTATCTGATCATTGCCACAGGAGATGGCGTCAAAGTCCGAACGCTCTTCAAATATGGCGCCTACCTTTTCCAGGGCCTCGTCAAAACTCCACTCCTCAAGCCAGATTTCCTGTACAAGCTCTATGTCCCCTGCGGCAATGGGGGGGTCCAGTATTTCATGAAGCCCGACATTTACTTCGTAACTGTTGGAATCCGCCAGAGAGCCGTTAACCACCAAATACTTCCCCCGGGGAACCGCATCGGTCAGGGCCTGCCCGAACTTACGGCCCACCTCCCGGTTATCAAAAGAAATATACGCATCAATGGGCACCCCCATGATCATCCGGTCATAGGCTATCACGGGTATACCTGCATCCCGGACCTGTTTGATTACCCCGGTCATCATCTCAGTATTATTGGCGATCACCACCAGAATATCTATCTTCTGATTGGCCATATAGTTTATCTGGGCAATCTGCTCCCTGGTCCCCCCGGCGGAAAGCTGAACCAGCACATCCGCCCCCAGTTCCTGGGCCGCCCCGGAAAAGACCTTCACATCCTTGTTCCACCGTTCAACAATAAAGGTCGCCGTGGCTACCGAAAACCCTATGGTCACCCGCTTGGTCCCGTCCGGCTCCGGCACTGCAACACTGGGGATCTCCGAAGATACTGCCGCACCCTGTACCGGCGCCGGAGAGGCCGCAGTCTTCCCCCGGGAACAGCCGGAAAACACCAACACTACTACTATCAACCAGCTAAAGTTTATCCGTTTCATATCCACCCTCCTGCGCTGAAGATACCCTGCCCTGGGCAGCATACACCGTGGGCAGCACTCCGGTGGTTTTCCTGAATATCTTGCTGAAATAATTCGGGTCCTGGTACCCCACCGCAAAGGCCACTTCCTTGATATTCATCCTCCCCTCCAGGATAAGCTTCTCCGCCTGTTCTATCCGCAGCTCGGTCAGGTAATCCACAAAGTTTGTTTTCAGGTGTTCCGAAAAGAGGCGACTTAAATAGGCTGAGGAAACCTGGGCTGCCTCCGCCGCAGCACTGAGCTGGAGCCCCTCCGCAAAATGCCCGTGGATGTACTCAATGGCCTTGCCCAGGGGCAGGGGAAAGTTGCCCGATCTGTGCAGGGTGGCCTGGAACAGAAGCTTCCCGAAGGCGTCATCCGCCCAGAGTTCCCATTCCGCCATATCCTCCAGGGCCAGTATCTCCTCGGCAGGGTAAAAGGGGGGTTCCAGCTCAGAATGGGCGCCGTAGGATCCGGTACAGTCGTCTATCAGGAACAGAAAAAGTGCGCACATCTTCATCTTTGCCAGGGTAAAATCGCCTGAGGAAAACACCTCCTCCCAGAGGGACTTGAAGAGCTTTTTTACCTCCTCCGCCCCGGCAATCCCGATCTTATGCCGCAGCTGTACTATTTTTTGCCGTTCCCTCTGCTTCATATCCGTAGAGTTCAGTTTGTTTTGCAGTTCCCTCAATGCGCCGTTGCAGGACTGGTACAGTTCCGGCCCCGGACGGGGTTCCCCTATGCCGTAGCAGCAGATTCCAGGGGGCAGCTTAATTTCCCTGAATATACCCAGAAGCCGGCCCTCCAGGGTATCCCGGGGCAGTTCCTCAAAAACAAGAAAAAATCCCCGGTTCAGTATCACATCCCAGCGGCAACGATGGCGGTAGGAAAGCTGTTCGGCAATTTTTCCGCACCAGATTTCCGTATCCTGATCCAGTTCCGCCATAAACACTATCCCTTTGTCCGAGGGCAGGCTGAACCGTTCCCGGTACCCTTCCCAGTCTTCGGCGGAAATCTCCTTCCAGATGGTTTTCTGCAGAAACTGCCGGGCCGCCTCATCTTCGGTTTGGGGGGCCTGATCGGGCACCCGGTTTTTCAGGGCAGCGCGGACCTCATCCAGGGCGCCTAAAAAAGTTTTCTTTGAAACCGGTTTAACCAAGTAGGCAAACACCCCCAGGGGTATGGCCCGCTGGGCAAGATCGAAACGCTCATAGGCGGTGGAAAGGATAAAAACCATGGGGACAAATTTTTTGCGGACCTCGGTGATCACCTCCAGCCCATCCAGGCCGGGGATGTTGATATCCATAAACACCAGATCCGGTTCCAGCTCGTAGATCAGTTTCAGGGCTTCAAAGCCCGTACGCGCCTTTCCCGCCAGGGCAAAATCGCCGGTGCCCTTCAGCATAAATTCGTAACTGTCCAGGACCGGCTCCTCATCGTCCACAATCAGAACTCTATACACGGCTTCCTCCGGGATACGAGGGTTCCCTCAGGGTATTGATACGGATAATGATGGCGGTCCCTTCCCCGCCCTCGCCGCTCTTGATATCCACCACTTCAGGATCATCGGGGTAGAAAAAGTACAGCCGCTGGATCACGTTTTCCAGCCCCATAACCCTGGACAGAGAGGACTGGGCTATGGACTGGGGATGGAGCAGCTTTTCCCGGGTTTCCCCGGTCATGCCGCTGCCATTGTCCACCACTTGTAACACCAGCCGTTCCCCTTCCAGAGCCGCACTAACCCTGATGTGGGAAGCCCGGGCGGAACTTTCCTCAGGATAGGCCGGAACGTTCTTAAAGGCGTGGACCACACAGTTTTCCACCAGGGGCTGGAGTATAGAAACCGGCACCTTGTATCTGTCCAGCAGGGCCTCGTCGCAGTCCATGGCAAGATCGAGGCTCTTGGGGAACCGTACCCTTAACAGGTAGAAATAGTAATTCATCCCTTCAATTTCATGGCGCAGGGGAACAATAATTTCTTTGTTTCTGATAATATGCCGGAAGAGCCGGGCCAGGTACTCCATGTATTCCCCAGTCCGGTCCGCCCCCTCCACAATGGCAAGCTGCATCCCCGTGTTCAGGGTATTGAACAGGAAGTGGGGATTCATCTGGGCCTGGAGGGCGTAGATCTCCATGTGCCGCACCAGGCCTTCCATATTCATATTCCGCAAGCGCTCCTGCATATATTCCTGCCTGATGTTTTCCTGACGGCGTATGGCCTCAACATATTGGCTGATATCGTGCTTCATCCGGTTAAAAGCCCGGACCAGCTGATCCATTTCCTCAACAGAACTGGGCTCAATATCGTTAACCCCAAAATTCCCCGCGGAGATCTCCACCGCCATGGCGGAAAGTCTGACCAGGGGGCTGGTGATACGTCTGATGGAACTGAAAAGCATGAGGATTGCGAAGATGGAAATAAAAATGATGAACAAAAAATTCCAGAACTGAACCGCCCAGGCATCGGCGATAAAAATCCCATAGGCATCCAACTGGCTCCTGAACCGTTCGGTGCTGATGTGGTCTATCTCGTTATTGATGTAGCCCAGGAGCCCCTCCATCTCATCGTAGATCCGGGTATAGGCGGATACATTCCGTCCCCGCTTTTCCTCCATGGCCTGGTCCGCCAGATTCAGATAGGAATGGATCAGGGAATAAAGCTCCCGTTCCTTCAATTCGGACTGGTTCACCGTTATGGGCATATAGGTGGGCAGCTTCCACCGCAGGGCCTGGGTATCAATGAGAATCCGGGAGAGGGCGTTGGAGGAACGGGTAGAAAGATAGTTGAGCAGGGGTTCCTGAAAAGCCTCAAGCCCCTCCTGGATGGACTTGATAAACCGCTCCTTCTCAAAGCTGCGGGCCGACACCGCCTGGAGTCTTATGGAGGAAAAGAGAATATAGGCGGTGGAAAGAACCAGGATCAAAAAGACCCCCACCCCGCTGAAGAGCATTTGCAGGCGGATGGAACCCCGTATCCTTCCAAGGGGGGATTTCACAGGCTGCTCCGATCTATGATCCCTATCCCCGTATCAATGGAGGTGGGGGTATAGCCTGTGTTCCGCAGGGACCACAGGGACCGTATGGATTCGTAGCCTATCCGTTCAGGATTGGTCAGGACACTACAGGCGATGAGGCCTTTGCGGATATTTTCCAGTATCCCCGGATCATCACCAAAACCGATGATCTGGACCTGACCCACCAGGTTCATGTCGATCAAGGTTTGGACCGCCGCCAGGGTATCGTTCGGGTCCGTAAAGATGATGGTATTGATGTCCTGCCTGGTCCTGAAAAGCCGGTACAGGAGTTCCTCCGCATCCAGGGGATTCAGGTTGGTCCGCAGCCCCAGGATAGGGGCGGCCAGCCTTTGCCCCAAGGCGGCGGATATCCCCATCTCCATCAGTTCCCGCTCCCCGTATATGCCCGGCGCCTTGTCGCTGTACACCAGGGCCAGCCGTATGGGCCCTTCGTTGATGGCGCCCACAGAAAGGCCTACCCTGCGGCCTACCTCGAAGTTGTTGGACCCGATAAAGGGCCAGGGCTGATCGTTGGGCACATTGTGGTTGATGATCACCACCGGAATCTGCTGCGCCCCCAGCTTATCCAGCTGGCGCCGGGCCAGAGCGTCGTCCAGGTAGGGGCAAACCACAGCCCCGTCTATCCCGGTATAGGAAGCCATTTCCAGCTCATTTTTGGCCGGGTCAATAGAATGGATGGAAACCGCTAAATTCAGCTCCGCCGCAGCCTGTTCCGCCCCCCGGATAATCCCGGTGAAGAAGGAATTCCGGTTATCCGGCAAATAAAGGGCAAAGTGGTAATTCAGAGGGGAAGGGAGGGCCCCGGAGCTTCCGGTGAGGTTTCCTGCGGAACTGGTCATATCCCGGGCCAGGAAAAGGGAAACGAGAAAGGCCGCCAGGGACAATAAGCCAAATAAAGCTATGCCCATTCTTAAAAAATATTTCATTTTTTATTGAAAATTTCGTTTCCCCGAGATAAATTTACTGATAGTATACTCTTTTATAGATTTTTTGTCAAAAAAGGAAAGGAATATGGAAAAAATTAAAAAGAAACCCCATTTGACAAAAGAAAGTATTTGGAGTACAATATGGAGAACGAAATTTTTATAATTTGACAGAAAACAGTGCTTTTTCGTACAATGAAAAAAGGGATATAACCCGATAATTACATAGAGGTATAGAGTGGCATCGGTTCACGAGTATAAACGGTTTGAAAACAGTCTGGTCTTTAAGGTAAAAAACCTTGCCCTTATACTTGTCAAAGGGATAGCTTCCTTTTTCAAAGTCATCTTTCAGGAGCTAACCCGCCGGTATACCATCGTCTTAGTCCCCCATTCTGAGAAAAAAGTCTACAATCTCCATGTAACCGTGCTGTCCATGGCCTGTATGGCCCTGGTCCTGGCAGGTATAGTCGGGGCTTTCTTCTGGTACGGCGCTTCCTACAGCAATACCAGGGGTGTATTGGCGGACAAGGATGGGCGGCTCAAGAACGCCCAGGCCAGCCTGGACCAGTTACGGGACGAAACCTCCCGGCTCCTGCGCACTGCCCGGGGCTTCGAAGTGGCACTTTCCAGCACCCTTTCCGCCCTGGGGGTGGATACTCCTGCAAATAGGGCTTCCAATCCCTCCCTTTCCGGGGACCTTTCCTCATTCTTCGATATCAAAGAAACCGCCGAAGGGACCCTCCAGGAAGTGGACGATGTGCGGCGGCTTTCTGAATACCTGGCCTCAGCGGTGGAGCCGGTCAAGGAAATCGGCACCCTCCTGGATTCCCAGAGTGCCCTGCTCACGGAAATTCCCAGCATCTGGCCTATCAAAGGCGGCATAGGCCATATTTCCATGTTCTTTGGACAGAATGAAAACCCCTTTACCGGCCAATATTACATTCATAAGGGCATTGATATGTCCACCTACCGCCAGGGGGATGCCATTGTGGCTGCCGCGGACGGGCAGGTGGTAACCGTGGACTACGACGCCACGGGCTTCGGGAACTATGTGATCATCAAGCACAAGCATGGGTTCTACACCCGCTACGGCCATATGCAGCAGTTCCGGGTAACCACTGGGCAGCGGGTACAGCAGGGGGAAACCATAGGCTATATCGGGAACACCGGCCTTTCCACAGGACCCCACCTGCATTACGAGGTTCATATCGGCTCCGACGTGGTAGACCCCTTCAAGTACCTTAATATCCGTTCCAGCATCGCAAAAAACCAACGGTAAACCCTCAGGCAGCCGAAGGCGGGAGGGTGAATGTCCAACGACAGATACGAAGATTTTTCCATTAATACCATCTTAGGTCCCGGCGCTTCGATTAACGGCGATATTGAGTCCGGGGGCTTTACCCGGGTGGACGGCAGCATACAGGGCAATTTGACCGCCCGGGGCCGGGTCGTGGTGGGGGAACGGGCACGGATGAAGGGCAATATCACGGGCACCACGGTAACCATAGGGGGGGTTGTTTATGGAAACATCCTGGCCGACGAGCGAATCATCATCCTCAATACCGCCCTGGTCCTGGGTGACATTATCACCCGGCGCATCCAGGCTGACGAGGGCTGCCTTATCCACGGCAAGGTAACGGTCTGCCAAAGCGATGAAGCCTGGGATCGGGCCGTTGCGGAGCACCGGGACGCCCAGGGGGTCAAATCCGCCCTTTCGGCTTTCTCCCATTCAAAAAAGGCTTCCCGCTCCGGGGGATCGAATGGATAAAATAGAGCTCCCCAGCAACATCCCGCTTTTTAACCCCGCAGCCTACGCCCAGACCCGGAAACCCGGGGACAAGGCAATAAAAGGCACAAAAAAGAGTGCCTTCTCCCGTCTCCTGGAGGGAACCGAAACCCGGGAAGCTGAGGACCTTGAAGCCTCGGCCGCCCTGGACAGCCTTGCCCCCTCGGAAGAGGTCCTCCAGGAACTCCTTGACGGGGTCCACAGCGCCGGTGACGATCTGCGGCTGCGGCCCCTGGGTGAGGAGATAGCACAGTACAAACGGGCGGTCCGCCGTTTCCTCCGCTATGTGGTGGCAAATGGCTACGATATTGAAGCCCAGATCGGCATCCCCAATTACTTAAAACCCGGGTTTAAGGGTGAGCGTGGAACCTCGGAATCAAAAGAGGCAAAACGGCATCACGTGATCCGGGTGGTGGATGAAAAACTGGAACAACTGGCTGCGGGAATACTTGCGGGCCAGGTTGACCAGCTTGGACTGTTGGCCCGGCTTGATGAAATCACCGGCCTGCTTGTAGATTTAGTACAATAAAGACCTATGTTTTTATTGTAACGCGACCTCGGCGATCCTGCTTTCGCCAAAAAAGGAAACCATTATGTCTGATGAATATGAAGATATGGACGGGGATGAGGATATTTCCGCCCTAGAGGATAATTCTGACTCCCTGGGGGAAGAAACCGATGTTATCGTTGTAGCCGTGGATGACCCCCTGGCCCCGGACACCCCGGTTTACCGGCTCCGGCTTTCCTACTCCAATGAAACCTTTCTCGCCGCCTATAAAGGGGAAGAACTGGGCGCCGGAAGCTGGGTCATGGTTCCCACCCGGTACGGACGGGATCTGGCCCAGATAATCGGCCCCATACAGCACCGGAATTCTCCGGGCTTAGGCGAAATATCCCGGATAGAACGGCCCGCCTCCAAGGATGACCTGGAAAAATCCCAATATAACCGGAAACAGGAAAAAGACGCCTTCCGGATCTGTAAGGAAAAAATCGAGACCCACCGTTTGGAAATGAAGCTGGTTTCGGTCCATTACCTACTGGAGGAACCAAAGATCCTCTTTTTCTTTACCGCAGAAAACCGGGTGGACTTCCGTGAACTGGTAAAGGACCTGGTAAGTATCTTCAAGACCCGTATTGAGCTGCGCCAGATCGGGGTCCGGGACGAATCCCGGGTAGTGGGCGGCCTGGGTGTCTGTGGCCGGGCCTACTGCTGCCACGCGGTTTCGGACAAACTCAAGCCGGTCTCTATAAAAATGGCCAAGGACCAGAACCTCTCCCTGAACTCCATGAAAATTTCCGGCCCCTGCGGCCGTCTCCTCTGTTGCCTGGCCTACGAGCACAATTTTTACAACGAACAGCGCCGGCTCATCCCCCCTGAGGGCTGCAAGATCAGCTATGACGATGCTATCTGGAAAGTGGTGGAGGTCAATGTGGTGGTAGGTACCGTAAAACTCAGCGCCGAAGACAGCCGCCAGGTCACCCTACCCGCCGCCCGGTTCGAAAAAATCGAGGGCAAGTGGCAGGTGAAGGCGGGCTAAAAGCCCGGCGGACTAAAGTCCAATGGGCTAAAGCCCGGGGAGTTAATCCTTCCTGGCAGTCCCCACCAGGGTAACCGCCTCCCGGCTCAGGGGGTTTTTGTCAAAGTCCCGGTAAAAAGGTTCTCCACTGAGCGGGGCATTCCGGAGCAGGGAGCTTAATTCCCGGGAACCCACCGGGTAGAGCAGGGTGTCTTCGGAGAAGACCGGGTAGCCGTTAAGGGAAAGGACCGCAGTGCTGAGTCGTATATGGCCGTCCGGGATGGTATTATAACGCTGGGTAAGATTCACCCGCACCGTTTCTTTGGGGGGTATTTCGCCGCTTTTTCCCACCACAATACGGTCGTAATTCAAAAGCTCAAACACAAAAACCCCGTCCTGCACCAAAAGTTCCCGGACTTGGCGGAACAGGGAATCAATTTCACCTTTACTGTTGAGGCAGGCCAGACTGTTTCCCAGGCAGAGAATCATGTCAAAGCTTGCTGCGGGGAAATAGGAGCGGCAGGCGCGCATATCCATGCAAAAAAAACGGGCGTTGCTTTTGGGTTCCCGGTTACGACGGTTGGCGCTTTGGATCATGGTCTCATTGACATCAATGCCCACCAGATCCATGCCCTGCCGGGCCAGGTACAGGGCGGTGGTCCCGGTGGCGCAGCCTATATCCAGAACCCGAAAAGGCCTGGAGGGATCCAGGTTTTTTGTCAGGAATTCAATAAATTCCATGCGCTTCTTTTCAACCGGAAACAACTCATCGTAATATTCCAGTAAATCTTCATACCTATTTTTCATATTTTTTTTACAAGATCCGGCGAATATCCGCTAATCCCCGGTAATTTTTAAAATTTTTCTTACCTGAAAAAACCTTTACCGCACCGCCTTGGCCACATCGCAGATTCGGCGGGCCATTTTCTCCAGGGAAACCTGCTCCTGCACATGGCCCAGTTCATGGGCTACCCGGGGCATACCGTAAACCACGGCGGACGCCTCATCCTGGCCCAGGGTCATGCCCCCTTCCTTGAAAATGGTCCCCAGCTGTTGGGCGCCGTCCCGGCCCATACCGGTCATGATCACCCCCAGGGCATGGTTGGTATACACAAGAGCCACCGAGGCGAAGAGCACATCCGCCGAAGGCCGGTGACCGCTCACCTGGGGCGCATCGGAAAGGTGGGCTACAACTCCCCCGCCCCTCCGCTCCACTTCCAGGTGCTTATTCCCCTGGGCAATGAGGATGCGCCCGGGCTGTATAGCGTCCCCTTCTTCGGCTTCCTTCACATCCAAGGGGCAGAGCCGGTCCAGGCTTTTGGCAAATTCGTTAGTAAAGCCCTGGGGCATATGCTGAACCACCACGATGGGCACCTTCAGGTCCTTATCCAGGTTGGCAAACACCACCCGCAGGGCGTCAGGTCCGCCGGTGGAGATACCGATGGCAATAATTTCGGTCTTAGCGGGCTTGCGTACCGCTACCAGCGGCTTGGCCGGCCCGGTGGCTGGGCTACCCAGGATCTGACTGACCGTGGAACTTTTCGCCGGCTCGGTTCCGTGTGCAATGGGGGTAATGGTCTTGGCGGTAAAATCAATGGAGGGGACTACCTTGCGGCCCTGACTCCGGCGGTACTGACCGCCATAGCCTAAGAGCATGCCCACCAGGGTATCCTTTACGGTGTGGATGTCCTCGGACACCGAACCTGAGGGTTTCTGAATAAAGTCGCTGGCCCCCAGAGAAAGGGCTTCAAAGGTGATCTCCGCGCCTTTGGCGGCAATGGAAGAAAGGATCACCACCGGGATGGTGATCCCCTGTTTTTTTCGTTCCTTAAGGAATTCAATGCCGTTCATTTCCGGCATTTCCAGGTCCAGGACGATAATATCCGGGTTGACCCGGGGTATCTTATCCAGGGCGAAACGTCCGTTCATGGCCTTTTCAGCAATCACCAACCCAGGGGTGGCTTCTATCATCCTGCCTATGAGATTACGCATCAGCGCCGAATCGTCAACAATTAATACCGCAACATCCTCAGCCACAATCGTTCTCCTTTTACTATTTTTCTCTGCCCTATATAAATTTCCGGTACAAGGTTGCCCACTCGGTTTTAACAAATTCGAATTTGGTATTCATCCCGAAGAGGGATTCAGAATGGCCGATAAAAAGAAAGGCCTTGGACGCCATGGAATCCCAGAAACGGTTAACCACCCCGAGCTGGGTTTGTTCATCAAAATAGATGATCACATTCCGACAGAATACGATGTCCAGATTGCGCTGCCCCGAATCGTTTTTAAGGTTATGGTAATCAAAACGTATCTTAGCCATCAGCTCGGGCTTAACCTTATAGCCTCCGGTTACCTTGTCGAAGTACTTTTTCAGGTAATTATCCGGGATACCGTCCATACGACCATCGGCGTAGAAGCCCTCCTTGCCGGTCATAAGGCATTTCAGGCTGATATCACTGGCCACGATCTCAAATTTCCAGGGCGGGGGCAGAATTTCGGTCAAAAGCATGGCGATAGTATAGGGTTCCTCCCCGGTGGAACAGCCGGCACTCCAGATTTTGATGGTAGTATTGCCTGTAGGCTTCTTAATCTTCATCAATTCCGGGATAACATGGTGTTCCAGAGCGTCAAATTGGGCCTGATTACGAAAAAACCGGGTCAGATTGGTGGTAACCGAATCAAGAAAGCCCTTGAGCTCCTCTTTATCTTTGGAGATGGTAGTAAAATAGGAACCCAAGGTGATCCCCGTCTTACCCCGAAGCCGCTCCTTGAGCCTGCCCTCCAGAATGGAGCGATTGGTCTTGGTAAAATTGATACCGCTTTCATTGTAAATGAGGTTTCGGTACTGCTCAAAATCAGCATCGGTCAAAACTATTTCATCTGCCATACCCTTTATAGTAAGGACTGCGCTAGATAGTGTCAATTATCAATTTTATAATATTAGTAAAATGTGGGCTTTTACTGCTGGGGTAGTGACCGGGCGGAACCCCCTTTGAGCAAACCGGGAATTTGTCAGTACGTTGACTAAGCCCCCCCGCATCGGGATAATTGGTTTACATGAATAAGTTTATTTTTGTCACCGGGGGCGTGTGTTCAAGCCTTGGTAAGGGGGTCGCGGCCTCCTCCCTGGGAGCCTTGCTTGAAGGACGGGGGTTTAATGTCCGGATGGTCAAGTGCGATCCCTATATTAACGTGGATGCTGGGACCATGAGCCCCTACCAGCATGGGGAGGTCTATGTAACCGACGATGGGGGGGAAACGGACCTGGATCTGGGAAATTACGCCCGGTTTACCTCCGGGCCCCTTTCCCGGGCCAATTCCATCACCACCGGCCAGGTTTACGAAACCGTGATCCGTAAGGAACGGGAGGGCCGGTACCTGGGGCGTTGTGTCCAGGTGATCCCCCACATAACCGACGAAATTAAAAATCGGATTTTGGCGGTTTCCAAGGAAGACGCCGATACTGATGTGGTGATCGTGGAAATCGGTGGGACCGTGGGGGATATTGAATCCATCCCCTTTCTGGAAGCAGCCCGGCAACTTATTCATGAATTGGGCCGGGAAAACGTCCTTTCAGCCCACCTGACCCTGATCCCGGAGGTCGGCGAGGGTGAGTTAAAGACCAAACCCACCCAACACTCGGTGAAGGCTATGCAGGAACAGGGAATTCAGCCGGATGTGCTGATTTGCCGGGCCCCGGTAATGCTGGAAGAGGCAACCCGACGGAAGATAGCCCTTTTTACCAATGTGGAAAGCGAGGCGGTCTTTACTTCCTACAATGTGGACACTACAATTTATGAGGTACCCCTGGTTTTTTTCGATCAGAAACTGGATCAGGTGGTATTGAAAAAGTTGGGGGTAGAGAGCAGGCACGCCAACCTCAAACCCTGGTACTCCATGATGGAGCGTTTTAACAGCCTGAGCGGCAAGGTCCGAATCGGCATCGTGGGTAAGTATATGGACCTTCACGACTCCTATAAGTCGGTGTTTGAAGCCCTGTTCCATGCGGGGCTGGAAAACCGGGTGGAAGTGGAGTTGGTAAAGATCGACTCCTCCCGACTGGAAGAAACCGAGGATGCCGATGCTGTCCTGGGGGCTTCCGCTGCGGATGGGGGGGTGGATGGTATCCTGGTGCCCGGAGGCTTTGGCCAGCGGGGCATCAACGGCATGGTTAAGGCTTCGGCATGGGCCCGGAAAAACAAGCTCCCCTACTTCGGCATTTGTTTGGGGATGCAGATCATGGTGATAGACTGGGCCCGGAATGTGCTGGGCTGGGAGGACGCGGATTCTACGGAATTTAACCAGGACACCAAGCACCCGGTGGTAAGCCTCCTGGAGGATCAGGTGGATGTGAAGAACTACGGCGGCACCATGCGGCTGGGAAAATGGATATCCCTGGCGGAACCAAACTCCCTGTTTTTCGCGGCCTATAAAGAAAAGACCGTTTCCGAGCGCCACCGGCACCGTTACGAATTTGCCAATACCTTCCGCAAGGAAATGACCGATGCAGGGCTTCAGCTTACAGGCTTTACGGAGGATAAAAGTTTGGTGGAAGCCGTAGAATGGTCGGATCACCCCTGGGGCCTGGGGGTACAATTCCACCCGGAATTTAAGTCCAAACCCACCGCAGCCAGCCCCCTGTTCCGGGACTTCATCGCTGCGGTCAAAAAAACGAAAGGGAATTAGAAATTAGGAAGCAGAAGTTAGGAATGAAAGATACGAAACCAGGCAAAAAAAGAGTGGCGACAAAACACAAATTCCTCATTTCTCATTTCTCATTCCTCATTGGTATAGCCTTAGTTTTGCTGGGCAGCTGCTCCTTTGATTACGGTGACATGGAATCTGAAAATGAAGACCAGCCGGACATTATTATGGGAGAGGTGGAGTATGTCCGGATGCGGGATGGGGACCCGGTGGTGCGTTTCCGGGCCCAGCTGGCGGAACGGTATGAAAAACGGCAGACCATGGAACTCCGGAATTTTTCCTTTGAACAGTTTTACAATCACGGTGATGATGTAAATGCCTCAGGCCGGGCGGGGAATGCCCTGGTGGAACTGGAGTCAGGAAATATATTGCTGGAAAAAAGTATTATTATCGCCGTTGAGTCGGAAGATATAACCATAGAAACAGATAACCTTTCCTGGGAGGACGAACCGAGGCTGCTTACCGGGGGCGAAGAGGATACCGTGGGCATCCAGCGTTCCGACGGGACCCTTTTTTCAGGCAAGGGTTTTTTCGCCGATGCCCGGAGCAGAACCTGGGCCTTTTCCGGCGGCGTAGATGGAACTTTTGTTGATAAGGATGAGGAGGATTCTTCCGGGGAGGAATCCTCCGAAGAAGTGGCCGAACCGGGCAGCTACCCCGAAAACGGGGAACCTTTCATTAATCCGGAACAAAGCCCGGATGCGGATGGGTATGAGCCCATGGAACCGGCCCTATGGTCATAAAAACCCTTCCCCTGACACTTTTACTGTTGGCCCTTAGCTTTTCTGTCAATGCAGATACCTTTACTTTCAGGGCGGATCACATGACCGGGGGTCGGGCGTCGGGGAAAGAAATCACCATGCTTACCGGGAATGCCGAGGTGCGGTCCGATAAGCTGCTGCTCAGGGCTAACCGGATAGAGCTTCAGGGGGAAGATAATCAGTTTATCGACTGCTTCGGCGAAGTCTGGGGGCTGGAGGAGGATAAAAACATACTCTTCCAGACCGACCGCCTACGCTATGACCGAAAACTCAAAATAGCCCGGCTGGAGGGGAATTCCACCCTGGAGGACCGGGAAAACGAAATCGTCGCCAAGGGCCGTTTTATTGAATATGACGATCAGGCCGAAATAACGGTATTCCAAATCTCGGTTCGGCTCTTCAAGGATGATATGGTGTGCCGTTCCGAATACGCCGTGTACCGCCGTCAGGCAAAACTGCTGGATCTGTCGGGGTTTCCGGTGGTCTATAAAACTAACGATGAATTCAGGGCCGACCGGATCAGGGTAGACCTTGATACGGATGATGTTACCATGGAGGGCTCAGTTTCCGGCTCTATCAAAGAGAAAGCGAAAGAAGAAGCAACAGAAGAAGTGACAGAAGAAACAAAAGAAGAGGAATAGCCCGTGGACGAGCTTGACTCCAACACCATAACAAACCACATTTTAACGGTAACGAACCTTCACAAGCGTTTCGGCGCCAAGGAGGTGGTCCGAGGCGTTGATTTTACCATGAAGAACGGAGAAGTGGCGGGGCTCCTGGGCCCCAATGGCGCGGGGAAAACAACGATATTCTACATGATTGTGGGCTTCTACAAACCCAGCATGGGAACAGTGGCCCTGAACGGGGATGATATCACATTAAAACCCATGTTTCGCCGGGCCCGGATGGGAGTTGCTTACCTTCCCCAGGAAGCCTCGATTTTCCGCAAACTTACGGTGGAACAGAATATACGGGCTATCCTGGAAAGCCGCAGGGATATTGACAAAGCAGCCCAAAAGGATCGCCTTGAAGCCCTGCTGGATGAATTCGGCATAGGCCGCATCCGCACCCAGTACGGCTACACCCTCTCAGGGGGCGAACGGCGGCGTACCGAGATCGCCCGGGCCTTGGCCACGGAGCCGAAGTTCCTCCTGCTGGACGAACCCTTTGCGGGTATCGACCCCATCGCGGTTTATGAGATCAAGCAAATTATCCGCCGGCTGGCGGAAAAGGGCATAGGGATACTCATCACAGACCACAATGTCCGGGACACCCTGGAGATAACCACCGAAGCCTTCATCATCGCCGACGGCACCATAGTCGCCCAGGGAGACCGGGATCTGATCCTGGCAAACGAAATGGTGCGGGAAGTGTACCTGGGCAGCGAATTCAGGATGTGAGGCCGACTCAGCTTTCCTCAGCAACCGGCCTACCGGCTCTGATCACAATTTTTCTCCACTTGCCGGTTGCCAGGTAGATGATCGTTACAACCAAAGCTCCAACGGCGGCGGCAGGACCGCCCAGGGCGACACCCTGAAGACCCCAGCCGATGACCACACCAAAGATGTAGCAAACAGGCACCCGGAGCAGTATCGCTGAAAGCATACTGCTGAACAGAGTAAATATGGTATGGCCGCCGCCAATAAGAAACCCATTAATGCAAAAAATAAAGGGGATAAACAGAAAATCAAAGCTAAAGATGCGGAGGTAGCTAATCCCGTCCTGGATCATCTCCGGATCGCTGCCAAAGGCGTTCAGGATGACTGAGGGGAATAATTGAACCAGAACAAAAAAGGTCCAGGTAACACAGACCGAAAAAATTGTCCCGATCTTGCAGGTCTGAATTGCCCTTTCCATTTTGCCGGCCCCGATATTCTGGGCGGTCATGGCAGAAATCGAGGCGCTCATGGCCATGGTGGGCATAAAGGCAAAGCTGTTGAATTTGCCCACCGCTCCCACCGCCGCAGAAGCGGTGACCCCGCCCACTATATTCACTATTGCTGTAAGAAACAGGAAGGAAAGGCTGGTAACCGCATTTTGTAAGCAGGTAGGCAGGCCTATCTTAAAAATCAGGGCCAACTGATCCTTGTAAATCTTAAAAGACCGGAGCTTGAAGTCAAACTGAAAATTGTTCCGTACCATATAAATGATACAGAGGAACATACTCAGGGCTTGGGAGATCACCGTAGCCAGGGCAGCGCCAAAGGCATCCCAATGAAAAGCCGCCACAAAAACCAAGTCCAAAACCACATTGGTAACGCAGGCAATGGACACAAAATAGAAGGGTTGTTTGGAATTGCCCATGCCCCGGAGTATGGCGCTCAAGGCATTGTACCCGAAGATGAATACAGCCCCGATAAGAGTCACCGTAAGGTACCGGTCGCTTTCAGCAAATGATTCCGCCGGAGTCCGGATGAGCCGCAGCACCGGTCCCTTAAAAAACAGCATCACCACGGTGATCGCCAGGGCGGTCCCGATGAGCATGGTGATGATGGTGGCAGTAACCCGCTCCAGGCCGACCCGGTTCCCGGCCCCCACATACTGGCCGATAAGCACCGTGGCCCCCATACAGAGCCCGATAACCACATTGGTCAAAATAAAGGTTATCTGTCCCCCGATATTAACACCGGACATGCTTGCGGTCCCGCTAAAATTCCCCACGATGAGCATATCCGCCACATTGTAGAAGGACTGGACCAGGTTGGACGCCAAAAAAGGAAGCGCAAAAAGTACCAGTTTGGTAAGCACGTTTCCCTTGGATAGATTGTTTTCAATTTTGACCATAAATAATAACAATATTAAAATTAAAAATATTGATCAAGCTATATGAGTGCTAGTTCCCTTCTTCTTCCGCCACTTCCCTGATGAGGGTAAAAAGATAGTTGGGTACCGAAAGCGGCAAGGTGCAGCCCGGGCCAAAGATAAACCGGTTACTACCCAGCTCTTTTTTGGCTCTTAAATAGCGTTTTTTTAATACCCGCTTTACCTCTTCCCGGTCATTGGTTTCACTGACAAAGTCATGATTCTGATCCAGACCGGTAATCAGGACCTTTCCGGGGAATTGCTTCGCCACCTTAGTAATACTGCTCACCGCCCCTGGGCTTATCCCCTTGGGAGTATTCTCCCAGTTCAGGGCATGATAGAGGGTGTCCACATATTTATCAACCCATAGGTTTTTTTCTCCATGGATATGGGCCATGTTAAACCAGGTCTTACCCTTGATGTACTCCAAAAGCTCATTATCATAGGGGGTGACAAATTCATCATATTCTTTGCTCGTAATAATATGTTTGGCTGCATACTGATTCACCAGAAAGATACCGTCTATTCCTTCGGCGATGAGGGCATCCAAATAATTCTTGTTGGTTTGCTGTATTGAGCGAAGGGCTTTATGGAGCTCTTCCTTATGATGGCGGATCATAACCTGGGTAAACAGGGGGTTGAGGCTGGCATTTAGTTCCTGGAAGGAGGTCAGGGCATTAAAAATGGTGGCAATGATGGGCACCTCTTTTTTGTAATGCTTCACCAGATTTTTTACAATGGCCACTTCCCGTTTAAACAGGGGATTAGTTTTTGCATTCAGCACAGGAAGTTTGGCGGCATCATGAGGGTCCCGGACGGGGTAGCGTATAACCGTCCCATACCAATTCAGGGGATTTTGGGAAAATTCAATCTCCCCTCCATAGGCCTCGGTCATAAAATGGCCGTTGGTCATTACCTTGATAAAATCCCAGCCGTAATAATCCCGGGTACTGATCAGGGCCTGGGTAAAATCGGTCACATTCCGATCCAAAAGAGGCATATGAAACCATCCCGCTACCGGGCTTCGATCTATGGACTTATTCTCCAAAAGCGCCTTGATCCGTTGTTTACTGGTCATTTTTTAAACTCCCTTTATTATACTAGTCATACAGTATTTATATGCTTTATACTTTTTTTATACAATTGTCAATGCAGTGGAGGCGCGAAAACCATGAATAGATCGAAGACCGGAGAAGAATTAGACGGGGCGTTGGATACATGGATACTAAATAAACGGCGCGAATTGATAGAAGACATTAAGACCCTGGTACGGATTCCCAGTATATCCGCCGCCCCAAACGGGAAATACCCCTTTGGGGAACCCTGCGGCGCCGTAGTGGATAGTATGGAAGGGCTCATTCGCAAACATGGATTAGGGGTAAAATCCTACGATTATTATGGCATCGGCGCCCTTTATGGAAAAGATACCGCTGAGCGGCTTTCCTCCAATTCCATCGGGTTTTTTTCCCATCTTGATGTGGTGCCCCCGGGAGACGGATGGACAGGATCGCCCTTTGAAGGGCGGGAGCAGGATGGGTTTATTATAGGCCGGGGGGCTACGGACAATAAGGGGCCCGCAGTAGCAGTGCTCTATACCCTCAAATTTTTACAGGACCAGGGCATAGTTCTTAAACACGGGCTTTATGCTTTTTTTGGCTGTAACGAAGAGGCGGGAATGCAGGATATAGCCCATTTTCTCGAAGTGGATAACCCGCCAGCCTTTGGGCTGGTCTCGGATAGCAGTTTTCCTGTTTGCAACGGGGAGAAGGGCATACTTACCGCCGATTTTGTCGCCAATCTGGGGGAGGGAAATCTGGTACGATTTGAGGGAGGGACCGTGTCCAACATGGTACCTAACTATGCCTCTGTGGAATTACGTGGTATCGGCGCCGAAGAAGCCCGGGCGGTGTTGGGATCCGATTTTACTGTGGAGGCCCTTGAAGGAAGCGGGCAACCGGGAGGAGCTTTGGTGCGGATAAGCGCCCGGGGGATCAGCGGCCACGCAGCGTTTCCGGAAAATTCGGTAAACGCCCTTCAAAAGCTGGCGGCGGGTATCCTCAAAGCAAATCTGGCCCAGGGCGACGCCGTTCCTGCCCTGACCTTTGTGGCGGATTCCTTTGCGGACTATTACGGCGAAGGCCTCAATATTGCCTTTGAAGACGAATTATCCGGGAAGACCACCCATGTGGGCAGTACTGGGGCAACCAGGGAGGGCAAACTTATCATCGGGATTAATGTGCGCTATGCCATTACAAGCCCCCAGGAAGAACTGGTGGAACGGCTGCGGCAAAGAGGAGCGGCCTACGGCTATACCCTGGAAAAAATTCACAATCGCCCCCCTTGCTATACCCCGGCGGATGATCCCCTGGTAATAGCCTTAAACGATATTGCAAACCGCCATTTGGGCACTGACCTAAAGCCCTTTGTCATGGGCGGGGGTACCCATGCCCGCAGGCTGCCCCGGGCGGTGGGCTATGGCCCTGAAAGAAGGGACATCCCCTCCCCCTTCGGGCCCCTGGAGGGGAAGGCCCATCAGGTGAACGAGGCAGTTTCCGTTGCCTCCCTGGAGGAGGCCATCCATATTTATGTCCAGGCTATACTGAAACTGGATGAACTGCTTAGCTAATCAAGGGAAATATTTTTTCGGGGTTGATGTTCTCCAGATCCTGGAGCACAAAAAGGCCATCCTTGCGGATCAGTACTCCATCGAACCATATCTCGCCGCCCCCATCCTTGGCATCCTGGGACTGCACAATGTCCCAGTGGATTCCTGAGGGGTTGATGGGGCTGTTGCCAGGGGTAAAGTGGATGGATTTGACCATCTTTTCGTCAAAGAGGGTATCAAAGATAGGCCGGGTAACATGGGGGTTAAAGCTCATGGCAAACTCTCCAATGCGCCGGGCGTTTTCGTCAGTATCCAGGACGCGGTTAATCCGCCCGGTATCATTGGAGGAGGCTTCCACAATGCGGCCCCCTTCAAAGCGGAACCGGATATCCTGGAACATAAAGCCCTGGAATAGGGATGGCACATTGTAGGCAATCACGCCGTTCACTGAATCGGGGATTACCGGGAAACCCACTTCACCACAGGGTATGTTAAAAATTCCGCAGATGGGGTCCTTGGGCCCCTGGTCCTTAATAGAAAAGCTAATGTCCGTCCCCGGGGCAATGATCCGTACCCGGTCGGTCCGCTTTACCAGTTCCACCAGGGGACGGACCACTTCGTTCATTTTGGCGTAGTCCACCCCGCAGGCCCGGAAAAAAAAGTCCTCAAAGGCTTCAAAGCTCATCCCTGCGGCCTGGGCCATGGCGGAATTGGGGTAGCGCAGGACACACCATTTAGTTTTAGGCAGCCTGATACCATAGTGGAGTTTGCCATAGTACTTGTTGTAGAGGGCCAGCTTTTCCCCAGGCACATCCGAAAGTTCTGCGGGATTATCATTCCGGCGGACCGTAATGTAGGCATCCATGTCCTCCATTCGGACCCGCTCGTATTCGTACCAGGCTGCCCAGGATTCCTCGCTGCCATCCAGAATTAAAGCCCGGTTCAAGCGGCTGGTCTGGAGGTTTACATAGGGGAACCCCCCGGCCTCATGGGCGGCCTCAACCAGGGCCAGGGCAAAATCCTCAGCGCCGTCCGTTATATCGATAAGAAGCTTCTCTCCCCTTTGCAGGGAGACCGAAAAGTTAACCGCCGTTTTGGCAATGGCCTTAATCCGGGGATCATGCATGGGCTACTCCTTAAAAAAAGACCGCTTAAACAGGGTGTTTGGCCTTGAGTACCCCGACACGGCGGCGGATTTCCGCCACATCCTCAGGGGCCAGGACCAGTTCAGCAGCAGGCACATCCACCTCAATCTGGGCAGGCCGGCGGGCGCCGCAGATCACATTCACCAAGGGCTTGCTACGCAGATAGGCAATGGCCAGCTCCATGGGTGAACAATGGTTTTTTTCGCAAAGGTCCCCCAGATTACGGACAAATTCGACCGCGTCGGGCAGGTTTTCCGATTTCCACCAAAACTGTCCATCCCGGGCATCCCCCTTCGGGGGAACCTGATCCGCTTTTACCGTGCCGGTCAGGATGCCCCGTTCCAGGGGGGTATATGCATGGAGGGAAAGCCCGTGCTTTTCACAAAGCGGGAGTATATCCTTCTCTACATCCGACTCCAGGAGGCTGTACCTCCGCTGGACTATATCCAACTCACAGCCCGCAGCAATATGGCTTTCGATATGTTCCACCTGGACATTGGAAAGGCCGATGGCCCGGATCTTTCCCTGTTTTTTCAGGTCCTGAAGAGCCCGAACCGTATCCGCCACAGGGTACTTTACCGTATCCCTGGCAGGGTTGTGGAGGTAGTAGATGTCGATATAATCGGTTCCCAGCCGTTTTAGGCTGTCTTCACAATCCTTAATGATGGTCCCATAACTGTGGTCCACAAAGACCCGGTGACCATCCACATCGTAGACATAGCGGCCCACTTCGGTGTCCCACTGGAAGGTCCCCTTAGTGGCGATCAGGGCTTTGTCCCGTTTCCCTCCGGCCAGGGCCTTCCCTACCACTTCCTCGCTGTGACCCAGGCCGTAGATGGGGGCGGTATCAATAAGGTTGATCCCCAGTTCCAGAGCCCGATGTATGGTCTTAATAGAAGCCTCATCGTCGTTATTTTGCCACCAGTCTCCGCCCCCGATGGACCAGGTTCCCAGGGTGAGCACCGAGGCTGTAAGCCCCGAATTGCCTATACTCATTGTTTTCATATATAGGGTTCTTTATTTGGCCGCTGCAGCCTTGGCGTCGGACCGTAATATCCCGTCTACGCCGCATGCCTCATCATCATGGTATTTGAAGATTACAATGTTTTTCAGATCCCCCTTATTGCCCACCTGGGCCACCATGGTGTCATGGAGCTTTTTGATCAGGGTCCGCCGGCGATCCACCTCCATATAAGGGGGGACAAAAACGTAAAAGGTGGTTTGATCCACCGCCGCGCCGGCCACATTTTCCCGGGATAGCTGCTGGAAATAAAGGGAATAGGTTTTAAAAACCTCCCCAATTGATACGCCCAAGGCCGCAATGACCTCTTTCTTTTTTTCCGGGCTCAATTCCAGAGCCGTGGTTGCTAAAATAGTTGCCATATGTATCTCCTTAAAAATTAATTTTTCTTAGTTATGGGCTGCGGCCTTCGCATCCGCAAAGAGGAGGCCGTCTTTGCCCACCCCGTCATCATCATGGTACTGAAAGAGAACTATCACCTTGAGCTTCCCCTTATACCCCGCCCCCCGAATCGCCGCATCATTGAGGATCTTAATGGTAAGCCGTTTTTTCTCCAGGGTAATATAGGGGGGGACGCAGACAAAGAAGAGAAGCTGGTTTTTCGCATCCCCTATGGTGTCCTCGGGTTTTACCTTGGTGAAATACAGGGACAAGCCCTTGGTGTATATCTGGCCCAAGGCCGAAGTTAGCTCATCCACCAGGGCTTTTTTTTGGGATTCATCCAGTTCTAGGGTGGTTAAAGAATAAATAGTTGCCACTTAATAAACTCCTTTTTAAAAAAATTGTTGACTAATTATTTTCGATTGATTATTATCCAAATATTGGTCACCTACAATTCTTAAGTAATTTATAAGATTTGTCAAGGGTGCTATAAAAATTTTTCTCGATATGAAAAAGGATGGATTTATGAAGAAAAGTTTACTTTGTGCAGCCAGACCCCTTGTAACGGGCCTGGCTCTGGCCCTGCTATTGGCCGGTGGCGTCGGTTCCGCCTACGGAGGCGGAAATTCTCAAGCCGGAGGAACCCCCCGGGTGGATAATACCCTGCGTATTGCCCTGTCTCGGAGTGTTAAAACCCTGGACCCCCTCTATTTGGATAGCGTTGCAGCGGATAATGTGATCCAGCAGATAGGGGATACCCTGGTCCGGAATGATGCGACTCAATCACAATTTTATCCGAGCCTGGCCACCGATTGGACCATCAGCGCCGACGGTATAACCTATGTGTTCAATCTTCGTCAGGATGTGTATTTTCATGCGGGAAAATACCAAAATGGCCGGCAGCTAAACGCCCAGGATGTGGTTTATTCCTTGAACCGGGCCAAGGGATATTTCTCCAATTATCTCTATATGCTGGGCCCTGTGGAGGCTACCGGCCCCTTCCAGGTTACATGCCACCTGAATGTGCCCGATGCGACCTTTTTGTATAATCTGACCAGTAATTCCAACATCATCATCCCCAAAGAAGAGGTCGATGGCTGGGGCGCGGAATTTGCCAATCATTTTATCGGAACCGGACCTTTTAAGTTGGAAACCCATACCCCGGATCAGCGGACTATATTGGTAAGGAACGATAACTACTATGGGACCAAACCCAATATCGACCGGGTTGAATACCATATCATCACCGATACCGCCCAGAGGACTAATGCCCTCAGGACTGGAGAGATCGACGTTGATGTAGCCCTGGTGGGGGATTCCATCCAAACCGTAATCGACAGTGATCGACTGACCCTGTACCAAACCCCGGCTTACCGGATTAACCTGGTGGGTTTTAACACCCAGTCCAAAGGACCCCTCAGTGACAACCGGGTTCGCCAGGCTCTGATCAAGGCCACGGATTACGAAACCCTGTCTAAGGGAGTGTTCCGCTATAACGAAGGTGATGCCCAGAAACTTCCCCTTCCTATTAATAGCTGGGGCTATGATAAGTCCCTGGAACGGCTGGTCCCCTCCTATGATGTGGCGGGAGCCAAGGCCCTGCTGGCTCAGGCGGGCTACCCCAACGGGTTTAAGGTAACCATCAACTATGTGGCCACCGCAAACCGGGAACGAGCGGTTACCATACTCCAGGCTATGTGGAAGGAAGCCCTGAATGTGGAGTTAGTTCCCAGTACCTCGGAACAGGCGGTATATATGGAAATTCTCAATACCGGCAACTTTGAAATCATGGCAGGCGGCCAGGGTTGTACCGCAGACCCCGCCACCTCCCTGGGGTATTTCTATTCTACTGATAAGATTGGAGGTAATTATAACCCCTGGCGCTTCTCTAAGCCCGAAATTGACGCCAAGGTTGCGGCGGCGGTGGCCACCCCAGATAGGGCAAAGCGTATCCAGATTTATCATGAAATCCTTGAGCAAGTGGTACCTGAAAACGTGGGTATCTTCTTCGCCAACGAAAAACAAACCTGGGGTGTGGCCAACCGGGTTAAGAACGTGGAACAGTGGTCTTCTTCGGTGATGGATATATGCAAGGGAACCCAGGGCCAGCCGGGGTATATTAACCTTTCCATAAGCAACTAGCTTCTATCCATTTCTGGTATGGGAAACCGCCGGACGCCCGGGACTTTTTGTCAAAAACCCGGATATCCGGCGGTTCTTTCCTGTTATAAGGCTGTTACATGATCAAATTCATTATCCGCAGAACCCTACAGGTTTTCCCTACCCTTTTTATTAAAGAATAAATAGTTGCCGCTTAATAAACTCCTTTTTTAAAAATAATTGTTGACAAATTATTTTGGATTGATTATTATCCACCTATTGGCTACCTACAATTCTTATGTGTTTTATAAGATTTATCAAAGGTGCTATAAAAATTTTTCTCGATATGAAAAAGGATGGATTTTATGAAAAAAAGTTTACTTTGTGCAGCCAGACCCCTTGTAGCGGGCCTGGCTCTGGCCCTGCTATTGGCCGGTGGCGTCGGTTCCGTCTACGGAGGCGGAAAATCTCAAGCCGGTGGAACTCCCCGGGCGGATAATACCCTGCGTGTTTCCTTGAACCGAAGTGTCAAAACCCTGGACCCTCTCTATTTGGATAGCACCGCAGCGGATAATGTTATCGGCCAACTGGGGGATACCCTGGTACGGAATAATAAGGGCCGGTCTGACTTCTTCCCCGACTTGGCTACCGATTGGACAATCAGCGAAGATGGCAAAACCTATGTGTTTAACCTGCGTAAAGGGGTTCTTTACCACCCCGGAAAATTCCAGAACGGCCGCGAGTTGGCCCCTGCAGATGTGGTCTATTGCTTGAATCGGGCCAAGGGATATTTCTCCAATTACCTCTATATGTTAGGGGAAGTGGAAGTAACCGGTCCCTACCAGGTTACTTGCCACCTGAATGTGCCCGATGCAAATTTCCTTTATAACCTTACCAGTACCACCAATACGATTTTCCCCCCGGAGGAACAGGAAGGCTGGGGGCAGGACTTTGCCACCCACTTTATCGGTACCGGCCCCTATATCCTGGAAAGCCATATTCCGGATCAAAAGTCCACCATGGTGCGGAACGAAAAATACTGGGGGACCAAGGCCAATATTGAACGGGTTGAATATTATATCATCAGTGACACAGCACAGCGGGTTAACGCCCTCCGCACAGGGGAAATTGATGTGGACCTCAATGTGGTAGGTGAAACTATTCAGACAGTGAAAGACAATAGTAGTCTGACCCTATACCAAAACCCCGCCTTCCGGGTCAACCTGATAGGCTTTAACACCCGGGCCAAGGGTCCCCTAAGCGATCCTCGGGTACGGAAGGCTTTGATTCAAGCCACCGACTACGATACCTTGGCCAAGGGGGTATTCCGATATAATGAAGGAACTGTGCAGAAGCTGCCCCTGCCTAATAACAGCTGGGGTTACGATAAGGCGCTGGAAGCACTGGTTCCCGCTTATAATCCCACCGCTGCCAAGGCCCTGCTAGCCGAAGCGGGTTATCCCAACGGGTTCAAAGTAACCATCAATTATGTAGGTACCGGGAATGCGGAACGGGCGGTAACCATACTCCAGGCCCTGTGGAAGGATGCTCTCAATGTGGAGCTGGTTCCCGTTACCACTGAGCAGGCGGTATATATGGAAATACTCCAGACCGGCAGCTTTGAACTTCAAGCTGGGAGCCAGGGTTGCACCTCGGATCCCGCCACCTCCCTGGGCTATTTCTTCTCCACCGACAAAATTGGGGGAAACTATAACCCTTGGGGTTATTCCAACCCAGCCATTGACGCAAAAATCGCCTTAGCAGTGGCGATCCCCGATCGGACCAAGCGTATCCAGCTTTACCATGAGATCCTTGAACAGGTGGTTCCCGAAAATGTGGGGATCTTCTATGCCAACGAAAAACTGACCTGGGGTGTCACCAACCGGGTAAAAAATGTGGAACAGTGGGCGGCAATACTGGATGTCACCAAGGGCATCCAGGGCGAACCGGGATATATCAACCTTTCCATAGCTAACTAACTTCTACCTTGTTTTATATAAGGGAAAGCCACAGGGGAGCTGATTTTATCAATGCTTCGGCAGATGCCGGAACAAGCTCTCCTGCGGTTCTTCCTTATAAAAGGCTGTTACATGATCAAATTCATTATCCGTAGAACCCTACAGGTTTTCCCCACCCTTTTTATTGTGGTAACCCTGACCTTTATACTTACTCGGATGGTTCCCGGGGACCCGGTTACCGCCATGGTGGGGGACCAGGCGAGCCCTCAGATGATGGAGCTTATCCGGGAAGAGATGGGGCTGAATGACAGTATGTTTGTCCAGTATATCCGGTACTTAAAAAATATCATCCAGGGGGATTTTGGGCGGTCTTATTTTTATAACCGCCCGGTGGGGACGATTATTGCCGAACGTATCCCCAATACCTTGCTCCTGACCCTCACCAGCCTGATCATTGCCACCATCGGGGGGATTGCCATCGGGGTGACCACGGCGTCCCGGCAGTCTTCAACCCTGGATTATATCCTGACCCTGCTGTCCCTGGTGGGAGTTTCCCTGCCGGTGTTCTGGGTGGGGCTTATGCTGGTCCTGGTGTTCAGCGTGAATCTGGGCTGGCTCCCCACCTTCGGCATGTCCGGCAGTGTAGATGGCCTGGGTGAACTGTTGCGGCACCTGGCGCTGCCCTGTATCACCCTTACCCTGGTACCCCTGGCCTCTTTTGTCCGGGTAACCCGTTCCAGTGTAATCGAAGCCCTGGGCAGCGAATCTATCCGGTCCATCCGGGCCCGGGGACTCAAAGAAGGAACCCTGCTCTGGCGGCATACCCTGAAAAACGCTCTGCCCCCCATTGTGACCGTGGTGGGGATGCAGCTTGCCGGGGCTTTTTCCGGGGCGGTACTCACGGAGAACATTTTCTCCTGGCCCGGGATGGGCACCATGATCGCCAACGCCATTAACAACCGGGATTATGCCCTCATTCAGGGGACAGTGATGGTAATTGCCATTGCCTTTGTGTTGGTAAACCTCCTCACGGACCTGATCTATATGTTGGTGAACCCTAAATTTGCAGCGGAAACCATGTTATGGGGGAAAGCCAATGGCTGATATACCGGATACCCAAGATAGCGCCTCCCGACTTGCGGCGTACAATGAAATTATCCGCCGGGAACGGCGGCAGAACGATTTTGTCCATAAATTTTGCCGGAACCGGGTGGCCCTTCTGGGGTTTGGGATTATTGTGGCCATCCTCCTTCTGGCAATCCTGGCGCCAATTTTAAGTTCCTACGACCCCAATAAAATTGACCTGATCAACCCCTTCCTTAAACCGGGGCAGCACGGCCACATCTTCGGTACCGACGACTATGGCCGGGACCTTTTTAGCCGTATTCTCTACGGCGCCCGGGTGTCCATTGTGGTATCCCTGGGGAGTATACTCCTCGGAGGTCTCCTGGGAACCCTGGTAGGGATCCTGGCGGGTTATATCGGAGGGGCCGTGGATTCGATACTCATGCGAATCATGGACGGCCTTTCGGCTTTCCCCTATATACTGTTGTCCATTCTGCTCATCACCGTCCTAGGGTCAGGGCTCTTTAATGTGATCCTCGCCATTGGCATAGGAACCATCCCCGGCTTTGCCCGGGTGGTCAGGGGACAGTTCAGCATCCTGAAAAATGAAGAATACTGTAACGCCGAGCGGGTCCTGGGGGCCTCGGATATACGGCTGGCCTTGGTACACATTCTGCCCAACGCCCTGCCTCAGATTATCGTATACGCCACCCTGCATATTGCCAGCGCCATCATCTCCGAATCGGCCCTGAGCTTCCTGGGGCTGGGCATCGTGGCCCCCACCGCGTCCTGGGGGAATATACTCCGGGCCGGCCGGGGATGCCTGAATTCATCCCCCCATATTGCCACCATTGCGGGGGTGTTCATCCTCATTACGGTGATTGGCTTTAATCTTTTTGGTGACGGAGTCCGGGATGTGCTGGACCCCAAGATGAAACGGTAGGGGGCGGGTATGGAACGTAAAAAAGTACTCACCGTAGATAATCTCAAAACTTATTTCTTCCTTTCCAGTGGTACTGCCAAGGCGGTGGACGGGGTCAGCTTTTCCATTGAAGAAGGGCGAACCCTGGGGATCGTGGGGGAATCGGGATGCGGCAAGAGTATTACCGCCTTTTCCCTGATTAAGCTCCTCCCCCCCACAGGGCGTATCGTGGAAGGCCGTATTCTTTTTGAAGGCGCCGATGTTCTCCAGTTTGACAAGAAACGGATGCGGGATTTTCGGGGCAAGGATATTTCTTTTATTTTTCAAAACCCCATGACCTCCCTGGACCCGGTATTTACAGTAGGGTTTCAGATGATAGAAACCATCTGCGCCCATCAGGATAAGACCCGGAAGGAAGCCTATGCCATGGCGGTAAAAGCCCTGGCCGATGTGGGGATACCCAATCCCAAAAGCCGTATGTCCGCCTACCCATACGAACTTTCCGGGGGAATGTGCCAGCGGGTCATCATCGCCATGGCCCTCTGCAACCGGGCCAAGCTCGTTATCGCCGATGAACCCACCACTGCCCTGGATGTAACCGTCCAGGATCAGGTACTGGAACTTCTGCGCCGGCTCCAAGAAGAAGCGGGAACATCCATCATACTCATCACCCACAATATTGGGGTAGTCTGGGAGATGTGCCACGACGTGATGGTCATGTACGCAGGCAAAACCGTGGAACATGCCGAAACCGGGGAACTCTACAAAAACCCCCTCCACCCCTATACCTGGGGGCTTCTGGATTCCATCCCCCGACTGTCGGCGGATCAGAATGAAAAACTCAATACTATTGAAGGGACCCCGCCGGATCTCCGGTTAACCGGGCAGTACTGCAATTTCCATAACCGTTGTCCCTACGCCATCCCCCGCTGCACCCAGGAAGTGCCGGAATTGCAGGAAATTGAGGATGGCCATTGGGTGGCCTGCCATCGGCAGTTGCCACAACAGCAGTTGAAAGAATCCGACATGGAACGGCTAAAAAAGAAGGAAAGAGTTAATGGATAAGGATCCACCGATTTTAAGTATTAAACACCTGGGAAAACGATTCCGGCTCCGCAACGCTGGTCCTTTTGGACAGGCCGAATACCTTTACGCCCTGGATGATATATCCCTGGATCTGTATCCCGGGGAGACCCTGGGTATTATTGGAGAATCAGGATGTGGAAAATCAACCCTGGGGCGCTGTATTGTGCGGCTCTATCAGCCTGAGGAGGGGGAAATTTACTACGGCGGAACCAATATCGCCGCCATTCGGGGCCATGCCCTGAAGGAAATGCGCCGGGACATCCAGATGGTCTTTCAGGACCCCTACTCCTCCCTGAACCCAAAGAAAACCGCCGAGGAAATTGTGGGGGAATCTATGGTGATCCACAAAACCGTAACGGACCCCAAACAGCGGATCCAGGAGGTCCGCCGGTACATGAAAAAGGTGGGCCTGGACGAACAGTATTCCATACGCTACCCCCATGAATTTTCCGGAGGCCAGCGGCAGCGCCTCAATATTGCCCGGGCCCTGTCCCTGAATCCCAAAATCCTGGTTTGCGACGAACCGGTCTCCGCCCTGGACCTTTCCATCCAGGCCCAGATCCTTAATCTTTTTAAGGAACTCCAGCAGGAAATGGGGTTTTCCTATATTTTTATCTCCCATGACCTGAGCGTTATCAAGTATATCAGCAACCGGATCGCCATCATGTATCTGGGGAAGCTTGTGGAACTCTGCGAGGCCGGGGGGATCTATAAAAACCCCCTCCATCCCTATACCAGGGCCCTTCTTTCGGCGATACCCCCGGAAAGCCCCTTCGAAAAACGGGAAAAAATCAAACTCCAGGGGGACATCCCCAGTCCCATAGGCCGCAAAGTGGGCTGCGCCCTAGCTTCCCGATGCCCCAATGCTATGGAACGCTGCAAAAACTCCGTTCCAGCCTTACAAACCGTGGAAGGAAACCACCAGGTGGCCTGCTTCCTATATAGCCCCTAGGACTGGCCCTTCCAGGGATAGTAAGCAACCGTCATACCGACCCCTTGACACGCCATCTTCCTCTATTATAATATGGTACTGTGAATTAATGCACATCGGTAAGGGGTGAAGCAATGAACTGGATAATTTGGATTATCCTCCCTCTTGCCGGGTTAACCTTAGGCTGGACTATAAGATGGCTGTATGCCAGATTTCAACTTACGGCATCGGAGCAACGCGCCGAACGTATAAAACAGGATGCTATAAAGGAAGCTGACGCTAAAAAGAAGGAAATACTTCTTGAAGCAAAAGAACAAGTTATACGCGATCGTAACCAGCTGGAAAGGGAGACTCGGGAACGCAGGGCAGAGCTGCAAAGATACGAGAGACGTGTCTTGCAGAAAGAAGAGACTATAGATAAAAAAACGGCCCAGATAGAGAAGACGGAACAGGTCCTGACGGATAAAGAGCGGGATTTGCAGGAACGGGATAATGCTCTGGGCATGGAAGAGGAACGGTACCGGGCAGAGCTGGAACGAATTTCCGGCCTCACGGTGGATGAAGCGAAGGCCTTGATTATCCAGGATCTGGAGAGCGAGGCTAAGCATGACGCCCAGGGGCTGATCAACAAGATCGAGCAGGAAGCCAACCTTTCCGCGGAAAAGAAGGCTCGGGATGTGCTGATCGCCACTATCCAGCGCCTGTCTACGGAAGTTACCGGCGAGGTAACCGTAGCCACCGTGACCCTTCCCAACGACGAGATGAAGGGCCGTATTATCGGGCGGGAGGGGCGGAATATCCGTACCCTGGAGACCATGACCGGGGTGGATATCATCATCGACGATACCCCGGAGGCGGTGGTTATCTCCTGCTTTGACCCGGTGCGCCGGGAAATTGCCAAGATCGCCCTGGAACGGCTCATCACCGACGGGCGTATCCATCCCGCACGGATCGAGGAAATTGTCACCAAGGTAACCAAAGACATTTCCCAGAAAATCTTCGAGGAGGGCGAAAAGGTCCTCTTTGACCTGGGTATCCACAACATCAACCAGGAAGCGATCCGCACCCTGGGGCGGCTCTATTTCCGCACCAGCTACGGCCAGAACGTGCTCTACCATTCCAAGGAAGTGGCGATTATCGCGGGCATCTTGGCCGCAGAAATCGGCGCCAACCGGGAACTAGCCAAGCGGGGGGCCCTGCTCCACGACATTGGCAAGGGTATTGAAAGCGACTCGGACCTGAACCACGCGGAAATCGGCATGGACATGGCCCGGAAGATGGGGGAGGACCCCCGGATCATCAACGCCATCGGGAGCCATCACAACGATATAGAGCCCTCCTGTATTGAATCGGTACTGGTCCAGATCGCCGATGCCATCTCCGCGGCCCGGCCCGGGGCCCGGCGGGAAACCCTGGACAACTATGTCAAGCGTCTGGAAAACCTGGAGAATATCGCCACGGGCTTTACCGGGGTGGATAAGGCATTTGCCATCCAGGCGGGAAGGGAGCTGCGGATCATCGTCAATAACGAGGCGGTGAACGACGAAGAGTCCCGGGATCTGGCCAAACAGATAGCAAAGAAAATCGAAAACGATCTGCGCTATCCGGGCAGGATCAAAGTAACGATTATCAGGGAAACCAGAATCACCGAATACGCGAGATAAACTTAACCCGGCCGCTGCTATGCGGCGGCCAGGTTACCCTTTTCCCATGCTTTTAAGAGGTCAGTTTTTACCATGGCGTTTTCTTTATATAAGTGGTTTATCTCCCTGTTTACCGGGAAAGCTGATCCCGAGCGGGCCAAAAGACGGACCCTTAAAAAGATGTCCAAGATGGTGGCGGCCAATAAGTATGGGAAGTTTTACCGGATCAAGACCGAAGAGGCTGACCCGGAGCTTGCCCGGTTTTTCTTCGGCATCTACAAGGTTGTTTCCCCGGCCCAGACCCTGTTGCAGCACGCCCTCCAGTCGACCCAGCTCAAACTGGCTACGGTCAACAATTTTCTTAACCCCAGACAATTGGACATCCTGGCCCAGGTTTCCCCGGAAAGCATTGATGAACGGGCAACAAACATACCCCCCCGGGATCTAGCCCGACAAATACAAACCGAATTCGATACCCTGGCCGGCAGCTTTGATACAGAACTGAAAGGCCGTATAAATGAATGTTATAATCTCATTTTGACCCTGATCAAATTCGTTAGTTTTGATTTCTACTTTTTTCTAAAAAAATTCGACAGCCACCTTCGGGAACGCAACTTCAGCTATAACCCCCAGTTTATTCCGGTACAGGGCCGGCTGATCTCGGATGAACTTAAGGATTTTCTGGAACTGACCGGTACCCTTGATCCGAACCTGGACTGGAATTCCGCCTTGATGGCATTAAAGGCATTTAAAGATACGGATGTGGTGAATCCCAAGCTCTGGAACAGCCTGCTCCTCCAATTGCGGGATATTAAACGTTCGGGGATACTGGAGATGATGATCCGGTTTATCGACAAGAACCCTGACTGGAGTTGGGTCCCCTCTGTTCACAATGAGGACATCACTGGGGCCTACCTGGAAATTATAAAGACTGAAATGTTCGACCACCTCAAGAAAATTATCACGGTTACACAAAACACCCAAATCACCGAATATGCCCAGGCGGTTTTCGGCTATACCAATGTAAATAATCTTAAGAACTATACTGACCGGGCCGGGGAAATGTATGTAAAGAAGGGGTTTCCCGGTTTCAGGTTTTCCCAGGGGCTCAATTATTTAAGCGCCTTTCTTCTGGAAGAGAAAATGGAGTTCCTGGGACTCTACGATTTGATCCTTGTCCGGGCACAATGGGTTACCCCCGCACTTTCCCTGCCCCTTTCCGAATCGGTTCGGACGCTCATACCCTATCACGATCGTATCAACGAACTTGACGATTCACTTGCCAACGGCGGGGTCTACAGCAATCGTCTTAAAACCGCGATGATAAAAATAGACCGGGATAAAAACCAGACAAAGATCATAAGTGCAAACCTGGACACGGTCAACGGGGAAGCGAAAACCATCATCAACGAGGCGATCTTCCACCTTTCTGTGCTGCACGATGGTTTTACGGATACCCTGGAAGACTGCCGGAAAAACGACCCCACAGTCATCCTGAACTGGGAAGAGCTGAACACCTTTTCCGTGTTGCCCATGGAAAGCCAGCTCCAGAGCATCGTCACCAGGCTCACAAATATACTCCAACTACTGCGGCTCATTGTCCAGGCATCGGATGAGCTGATCTGAGCCCGGGAGCAATTCCTGCTTTTTTTCTTGCCCTTTTTAAAATAATGGTATATAGTTTCTATTGTGTTTATCACCTGTCAATTTTTAGGAGGATCATGTAATGCAGAAATCCATACGGTTTTTTTTGGCCCTTGCGCTGTTCGGAGGCATTGCGGCCGGTTTAGCGGCCGGGGGCGGCAAAGAGGACAAGAACAGCGGCGGAGTATCCAAGAATCTGGTTGTCTATTCCAATACCTCGGAAGATTTTATGAGCCAGCTGATTCCGGCCTTTGAGTCAAAGTACGGCGTTAAGGTAGAGGTTATATCCGCCAGCGGCGGAGAGCTTATGAACCGACTGACCGCAGAAAAGGATAATCCCATAGCGGATGTGCTTATAGGCGGCGGCAAGTCCCTGCTTCAGAACAGCAAGGATCTTTTTGAGCCATACCACAGCCCCGAGGCTGCCTTTATAGAAGAAGTGGCCCAGGATCCGGATAACTATTTTACGGGCTTTGAATTTACTACCCATGTGCTGCTGGTAAACCGGAATGTGGTGGGAAACATAAAGATTGAAAGCTATGCGGATCTGTTGCAGCCCCAGTTGGCCAAAAAGGTTGTTTTTGGTAACGCTGCAAAATCCAATTCCGCCTTCAGCCACCTGGGGCAAATTTTGGACGGCTTTGCCATTGCCGAGGGCAAACGGTACGAATCTGACAGCGGCTGGAGCTATGTGGAAAAGCTGTTGAAACATGGCATCATGCTGGAGAGTTCCGGTAATATCCATAAATCCGTGGCGGACGGCGAATACGGGGTAGCCCTTACCTGGGAGGCGCCATCGGTAACCTATATGAAGGACGGAGCCAAACATCTGGAAATTGTGTATCCCCGGGAATGTCTCTATTTTGCCCCCAGTACCGTTCAGATAGTCAAAGGCGGGGCAAACCCCCAAAATGCCCGGCTGTTCGTAGACTTTGTAATTTCCGAGGAGATGCAGGGCGCCATGGGGACCACCACCAGTTCCCGGCCGGTCCGTAAAAACGCCGCCCTGGCTTCCTACTTTAAACCCTACAGCGATATTGAACGGATTGTAGGCAAAAATCACATGGACTATCCCGAGGAGTGGATCATCCAGAACACCAAGAGGATTCAGGCGCAATTCAATGATCTTATGACCAGGGTTCTTCAATAGGAACAACGGGTTTGAAGGAGTTTTACCATGAGCGTAGCCGTTACCTGTGAACATCTGGTAAAAAAATACGGAGATAATACTATCATTCCCGATCTTTCGGTTAAAATACGGGAGGGTGAATTTTTCACCCTCCTGGGTCCTTCGGGTTGCGGCAAAACAACTCTGCTCAGGATGATGATAGGGTTTAATTCCATTGAGGGCGGGCGTATTCTTTTTGGCGATCGGGTCATAAACCAAGTACCGGTTAATAAACGCAATGTGGGTATGGTGTTTCAGAACTACGCCATCTTTCCCCATATGTCCACCTTTCAAAATGTTGCCTTCGGTCTGCGGAACCGGAATATCCCCCGGCCGGAAATTGAGTCCCGGGTTGATGCCATCCTGCATACCGTACATATTGAAGAGCTTCGGGATCGTATGCCCAACCGCATGAGCGGAGGCCAGCAGCAGCGCATAGCCTTGGCCCGGGCAATAGTGATAGAACCGGATCTGCTCCTGATGGATGAACCCCTTTCAAATCTGGACGCAAAGCTGCGTATAGAAACCCGGGATGCCATCAAGGATATACAGAACAAGACGGGTATTACCACTGTCTATGTTACCCATGATCAGGAAGAAGCCCTGGCTATCTCCGACCGTATTGCCGTTATGAAAGACGGGGTTATACAACAGGTCGGCGCTCCCCAGAATATATACGGCCGGCCGGCCAATCGTTTTGTAGCCACCTTTATAGGGCGCAGCAACCTGCTGGAAGCGGAGTTTGATCGGGGGACGGTTACTTTTCCTGACGGTTTCAGGGTTCCCCTGGACACCTGGGGAGACGAGCTCCCCCCCGCAGGAAGCAAGGTTCTGGTTTCCATACGTCCTGAGGAATTTATTGTCCGGGGGGATGGGCCGGGAATCCGAGGAACTGTGCGCAGCAAAGTGTTTCTGGGACCCAATACCCACTATCAGGTTGAAACCGGTTTTAGCCCCCCGGTAGAGGTGATCATGACCTCGGACCAACAGGGAGAATTTAAAACCGGCAGCCCCGTTACCCTGGATTTTGTCCGGCATAAGGTAAATATTTTTGATCCCGAAGGTAGGGTAAACTTCCTTAAGGGAGTTCAGAATGAGCTTGAGTAGACGCCGGCCCTTTGACATCTGGATGATCGTCAGCGCCGGAGCCCTGATTTTTTTTGTTTTATTTCTGCTCTATCCCCTCTTTGGTATTTTAAAACAGAGCGCCCTTGACAATGAAAGCGGGGAACTCACATTGGCTAATTTTGCCCTGTTTTTCAGCAGAAAGTATTATTACAATTCACTCCTTAACAGCCTGAAGGTTACTTCCTGCGTTACCCTGCTGGCCACGGTCCTTGGTACTACCCTGGCCTTTGTGATGAAAACCGTTAAGATCCGGGGCCGCTCTTTTTTGGATCTGGTGATTACCCTTTCCATGATCTCGCCTCCCTTTATCGGCGCCTATTCCTGGATACTTCTTTTAGGCCGCAACGGGGCGCTTACCCGGTTTTTAAACGACATTTTGGGCCTGCATTACCAGGGTATCTACGGCTTTGGGGGCATACTCCTGGTGGCCTCCCTCTTTATGATGCCCGTCATTTACCTCTACGTTTCAGGCGCCCTGTCCAGCATGGACACCTCCCTCTTTGAGGCTGCCGAAGGATTCGGCTGTACCGGTTTTCGCCGCTTTACCCTGGTGGTAATCCCCCTGATAACGCCCACCATTATTGCCGCAGCCCTCCTGGCGTTCATGCGTTCCCTCGCGGACTTTGGCACCCCCATGCTCATCGGAGAAGGGTACCGCACCATGCCGGTGCTTATTTTTAACCAGTACATGGCCGAAACGGGATCGGACAAGAATTTTGCCGCCGCCATGAGCCTTATCCTGATGCTTACCACCCTGGCGGTATTCCTGGCCCAAAAGTATGTAACCGATCACAACTCCTATTCCATGAACGCATACCAGCCCATAGAACCGGTTAAGGCCGGGATGCTCCGGAGTATCCTGGCCCATCTGTATTGCTACACCCTCATAGGACTGGCCACTATTCCCCAGGCCCTGATCATCTATACGGCTTTTAAAAAGACCTCCCCCTCGGGGTCCATGTTTGTGGATGGTTTTTCCCTGGACAGCTTTAACCGCGTGTTTTCCCGGCTGGGGGACTCCATTCGTAATACCCTGGTTTTTTCCAGCGCTGCGGTACTCATTATTATAATCCTGGGATTGTTGGTTTCCTATGTGGTGGTCCGCAGACCCAGCAGACTCAACACCGCCCTGGATGCCTTTTCCATGATACCCTTTATCATTCCCGGTTCAGTATTGGGAATAGCCATTTCAGTAAGCTTCCGCAAACCCTTTGTGCTGGCAGGCACCGCCGGCGCCCTGATCCTGGTTTATGTGATCCGCAGGCTTCCCTACATGATCCGTTCCATATCCGCCCTGTTGCGTTCCATCAGCATGAGTACCGAAGAAGCGGGAATAAGTTTAGGAGCTTCCCCCCTCAGGGTTTTTACCCGCATTACGGTGCCCATCCTGGGTCCGGGAATCCTGTCGGGTTCCATCATGACCTGGATGCAGACCACCTCTGAACTCAGTGCTTCCATCATGCTCTATGTGGCGGGAACCCGGACCATCACGGTGGCCATTTATACCGAGGTTATCCGGGGTATGTACGGCAACGCCGCCGCGCTGTCGGTGATCTTTATGGGTATTTCTGTTATCTGTCTGCTGGTCATTTTCAAAATCACCGGTAGAAGAGAACTTAAACTGTAGGAGTTGCTGGGGATGAAACTGATAATTGCCGCCGATGATTTTGGCTTTTCCCGGGCCTTTAGCCTTGGACTTATCCAGGCCTGCAAATTCGGCATCGCCCGGACCGCAGGGCTTATGGTAAATATGCCCGCTGCGGAATTTGCCCTGGAGCTCCGTAAAAAAGAAATGCCGGATCTGTGCCTGGTCCTGCATACCAATTTTGTACAGGGCCTTCCCTGCAGCCCCCCGGACAGCATTCCCTCCCTGGTGGATGAACAGGGACGTTTCCGCCGCTCCGGGGAGTATAAAACCGGCCGGTACCAGATTAGTTACCCCGATGCCCTGCGGGAAACAAACGCCCAGATAGAAAGGTTTCGCGATCTCACCGGGGAGTATCCCCTGCATATTGAAATTCACTCCGTTCAAAGCGATGAAATTACCGCAGCCCTCAGGGATGCTGCCCTTCGGTACGGCTTGCACTATATTGAACTGGACGGGCAGCCCCAAAAGGGCTACCTTTCCGCAGTGGATAGGCTGGACTATGGGGATATCATTAACCGTGGAGCGAAGCCAGAGGATTTTTTTGAAGACCGTTATGGCCTTTTAAACAGTTCCGACGAAATTCGGGTGCTGCATTTCCACCCCGGTTATATCGATCAGTACCTGCTGGACAATACCAGCTTAACCCTGCCCCGATGCAAGGATCTGGAAACCCTCTGTGACAAGCGGGTCCGGAATTGGCTGGAGGAACATCACCTGGATCTTGTTGATTACCGGTATCTTAAACAGCCGTGATGGTATCATTCCGGCGAAACATCGCATCATGTTTGTATCACAACAAATTTTACCAATTGCCGCATTATTCATTATAATACACGTAAAATATTTCTAAAAATCTACCCTGGATTAATCCCCCCTTCCCCCGTATACTTCCCCTATGGATGCACTAAGGGTAATCATGATCGGCGATGTGGTGGGCAATCCGGGGCTGGATGTTCTGGAAAAGCTGCTCCCTTCCCTTATCCGGGATGAGAGGGCAGATTTTGTGGTGGTCAACGGGGAAAACGCCGCGGATGGTTTCGGTATTACCAACCCTAATCTGAGCCGTATCCTTGCCGCCGGGGCGGATGTAGTTACTTCGGGGAACCATGTCTGGGAGAAACGGGATTTCTGGCCCGTTCTGGACACTGAAGAACGGATACTGCGGCCCCTGAATTATCCCGCCGGCGCCCCGGGCCATGGCTGGGTGCTGATCAGAAAAAACGAGATCCCCTATCTGGTGATAAATCTCCAGGGCCGGGAACTGATGACCCCCATCGACTGCCCCTTCCGCTCCTTTGACTCGGTTATCCAAGAGACCTTTGGGTCTCCAGAGACCCTTGGGTCTCCAGAGACCCTTGGGACTCAAGAGTCCCTTGGGACTCAAGAGTCCCTTAAGTCTCCCGCCATAGTACTGGTTGATTTTCACGCAGAATCCACCAGGGAAAAGGAAGCCCTGGGTTATTACCTGGACGGCAGGGCAGGCCTAGTGGTGGGTACCCATACCCATGTACAGACTGCGGATGAAAAGGTGCTCCCCGGGGGTACGGGCTACATATCGGATCTGGGTATGACCGGCGTATCAGGCGGCATAATCGGCATGGATGCTAAGATTTGCCTGGACCGGGCGCGGACCCAGGTGCTGTACCGTATGGCCTGCGCTGAACCATCGGCGGATCAGGTTCCGGAACTCCGGGGGGTGATTGCGGAAATGGACCGGGAAACCGGCAAGGCCCTTTCCATGCGGCGGCTTCGGGTTTTCTGAAGCCTAGAACGCATCCCTGTCCAGGGGGCTCCCAATGTTGATTCCTTCCCCCAGATAATCAACCCGACGGCCTTCTATGAGTATCTGCACATCCTTGACATTGGAAAATTCCGTGGCGGTCCACACCACCTGTCGCAGCTGGCCCACATAACCCTCCACTCCATAGGTATTGAACTGAAAATCCTCGCTAAAACTGATGTAGACTGTGGATCCCCGTACTTCGGCCCTGAGGAATTTGGTCCCTGGGGGAATCAGGGTGATAAGGCCCCGGGCTTTTTCTGCCGCTGTGGGACCCTGCAGGAGAAGTCGCAACACATCCTCCAAAGGGGAATCGCTCAAGGTTACGGTACGGTTAACCGAAGTACGCAGGATGGTCCCGTCCCCGTCAACCCGGATGAAGTAGAGAGCCCGGTCCCGGGATTGTACGGCCGGAGGCGCCGGGGTCACAGGCGGGGCGGCAGGCTTGGTTTCGGTAAGCGATTGCGGCTCAGGGGCCTCATCCCCGGTAAGGGTAAATTCGTCCGCTGGCTCGGGAGCAGGTTCTGTAGGGCCTATAGGCAGGCCATCTTCTGCCTGACCGGGGCTGGGTACACCGGGGCCAATTTCCAGGGGCACCGGGATTTCCGAAGGGCTTTCAGTCCTTGCCGCTTCCCGGTTAAAGAGCCGGTCCAGAAGTCCGGTTTTTTTTACATTAGATTCAATAAGCTGCCAGCTGACGATAAAAAGACTGATAATCACTATGAAAAACAGGGTCCAAAAAACAAACTGAATCGTTTTTTTCGGAGGGGGAGAAGTATTTTTATTCCGGTTTTTTAAAGCTGCCACTCCCTAATAATAGAGTGAATTAGCCAGGGGGTCAACTCAATACACATCCAGTTCCCCGGTGATAAAACCCTGGGCTTCCGCCGAGTCTCCGGTTTGGATAAGAAGCTCCCCCCCGGGGCCTATGCCTTGCAGAGTCCCCTCCACCAAGCGGCCCGAAGCGGCTGGGCCGTCAATGAAGCGTACCTGACTGCCCTTCATATACAGCCGCCGGTCAAGCTGTTCCCGCCAGCTATCGCTCCCTGAATCAGGCCCCTCAAGTTGCCCATGGAAACGCCGGAGAAAAGCCTCCAGCAAGGGGAACCGGGCCTCCGGCGCCAATCCCAAACTCACAGCCTTATCTCTGATATCAGGAGGAAATTCCCCCTGGGCCACATTCACCCCAATCCCGATATATACATTTTTGCCGTCCCCCTCGGTGAGTATCCCCGCCACTTTTTTCGATCCCAGCATCAGGTCATTGGGCCATTTGACCCGGGTCATCCCCTTAAAGGCCGGGACAAAATCTTCGATAGCCAAGGCCAGGGCCAGGCCGGTTCTGAGGGTCAGTGCCTGAGGTATGGCTTCCATCCCGGGATACCGGAGAAGTAAGGTAAAAAGAAGGCTGCCCTTTTCAGCCTTCCAGGGACGGCTGGGGATACGGCCCCGGCCCGCTTCCTGAACATCCGCCATGATCACCGTACCGTGGGGTGATCCCCGGGCAGCCAGTTCCCGGGCGTCCAGCATGGTGCTGGCCGTGGTCTCCAGGTGAAAAACAGGGGCGGAAAAAGGGTTGTACAACTCAAGTTTCTTCATTTGCAACACTTTTTAGTAAAATAATACTTATTTTTACCATTCAAATTTAGCTTTTTTTTATAATACTATATTAAAAAGTTTTATTTCCATATAAGAAAATTCTTATTTTATGGCCTATTTTACAAAAATAGGTTACGAATGAAAGTTGCATAAGCAACGGTCAGTGTGATAGCTGTACTGGGTTACTGACCGGGGGGGATGGCAATTCGCCCCTGCCTTTATCCCCATATACCTACAATAAAAAACCATTGCCATACAAAAGTAAGGATTGCCTGAGGCCATTGCTAAACATAACAGCACGCAATACCAGTTTCCTAATGTTGACCTATGTCTCCGGGAGGGGTGGGGATTGCCTCCGTCCCCGTCTCTGGAATTCCCCGCCGTAGCAGACTCGCGAAGCGAGGCTGACGGAGGCGGACTCTACAGGTTAGGGGATGGAGGCAATCCCCACCCCTCCCGGAGGATGAGCCACCTTTGGTTAAATTGGCAATACAACGCCTTGCGCCATTCTATTCCCCATAGTAGAATGCTCCAATAACAATTTTGTATAAAGGATCGGTTTCTGTAATGCCCATTGTCTGCCTTGATCTGGAAGGGGTTCTGATCCCCGAAATTTGGATAGCCTTTTCCGAAGCTGCGGGTATTCCCGAACTGCGGCGTACCACCCGGGATGAGCCTGATTACGATAAGCTCATGTCGTTCCGGTTGAAACTCCTGGAAGAACACCATCTTAAGCTGGCAGATATCCAGAAAGTCATCGGGACCATGGAACCCCTGGAGGGGGCAGCGGAATTTACCCGGGCCCTGAAAGAACGCACCCAGCTTATCATCCTTTCGGATACCTTTGAACAGTTCGCCAAGCCCCTGATGGCAAAACTAGGCTACCCTACCCTTTTCTGCAACACCCTGATCACCGAGGCGGACGGCACCGTTACCGGGTACAAGCTCCGGCAGAAGGACGGCAAAAAGCATGCGGTTATCGCCTTCAAGTCCATTAACCTGGGGGTATTCGCCGCAGGGGATTCCTTCAACGACCTGGCAATGATCCGGGAAGCCGATGCGGGCTGCCTCTTCCGCGCCCCCCCGGCGATACGATCTGACAACAGCGATATTGTTTGTGTAGATACTTACACAGATTTACTATCCCAGATCGATGGATTTTTATCTAACCCTGAAGGCAAATGATCCACAGCAGTATTATTCCCGGGAAATTAACCGCTTCAGCACCTTGTCGTTGTGACGCCAGTCGTGGGAGCTTTTAACCCGCAGATCCAGTTCCACCTTCCAGTCAAGGATACTGTTCAGTTCCTTTTGGGCGGCCTGGCGTATAGCCTTGATCATTTCGCCGCCCTTGCCGACTACCATGCCCTTCTGTGATTCCCGCTCAGTAATGATAAAAGCCCGGACCCAGAGCCGGGTCTTTTCAGGGTCCCCCTCGGGGGCCCCCTCTTTGGAGCGCAACTCCGTGTCCGCCACCTCCACATACAGGGAATGGGGCAGTTCCTGGCGCAGGCGGTTGATCGCCTTCTCCCGGATTATCTCGGCGATGCGGAAGCCAAGGTCCTGGTCGGTGTAGTATTCCTCAGGGTAAAGGGGCTCACCCTCCACGGCCAGGCTGAAAAGACAATCCAGTAAAGGTCCGGTCCCCTCATCTTTCAGGGCGGAAATCCCGAATATCCGGGCTTCGGGAAGCAGGGGAAGACGCTGGGTAATAAAACTGCGGGCCGCCTCAAAGTCGGCGCCCTTGGCGTCCATCTTGTTGACAGCCACCACAAGGGTAGTAAGCGCAAAGGAAGCAAGCCCTGTGACAATGGCTTCTTCCTCGGCGCCCGGGGGGCGGGAGGCGTCCAGCAGGTAGAGGACCAACTCCGACTCTGCTACCGCCCGGTCCGCGACCTCCATAAGTTTTTTATTGAGTTTCCGTTCCGAGGCATGGCGGCCCGGGGTGTCCACAAAAACCAACTGGCCCTGGGGCCGGTTCACAATACCCCTGATAGCGTTTCTGGTGGTCTGGGGAACCGCGCTTACTATTGCTACCTTTTGGCCGCAGAACAGGTTTACTAAGCTTGACTTTCCCACTGAAGGACGGCCCACCACCGCAACAAAGGCTGATTTTTTTTCCATTTTATTCGCAAGTCCCGGGAAAACCGTTTTCCAAAGGCGGGTTATCCAATGAGCTTCCGCCCTAAATCGTTCAATTCCGGCATCTGGGCATAGAGGGGTTTGCGGCCCCGGGCTGCAACTTTATCCGCTTCTACCAGGAGCACAAAGAGTTCGTTCAGCAGATCCGCCAGGACCCGGAGGTTGGAAGAAAAGTTATTCAAAGCCATATCCCGCAGCACCTTATCGGAACCTTTAACAGAGTCTATCCCCTGGCGGTTCCGAAAGCCCGGGGCTAGGCTGGTCCGGGCCAGGGAAACCAGGTTGGCGGCAGCGGCGAGCTGATGGTAGAGTTCATCCAATTCATAGCCCTGGAAGCGGAATTGATCCCCCCGTTCCATAAAAACCTCGATCAAGCTCCATTCCTGATTCTCTATGGGTAATTGCAATAGAGCCGGCCGGATAAAACGGTTGGCAATATTTGAGCGGTAATGCTCGCTGATTTGTTCTATGAGCCTTATTATTCGGGGTTCTTGAATTTGCATTATATATCAATATACTTCCTATGATGAGAAAAAACAAGCACTCGCCATTAACGGCCTTTTTGTTCACAACCCTGATCCTGCATCTGTTGGATTCCTGCGCATTACAGAGCTCCAATACGGCTGTTTTATGGACCGATAAGCCGGAATTTGCCCTATATGCCGAATATTTTAATGCCAACCAGGATATTTATAAGATCGAAACCCGGTATTTTGAGTCCCCTGCCCAAAAGCTCACGGATAACGATGGCTCCTACCCGGATATTGTGGTGGGAAGCTGGCTTAAAAGTGCCGCCACCAGGAACCTTTTTCAACCTCTGGACAGTTTTTTTAAGAAAAACCAGATTTCAAGGGAATCATTCTACCCTCCCCTGCTGGCCCTGGGGAATATCGACGGAAAACAGTACCTGCTCCCGGTGGCTTTTAATATTCCCGCCCTTGTCTTTTCCAGGGATAAGGGGACACTCCTGTCCAACCCCTTTACAATTTCCCTGGAGGAAATCAGGGAAATCGGAAAAACCTACAATATCGAAAGCAACGGCATCTATTCCCGGATGGGCTTTTCCCCCGCCTGGAATGATGACTTTATTTTCGTAAGCGCTGTCCTCTTTGGCGCCTCCTTTCGGGAAGCCTCCCCCCTGGAATGGGACAGCCGGGCCCTGGAGGGGTCCCTGTCTTTTATCCAGGACTGGATACAGGAGGCCAATACCAGCATACAGGCGGAAGATGATTTTTCGTTCAAATATTTTTACGATCCCCCGGCAAAACTTGCCCAGTCCGGGCGTATCCTGTTCTTCCACATGGGTAGTTCAGAATTTTTCACCCTCCCCCAGGAGCGAAGGGCAAGCCTGGATTTCCGCTGGATCGCCGGGAAGGATACCATCCCCCTATCAGAGGACATGGTGTACTATGGCATTTTCCGGAACAGCCGGGCGAAAAAAGCCGCCGAAGCCTTTACTGAATGGTTTTTTAAAGAAGAGACCCAGCGGCTGTTTCTGGAGGCAGGAAAAAACAACCGGCTCAACGAGACCCGCTTCGGCATAGCCAACGGGTTTTCCGCCCTCCGCACAGTGACGGAGCGGATCTTCCCCCAGTTCTACCCCAGCCTCCTGGGGCGTATGCCCCCTGAAACCTTCCTAACCCCGCCGAATATCCTGCCCAGGAACTGGATGGCCATGAAAGAGCGGGTCATACTCCCCTACCTGCATGACCGGATACGCTCGGCGAACCAGGGGGAAATACGCAGCTTGGACCGGAGGCTTACAGACTGGGCACGGTTGAATCGGGGGCTGTAGCGCTCCGGTTATACCCACCTGTACGGTCCGACATCAAACTAATTTGGCGTCAGTCACAAAGACACGGACGTCACTTTACTGGAAACTGTAAAGGTTTTTGAAAGGGCATTCCCTATATACACCGAATATACCCCCCCGTTCACCAAATCCGGGGAACTGATTATGAGTGATTGGAACTGTTTAGCCCCAGTGTAGTCCGCCATTGTTTCACCCTTGGAGTCTTTAACTACAACCTGGGTTCCGACATTCTTCCTGCCGCTGAATGTGAAAGCCAGGCTATATTGTGTTGAAGTGGTTGAGGGCTTTTGAGCCATACCCGCAGAGCCTGCCGCAAGCAGGACGCCGCCGTCTATGAAGAATGTCCCATCCGAGTCAAGGGCGCCGTCCCCGGAGGAAGTAGGCCCGTGAACAACTATGAAGCCTCCGGAAATCCAGACATTTCCGTTGGAATCAATGCCATCGCCCCCGGCATTCACCGTTATATTTCCACCATTTATGGTGATGGCGCAATTTGTATTTGCGGCCATACCGCCTTGTCCTGGCTGCCAGCCCGGTCCTCCGCCAGGTCCGGGACGCTGCATGGGAGTAGTAGAGGTTCCATCCGCAGCGTTTATGCCGTCGTCAGAGGCGGTCATATTGATGGTACCGCCGTTTACAACCACCTTTGCCGCCTCAAGCCCTTCGTATGATTTGGTAATTGAGATATTTCCGCCGTTGATAACTGCAAGGGAATCGCCGTGTATTGCGTCGTCATCGGTTTTAATTGAAAAGGTTCCCCCGGAAATAAGTACCCCATTATTTGAGTGGATTGCATCATCAAGGCAGTCCAAATTGAATGTCCCGTCTTCAATGAGCAAATCAAGGTCGCTCTTTATACCTTTGCAACTGGTATCACCGTCGTATCCCGTAGTTTTACTCGTTGTGCCGCCGCCGGATCTAATGTTTACCACGGCGTCTTCAAGAATATGCACAGCCCGGTATGCCTGTATGCCGTCTTCCGCCGAACGTATTGAGAGCTTTGCATCCCCGCTGATATAGACATATCCCGCGCCTTCATCGTCCGCATCAGACTTGATACCATCCGCGTCGGATGTAATATTTATATCCCCGCCCTTAATGACCACAGAATCATTACCTTTCAGCGCATTGTTCTTTGCGGAAACTGTGATAGTTCCTCCAAGAATTTTCAGGTTGTCTTTGCAGCTAATACCATTGTTGTAATTGCCATTTACCGTAAGGCTTCCGCTGCCGTTAATGGTGAGCGCTTTTTTTGAAAAGAGCGCTCCGTTCGGTTCGTCATCTTTATAAAAACTGGTATACGCCGCTGCATCGGTGAGGGTGTTTTGCGTACCCTCGGCAAGGCTTATGATCTTTTTCTTTTTGCCAAACAAGGCCAGGGGCGCGCCTTTTGAAGATGTGATATTGACCCCATTCAGAATCAAATTCACATTTTTGTCCACATCGACGATCACTTGTCCGTCTGAAAGGCTGCCAGACAATGCGTAGGTACCTTCGGCAGTGATGGTGATGATATTGTTCGTGTCATCAATAGTTATTCCTACCGAATCGTTGGGAGTTACTGTACTATGTCCGTCATCAAGAACGATAGACGCCGCATCGGAAACAGCGGGGACGGTGGTATCTTTGGCAGAATCCGGTACCGCCGATTCATAATCCCCTGAGTCGGCCTCCAGCGCGTATATAGCAGCCAGTATGGCAGCTGCATCTGTATTGGTGGAAAATTCAGTGTCCGCAACCCCATCCCACACTCCGGCATCGCTTGTATCTCCGGCCTCGGTCGTATCGCCGACATAGGTCTGATCACCATCATTGTTATTGTTTTCCGGGGTGTTGTCCGCTAAATTGTCGCATCCCATGATCAAGAGCAAAACCGATAAAACCGCGGAAAATGTCCATTTCAAACTCCTTGCCCGGGAATCAATTTTCCTTGTTCTCAAAAAGCCGACCATAGTATTGCTCCTTTATATTTCACTTTCCTATAATGATTAAGCAAGAACTGTGCCAAGCTCATTTTCTGTTAATTTCCACAAAATGAAGGGATTCCCAAGGCAGTTCCAAGGGTGAAATGTGTAAATACTTCACATTCTGTGCATTTTTTACACACTTTTTTATACCCCCTTATCTTGCTTTACCGCTTCAGGTAGTACTTGTCAAATACCGCCCTTCGGTATGAGCGGGGTTAAACTTTTTTGCTAATACTTTCACTTGCTTATCCGATATTCAAAGGGAAGGAGCAGAGTATGAGTTTCGGGGTTTCAGCCAACACCGCAATTCCCAGTATCGGCTACGCAATCAGCGCATCCCGGGGGGGCAGAATGTCCTTGCCCGTATCCCCCGGAAGCTACATATATTCCCACTTTAAGCATGTCTCCGGGGTTCCTGCGCCAGAAGGGACCCGGGGCGTGGCCATCAGCCGGCTCAAGGTCCTGGATGTGCTCATTGAACAGCTTTCCCAGATCAAACGGCGGCCCGAGCCCGCCATGGATACGGATCCTTCCGACGAGCGTATCGATGCCCTGATCGACCAGTACAGGAACCAGATACGCCAGGCCCAGGCGGCCAGTGTGGCCCTACCCTATAACCCTGCCCCCCCTTCCCCAACCGGGGCCCTGGTCAATCTGGTGGCCTAAAGGCTCTTTTTGCCCTTTTTCTGATCCCGCATGGCCGTAAAGATAATAAACCCCAAAAAAAGCACCACCACAATCCCAAAAATAAGAAAATACACGGCCCCGGTATTCGTCACTGCTACCGGCGTGGATGGGGGGAGGGCGGTGAAGGCCACTTCCTCTTCCACTTCCTTAGGCCCAGCTGCGATCATGATCAAACAGAAAACGATTGCAAGAACGATAAGCCCCAGGGCGATAATTGAGGCCAAGCGCACCAGCTTTTCGGTCTTTTTGGAAAGGGCGAACCGGATAATCACCACCAGCATGGCCAAGGATACAATAATACCCACGATAATCATAATATATAGCATATATTAAAATCACCCACTTTTACAAGTTGCCATATTCTTTTATAATGAAGGAAATAACTAGTTTTAATTAATTACATTTGCAAGGAGTAGTGGGAACCGTAGGTTCCCTTCCGATTTTACTTGGCGGTTAAAAGCCGCCTACATTAAGGAGTAAGTATTCATGAAAGTCCAAGAACTAAAGCACGCCAGCCTCAAAAAGTGGGTTGAAGACGCGGTTTCCCTGATGACCCCGGACTCTGTTGAGGTCTGTGATGGCAGCAAGGCCGAATATGACCGGATGATCCAGTTCACCCTGGACGCCGGTTTGGCGACCAAGCTGAACGAGAAAATCCTGCCTAACAGCTACCTGTTCCGGTCCGACCCCTCGGACGTGGCCCGGGTGGAAAACCGGACCTATATCGCCTCCAAAAGCAAGGACGATGCGGGGCCCACCAACAACTGGATTGACCCGGCGGAACTGAAAAAAAACATGACCAGCCTCTATAAAGGAAGCATGAAGGGCCGGACCATGTTCGTAATCCCCTTCTCCATGGGCCCGGTTGGCTCGGATATTGCCAAAATCGGGGTGGAAATCACCGATTCCCCCTACGTGGTGGCCAATATGCACATCATGGCCCGGGTAGGGACCAAAGTACTCGATGTTTTAGGACCCGATGGCTTCTTCGTACCCTGTTACCACTCGGTAGGCAAGCCCCTGGGGGCCGGCGAAAAGGACAACGGGGTCTGGCCCTGCGCCCCGGTGGACAAAAAGTACATCTCCCACTTCCCGGAAACCCGGGAAATCTGGTCCTACGGCTCGGGCTACGGCGGAAACGCCCTGCTGGGCAAAAAGTGCCTGGCCCTCCGCATCGCCTCGGTACTGGCCCGGGACGAAGGCTGGCTGGCGGAACACATGCTGATCCTCAAGCTCACCAACCCCCAGGGCGAAGTAAAGTACATCACCGGCGCCTTCCCCTCGGCCTGCGGCAAGACCAACCTGGCCATGCTCATCCCCACCATCCCGGGCTGGAAAGTACAGACCGTGGGCGACGATATCGCCTGGATGAAGTTTAAGGAAGACGGCCGGCTCTATGCCATCAACCCGGAAGCGGGCTTCTTCGGCGTGGCCCCGGGCACCAACAACGACTCCAACAAAAACGCCATGGATACCATCAAGAGCAACACCATCTACACCAACGTCGCCCTGACGGAGGACAAAAACGTGTGGTGGGAAGGGATAGGCTACGATGCTCCCGGAAAACTCATCGACTGGAACGGCAATCCCTGGGTCCAGGACAAGAGCAACAAGGACCAGAAACCCGCGGCCCACCCCAATTCCCGGTTCACCGGCCCGGCCAAACAGTGCCCGGCTATTGCCGACGAGTGGGAGGACCCCAAGGGTGTGCCCATCAGCGCTTTCCTCTTCGGCGGCCGCCGTCCCAAGACCATCCCCCTGGTAAACCAGGCCAAAAGCTGGATTCACGGGGTGTTCATGGGCTCCATCGTGGGCTCCGAAGTAACCGCCGCTGCCCTGGACGTTCAGGCCGGCACCATACGCCGGGACCCCTTTGCCATGCTGCCCTTCTGCGGCTACCACATGGGGGACTACTTCAAGCATTGGATCAAACTGGGCCAGACCCACGACGAGTCCAAGCTGCCCAAGATATTCTTCGTCAACTGGTTCCGCAAAAATGATGCGGGCAAATTCATCTGGCCCGGGTACGGCGAAAATTCCCGGGTCCTGGCCTGGATCTTCGACCGCTGTGACAACAAGGGTAAATTCGTGGACACTCCCATCGGTATACTCCCCACACCGGACGCTATCGAGCGCCCTGCGGGGGTAAGCGAGGCGGACATGAAGGAGATCCTCAACGTGGACATCGAAGGCTGGAAAAAGGAAATTGCCGACGTGCGGCAGAACCACTATCCTAAGTTCGGCGACAAGCTCCCCAAGGAACTGTATTCGGAACTGGACGCCATCGAAAAACGGCTTAACGCATAAGTAATTTTTAACAGAGGGGTGGAAATGACCTTTCCACCCCTTTTTTTTAGGTTTATACTCAGTATTAATGACTTCAAACACGAAAAAAACTAAGGGTATTTTTATCAGCGCTACGGGAACCGACACGGGGAAAACCTTTGTCTCCGCACTATTGTTGAAGGGCATCCTTCAGCGGGGCCTCGACGCGGGGTATTACAAGGCGGCCCTGAGCGGCGCGGAAAAAGAGCAGGGCCGGCTCATCCCCGGGGACGCAGAATATGTGCGGCGCATAGCGGGACTGAAAACTCCGGCAGAGGAAACCGTGTCCTATGTGTACGAACACCCCTACTCCCCCCACCTGGCCGCGCAAATCGAAGGCAATCCTGCGGAACTGGAAAAGATCCGCGCCGATTACACCGCCCAGGCGGCCCGGCATGACTACATGGTAGCCGAGGGGAGCGGGGGCATTGTCTGCCCCATACGCATGGACGGCGAAAAACAGATTATGCTCACGGATATTATCAAAGCCCTGTCCCTTGATATCCTGATCGTGGTCCCCCCGGCGCTGGGGGGTATCAACGGAGCTGTCCTCACCGCCTCCTACGCTGAACATTTAAGTCTTCGGGTCAGGGGCTTTATCATCAACCGCTTCCTGCCTGGGAACACCCTGCATGAAGACAATAAAATTACGATAGAAAAACTCACAGGCCTGCCGGTACTGGTCTGTATAGAAGAAAATGCCGAAACTATCACTATTAGCGATTCCCTGCTAGGGGCGCTCTTTTAAGGAGTAATGATGGACCCATTGCAGGAAAGGGATCTGCGCCATATCTGGCACCCCTGTTCCCAGATGAAGGATTACGAAGAACTGCCGCCTATTGTGGTGGATCACGCCCGAGGCCTCTACCTCTACGATACCAATGGCAAAGAATACATCGATATTATCAGCTCCTGGTGGTGTAACCTCCTGGGGCACTGTAACCCTGAGATTAACGAAGCCATAAAGGCGCAGCTGGACAAACTGGAGCACGTTATCTTCGCCAATTTTTCCCATGAGCCAGCCATAGAGTTATGCGAGCGTCTTGCAGCGATTGTACCCCCGGGACTTAGCAAATTCAACTTCGCTGACAACGGATCCTCTTCAGTAGAAAGCGCTCTGAAGATGAGCTTTCAGTATCACTACCAGACCGGAAAGCCGGAAAAGAAGCGCTTCATGGCCCTGAGCGAAGCTTACCACGGCGAGACCCTGGGGGCCCTTTCTACCGGGGGAACCGACATATTTTCAAAAATTTACAAACCCCTGCTCCTGGATGTACTGCGGGTGGAGGGGCCCGACTGTTACCGCTGCTCCTATGGCAAGACCCGGGAGAGCTGCGGGACCCAATGTTTTGAAAAGGCCGAAGCCCTTATGGAAAAGCACGCCGGGGAAACCGCCGCCTTTATCGTTGAGCCCCTGGTGCAATGCGCGGCGGGGATGCGTATATACCCGGCGGAGTACCTGCAAAAACTCAGGGCTGCCTGTGACCGTTATGGGATACACCTGATTGTTGACGAGATAGCCACAGGATTCGGGCGCACAGGAAAACTGTTCGCCTGCGATCATGCAGGCATAAGCCCGGATATTATGTGTATCTCCAAAAGCCTCACCGGGGGCTACCTCCCCATGGCTATCACGGTGACCACGGAAAAAATCTACAACGCCTTCTACGCCGACTATGCCCAGGGCAGGGCGTTCATGCACAGCCACACCTACAGCGGCAATCCCCTGGCGGCCTCCGCGGCCATAGCGGTCCTGAAAATCCTGGAACGGGACCGGGTACTGGACAGGGCCGCAGAAACCGCAGTATACCTGCACGGCGAACTGGCCAAGGTATTCGCGGATCATCCCCATGTGGGGGAGATACGCCATATAGGGCTCATCAATGCCCTGGAACTGGTGAAGGACCGGGACACAAAAGAGGCCTTTGACGGGGCACAGCGGACGGGCTACCAAATTTACAAGGCCGCCCTTAAAGAGGGGCTTTTACTGCGGCCCCTAGAGGATGTGCTTTACTTTAACCCGCCCATGACGATTACTAAATCGGAGATTGACCGCTCAGTAACGCTGTTTAAAAATATCATCCTGGCTTTCCCATTCAGCGCATAGGGAAATTAAGTATCTAAATTCGGGAGGACAGACAAATGCTCTACAGTGTCCGTATGCGTGCCGCAGCAGGGGGGTCCCACGAATCAGGGGGAGCCCATATCTCAGGGGCTGAACGGCTGCTTGAGGAAGACCGGATAGAAAAGACCGCCGCAGAAATGATACGCCGGGCCCTGTCCCATACCAAGGGCAAGGCTGATTTTATCCGGCTGACCATAGAAGGCATAGATGACCATGAAATCACCAGAATCCCTGGGCTCCCCATCGAAACCTGGGAAGCCGCCAATTACGAAGAAGGCCGGAAACACGCCGGAGAATTCCTTGTCAATGCAGGAGTAAAGGCCCAGGCAGTAGACCGGGCCTTTACTGCCCTCACTGCCCTGCACAGCAATATGCGGGGGGCCATGCTCCTGGACGCCGTCACCGGGGAACGGCTTGACCCCGGTGGAAACCGGGGCGTACGGGTTTCCCGCATGGACCTTGAGAATGAAGCTACATTCGGCGCCTGGCTTTCCCGGCAGGGGCTGGACAATTCCCATACCCGGGAAGCCCTGGTACTTGCCTCCAAGGTACTATCCGCCCCGGAAACCCTGGCTGAACTCTGCTGGTCCGATGATCCTGAATATGTTACAGGCTATGTGGCGATTAAAGGACTCTACCACAGAATTACTAAACTCAAAGCACTAAATGATCCCCGGGGGGGCCGGGTGTTTTTCATACACCCGGGCAGTGATATTGACGCATTAAAACTGTATTTAGAAACTAGGGCGGTTCTGGTTTTTTCCGGGGAGGATTAAGGGGATGTTTTCTTTTCTACAGAACAGCTTGGACGAAATTAAAAGCCTGGGGCTCTACCGGGAAAATAAAACCTGGGACCCCCTGGACGCCACCCACGTCAGGGACCCGGAAGGCAAAACCTGCCTGGTCCTGGCTTCCAACAACTACCTGGGGCTTACCCACCACCCGGAACTGATCAATGCCGCAGTACAGGCGCTGCAACGCTGGGGAACCGGATCCGGCAGCGCCCGGCTCATCACCGGCTCCCACCCCCTCTACGAAACCCTGGAACGGAATTTGGCGGCCTATAAATCCGCCGAAGAAGCGCTCACCTTTAATACCGGATACATGGCCAATGTGGGGATAATCGGATCTCTTATGACAAAAGGGGACTTGATTTTTTCCGATGCTCTGAACCACGCTAGCATTATTGACGGCTGCCGCCTTTCGGGGGCCAAGATAATTGTGTACCCCCACTGCGACACCGATGCCCTAAAAAAACTCCTCCAGGATACCCCCCTGGAAGGTGGCTCATCCCGCAAACGGCTTATCGTGACCGATGGTGTCTTCAGCATGGATGGGGACATCGCCCCTCTGGACAGGATAGTTCCACTGGCCCAGAAATACGGCGCGATCCTCATGGTAGACGACGCCCATGCTACAGGGGTTCTAGGCAGGGGCCGGGGGACTGCCCACCACTTTGGCCTGGCAGACAAGGTTGACATACAGATGGGTACCCTCAGCAAAGCCCTGGCCTCCGAAGGCGCCTATGTTACAGGCAGCAGTAAGCTTATCGGCTATCTTACCAACAAGGCCCGGAGTTTTATCTTCTCCACAGCCCTGTCCCCGGCGACCATAGCCGCCGCTAACGCCGCAGTAAGTTTACTTTCAAAGTCCGATGAACTGGTTCAGCAGCTTGGCGCCAACGCCGCGTTTATGCGAGAAAAGTTGGCGGAACAGGGCGTAAAAACCCCGGACTCCCCAACACCAATTATACCGATCATCATAGGGGGTAACCGGGAGGCAGTTGAAGCCGCAGCATCCCTGCGGGAAGAGGGGATCATTGTCGGGGCAATACGGCCACCCACGGTTCCTGCAGGGCAGAGCAGACTGCGGATCACGGTTTCTGCGGCCCATAGCCGGGAAGAACTGGCCTGGACGGCAGAGCGAATAGGGCTAGTTATAAGAAACGAGAAATAAGAGAAAAATTCATCCCTTCCCTCATCACTTTTATCTCCATACAACCCAAACAAAGATCGCTGATGCGGCAACGGTGATTAGGGTAAAGGGGACGCTTATCTTAAGCCATTGGCTGAAGCTCAGTTGTACCCCCTGCTTTTTCAGTATCCCCACAGTAACGATGTTGGCGGAGGCACCGAAGGGGGTGAGGTTGCCCCCCATGCAGGAACCGATGAGCAGGGCAAACATATAGAGGGAAGGCTGAAGGGACAGAGATTCCGCCATTTGGGCCGCCACAGGGAGCATGACGATAATATAAGGTACGTTGTCCACAAAACCAGAAATGAGGATGGAGACAATCAGGATAATGATGAAGCCCAAAAACACACTGTTCCCCACGACATGGGAAAGGAATACTGAAAAATCATTAAGAAGCCCCACCTTCGCCACTGCGCCGACCACCACAAAAATGCCGATCAGGAAGAGTACCGTATCCCAATCCAGGCCCTTTATCATTTCAAGAACTTTGCTCCCGCTTTCCCGGCGGATGAGCCTGAACCAGAGCAGTCCTGCTATTGCAAGGATCACCACCAAAAGCCCTGAAACCAGGGAAATGCCCCCGAAGACGAAGGATGCCGCCGCCAGTCCCAGGATCATCAGTATCAGCAGGATTGACGGAACCATGCTGAGGGAAGTTTCCTGTTCCACCTGAACTTTCCCACCCCCCTTTTTGGCGAAGTAGGCGTAGAAAAAGAACGCCCCGGCGATCATGCCGATCTGGACGGCGAAAAATATGGAAAACTTTCCCTGAAAGACAAAAAATTCATTAAACCCAAAGCCACCGAATAGTTTTTGTGCGAAATCCGCAAAGATCATTGAGGGGGGGTCCCCCACCAGGGTGGCGGTGCCCTGGAGGTTGGCCATCACTGCCAGGCCCACCATGAAGTAGGTGGGGTCTAGCTTCAGTTTTTTGCAGAGCGCCAGGGCTATGGGGGCCATCACCAGGACGGTGGCCACGTTTTCCACAAAGGCGGAGATGATGCCGGTCATCATGAGTATGGCCACAATGGCGATCCCCACGTTAGGGGAATGGAGGACGATTGAATCGGCGATCACCGCGGGGACCCGTGAATAGATGAAAAGTTCGGCGATCACCAGGCTGCCCACAAAGATCATGAGCACGTTCCAGTTTACCAGTTCCCCCAGGGCTTCACCAGGGCTTACCACCCCGAGGATCACCGTGAGCAGGGCGGCACCCAGGGCGCTGACGGATTTTTTGCCCGGGAAAATAACCACAAGCACATACATAATAACTGCGATGATAAGCACGATCCATTTGAGGGGCATACAGGTCTCCTGCACTAAGTATAGCCATAGACAGGGGCCGTCTCAAGTACTTTGCGGGGCTTAGAGAAAACTGATGGCTTCGTTGATCCTTTCGATTGCCTTTTCAAAATCAAATTTGGCGATCCGCGTTTTTATATCCAGGAGCCGCTGACGGATGTTTTCCGGGGAGAATTCGGTCAAAGCGGTGAGTTCCTTCAATACCGCCTCGCAGCGGGCGCTGTCCCCGGCGCCGGCGGCTTCCTGGAGTTCCCGGAATTTTGCCTCCTGGGGGGTCACTTGGGGCTTTTTCTGGGGCAGCCCGATGATGGTGTCGATTTTTTTTAAAAGCACCTCCGGCTTGATGGGTTTGATGATATAGTCTTTGGCGCCCGCATTGACCGCAGTATTTATGAACTCCGGGTTGGCGTGGGAAGTGACAAAGATAACCGGGATTTTTTTATTCCCTGGGTGATCCCGGTACATCTGTTCCAGAAACTGAAAACCGCTCATACCGGGCATTTCAATATCCAGGAGTATCATATCCACATGGGTATTTTCCAGCAGGGTCAGGGCCATTTTTGCAGAACGGGCGAGACGAAGATCAAAATAATCCTGAAGTATGGCCCGTATGGCGGTAAGATTCTCGGGCATGTCGTCCACCGCAAGAATCGTTTCTCTTTCTGCCATAATTAACTCCTAATTTAGTGCGGTGCCTACCGCGCAGTCTAATCGAAGCGAAACGCAGTTTCGCCAAGCTCCTTTTTTACCTTACAGTGAATCCGTCAGGGCGGAAATCTTTTCCAGAGCTCCGTCATAATCATAGGATTCGATCAATTGACATATTTTCTTCAGAGCCATATCGGTTCCTTCCCCGCAGCTGAGTTTGTCCAGGGCCTTCGCTATGGCATCGGCGTCATCGCTGGAACAGTTTATGCAGGCTGTTCTCAGCAACTCAAGCTGTTCCCGGACAAATTCCGGCGTGGTGGCGGTCTTTTCGCCTTCCTCCTCTTTCCCGGCCAGGGAAGTTTCCGAAAGGGCGGCGCAAAAACTGTCCATGGCGGCACAAAAGGCATCGGTTTCAGCCAGGCAGGTCCCGGCAGCCTCGCTCTTGGAGGCTAACTCAAGTGTATAGGCCCAGTTCGCCAGCTTCTGTACCCCCAGGGCGGCAAAGACCCCCTTCACCGCGTGGACCCGTATAGCATAGTCCTTCCAGTCTTCCTGCTCAAGGTCCTTAAGGATGGCATCCTTATATTCCTCATAACCATCATAGAACTGACGGAGGGCTTTAAGATACCCCTCCCGGTTATTCCCCAGATGGGAGAGCCCCTCCACCAGATCAAGCCCTTCAATACGGGAAAGCTCCTTCATCAGGGAATCCTCAGGGGTGGCGGAAGTTCCGGAAGCCGATGGCTCGTCGGCAGGGATAAGCGGGTGGGTTGCCTTTAGCTTATCCGGGGGAAGCCACCTATCCAGGATGCGGTTCATTTCATAGCCATCAATGGGTTTGGAGAGAAAGTCGGCCATTCCCGCTTCCAGGAAGGATTCCCGGGCCCCGGTAACAGCATTGGCGCTGAGGGCAATAATGGGGACCTTGGCAAGCCAAGCAAATTCCTCTTCCTTTGCCATGGCCTTGAGCCGGCGGGTGGTTTCTATGCCATCCATCTCGGGCATCATGTGATCCATGAAAATCAAGTCGTAGCATTTGGCCCGGATCTTTTCGATGGCCAGGAAGCCGCTTTCGGCGACGTCGGCCTTGATATTATGGGTGGCAAGAAAGCCCTGGGCTACCGTAAGGTTTACCGAGTTATCGTCCACCACCAGGATGGAAACATCATCTGCGGCCAGCACCCGCTGGGTGATCACCCGGTGCTCCACCCGGGCAAGATCACCGGGAACCAGGGGAAAGGCAGCGGTGAACAGGGAGCCCTTGCCGTACTCACTGGTGAATTCCAGAAAACCCCCCATCATTTCCATGAGGGCCTTGGTAATGGAAAGCCCCAGGCCGGTTCCCTGGATACCCCGGTTCTTTACGGCATCAAACTGTTGGAAGGAATTGAATACTTTCCCGTAATCTTCGCTCTTTATCCCTATCCCGGAATCCTCAACCGTAACTACCAGGTAGTCATTCCCATCCTTCACGGTTCTTGACGCCGACAGGGATACATACCCTTCCCGGGTGTACTTTACGGCATTGCTGACCAGATTGCCAATCACCTGACGGAAGCGCATCTCATCCCCGTAGAGCGCCTGGGGGATAGTGTTTTCTATGAGGCTGCGGAATTCCAGGTCCTTGCTTTCCGCGAGGAAACGGTTCATGGAGCAGATATGGTCAAAGAGTTCGTGGAAATCGAAATGAACGGGAACCAGGTCCATCTTTCCTGCTTCGATCTTGGAGAAATCAAGAATATCGTTAATAAGCTGCAACAGGGCTTTGGAAGTTTTCTTGATATCCTGAAAGTAGCCCTGCTGTACCAGGTCAAGGTTATCTGTACGCATGAGGTCGCTCATGCCGATGATGGCGTTCATGGGGGTACGGATCTCGTGGCTGATGGAAGCCAGAAAATTACTCTTAGCCCGGTTGGCCTGTTCGGCGGCTTCCTTGGCCCGAATTACCTGTTTCCGCTGGCTAATCATGGTCAAATGGGTTTCCAGGCGCTTCAGGAGCAGGGATGCCGAGAAGGGCTTGAAAATATAGTCGATGGCCCCCAGGTTCAGCCCTTCCAGCTCGCTGTCCATGTCAGACCGGGCGGTAATAAAGATCACCGGGATTTCCCGCAATTTCTCATCGGCTTTGAGCTTTTTTATGGTTTGGTAGCCGTCCATGCCGGGCATCTCTATGTCCAGGAGTATCAGGTCCGGGGTAACCCGTTCCATCATGGCGAAAAGCCGTTCGGCCGAGGGGATGGTAAAGACCTGGTAGAGATCCTTCAGTATGTTCTTCCCCATGGTGAGGTTGGCTATATTGTCGTCCACAATCATGATGATCTGCTGTTCAGTGTCCATGTCCGGCGCCTCCGGGATCTTCATTTTTTGGAAAATCATTGACAATGTAGTATACTATTCAACAGTAACAGGAACAAGGAGCATTTTTTTAATGAATATTCGTATGGACAAATTAATACAGACCATAGGGGCAGCCCTGGATATTGTAGAGGGTGAACTGCTGGGGGCAAGTACCAACCACGGAAAGCGGATCGCCGTCCTTTCTGCGGCCCTGGGACAGCACCTGGGGATGGAGGAGGACCGGCTCTTTGCCCTGACCAGCTGCGCCCTGCTCCACGATAACGCCCTGACCGAGTATATCGCTGCGGAATACCGGGGAGAGCCCTCGGGCAACGGATCGGGTCAGAATGTACACATGAAACTTCACTGCCAATTAGGCCAGCGGAATGTGGATACCCTGGGGTTTAAGACTGGTGTGAAGGATTTTATCCTCTACCACCACGAGCGGGCCGACGGTTCCGGCCCCTACGGGAAACGGAACGGCGAATTCCCCCTAGAGGCGGAACTTATCGCTATTTCAGATAACCTGGATGTTACCTGGGGCCTGCAAAACTACCCCGGGGATGAGCTGCCGAAACTCCGGAGTTATATAGAAGAACAGGCCGGGATGCTTTACACAGGACAAGCCGCCAAGGCTATGTTGGCCGTGCTGGACCAGGATATGCTCCAGTCCCTCCGGGACAAGCAAATCGCCGCCAGCACCGGGCAGTACCTTTCCCCCTATTATGTAGACATTGAGGATGCGGTGATCCTGCGCCTGGCGGATTTGATCACCCGTATTATTGACTATAAGTCAAAGTTTACCCGCCGCCATTCCACCCAGATAGCCAGCAAGGCCTGGGCAATGGGCGGCCATTACCGCTACTCCCCCACCCTCCGCTCAAAGCTCTACCTGGCAGCGTCCCTCCACGACATCGGCAAACTGGCGACCCCCACAACGATCCTGGAAAAACCAGGCCGGCTCACAGATGACGAATTCCGCATCATCACCGACCATGTCCGGCTTACCCACGATCTGCTTGCCAATATAGAAGGGCTTGATGAAATCCACGCCTGGGCCTCCAACCACCACGAAAAGCTGGACGGCTCAGGCTATCCCTTCGGTAAAAAGGCAGGGGAATTAGACTTTAATTCCCGTCTCATGGCCTGCATCGACATCTACCAGGCGGTGAGCGAAGAACGACCCTACCATCCCCAGCGAAATCACCGGGACACCATGGCGGTCCTATACTCCATGGCGGAAAAAGGCGCTCTGGACCAGGGGATAGTCAGGGATATGGATGAAGCCCTAGCTGCCTGGGATGGGGGGGATATTCCGGCGCCCTGACCCTTGTTTCTGGTTCCTTTTTGGATTATTATTAAAAAAAAAGGAGAAGCCATGCTTCGCAACATTTCCATAGGCGTACGAATAATAGCCATCATTGCCATTTTGATTCTATCCATAGTAGCCCTGATGGGTACGGTTTTTTTTACCGCCCAGGGGGTTAAGGATGCGGGTATTTCCCGGGCGGAAACGGTGATGCTGGAGGGACAGCGGGAAAAGCTCAAACTCGGTACCCAGTCCATGGCAATTGCCCTGGGCAGAGCCCTAGAGGGCATAACGGATCCCCAGGAACAGCACGACATTATCTCCAAGTATATCAAGGACTACCGCTTTGAGGAGGATCAGTCCGGGTACTACTTTACCTACAAGGGGACGGTGATCTTCATGCACCCCACCCTGCCCCAGCGCGAGGGGGAAGACCTGGGGAACACCCCGGATGCTATGGGGGTCCTCTATGTGCGGGAACTCTATGAAAACGCCCAAAAAGGCGGGGGCTTTGTCTCCTTTATTTTCCCCAAGCCAGGGCCCAACGGAAATATGGTGAACGCCCCGAAACTGGCCTATGTGGAATTTATCCCCGGTACAGATATCTGGATTTCCACGGGGATCTATATCGACAATATCGATGCTTACAAGACAGAAATGGAACAGAACATGTCCGCAGATCTTAACAGGCAGATGATCTTCATTATAATTTGCTGCGCCGCATTGCTGGTGATCCTCCTGGGACCCCTCTGCGTCTTTACCCTGCGGTCCATTACCAAGCCCCTGCGGGAAACCGTCCAGGCCGCAGAACAGCTGGCCTCGGGCAAGCTTGATATTCAGATTACTGCCGCTGGGAAGGACGAAATCACGGTGCTCCAAAAATCCTTCATCCGTATGTCTCAAAATCTCCAATCCAGTTTTTCTGCGGTACAGGCAAAGGAAGAGGAAGCCACCGCCAAGGCAGCGGAAGCCGAACAGGCCACCGCCAAGATAATGGAGATAGCCGTTAAGGTGGAACAAGCCGCCCACGATGTGGAAAATTCGGTAACCAGCATTTCCCGGAGCGCCACCAAGGTAAAAAGCGGGGGGGATGCCCAGACCGAACGGATCAACGATATCCTTTCCTCGGTGGAACAGCTCAGTTCCCAAGTGTTCCGGATCACCGACAGCGCCGGTACGGCGGCAGAAAAATCCGAAGAGTCCAATAAGAAGGTTGAGGCCGGGGTTTCCATGGCCCAGGAATCCGGAGGCGCCATGGAGGCCCTTCACTCCCTCACCGGGACCCTGACAGAGAATATCACCCGTTTAGGGGAACAGTCCAACAACATAGGTAGTATCATGAACGTGATCTCCGACATCGCGGACCAGATCAACCTCCTGGCCATGAACGCATCCATTGAGGCCGCCCATGCCGGCGAATCCGGCCGGGGCTTTGCGGTGGTCGCCGGGGAAGTGCGTAAACTGGCGGAAAAAACCATGTCCGCCGCCAAGGAAGTGGAAAGCTCCATCTCGGAAATGCAGAAACTGACCAAAACCAATATCACCGGCATGGACAATGCGGTAGCGTCAATCTCCCAGGTTACGAACCTTTCGGGAAAAACCGTAGGCTCCCTGAGCTCCGCCCAGAAAATAGTCGAGGAAGCGATGATCCAGGTTCAGTCCATTGCCCAGGCGGTGCAGGAACAATCAGCCTTCAGCAAGTCCATCACCACCCTGGTCAATGATGTGAGCGGCATCACCAAGGAAAACAACGTGATGGTGACCCAGGTGGACAGCGAGCTCCAGTCCCTGCTCCGTAAATCCGAGGAATTGCTGGAACTGGTACAGGAACTGCGAAGTTAAGGCCTAGGCCGTACCCTTGTTACCAAGCCCTGGCTAACGGGAAAATTCACGCTTTACCGAAGGGGCCGCATCCTTTATGATAAAGGTATGAAAGACCCCCTCTACCTGATCGACGCCTACGGGCTGATTTACCGCTCCTATTTCGCCTTCCTGAGCCGTCCCCTGCGAAACAGCCGTGGCCAGAACGTATCCGCCCTCTTCGGCTTTGCCCGGACCCTGGTCAGCCTTCTGGATGAAGGCGCCCCCGGTGCAGATGAGGCAGGGGTGCTCCTGGCAAAGCCCCAAAAGCCCCGTCGCCTGGTAGTGGTTTTTGACTCCCCCACTCCCACCTTCCGTCACAAACAATACCCGGAGTACAAGGCCACCCGGCAAAAGGCCCCGGAGGACCTCCACACCCAGGTGCCTCTGGTAGAAGAAGTCCTGACCGCCCTAAAAGTCCCGGCCCTCAAGGCAGACGGCTTCGAAGCTGACGATATCATCGCCACCCTGGCCAAGCAATGCCGGGCCGAGGGCCGCCAATGCTACATCCTTTCCTCGGACAAGGACCTGCTCCAACTGGTGGGTGACGGGACCTACCAGCTCCGGCCCGCCAAGGCGGCCAAAGCCGGTGAAACTAGCGCACCCTCCAACACGGTCAGAGGCGGCCTCCCCTACGAATTGGTAGGCCCAGGGGAAGTGAAGGCCGAATGGGGGGTAAACCCCACCCAGGTCCTGGACCTGCTTTCCCTGATCGGGGATACTTCGGACAATGTGCCCGGGGTTAAGGGGGTGGGCGAAAAGACTGCGGTAAAACTTATGGCCCGCTACAGCTCCCTGGACGAAATCTACAAAAACATCGCCGGCATTGAAGGCGCGGTGGGGAAAAAGCTCGCCGAAGGTAAGAAAAGCGCCTATTTAGCCAAATCCCTAATCACCCTGAGCTATGAGGCGCCCATCCCTTCCCAGGCCCTGGATGAATTTTCAGTGGAAAACCTGGACCGAAGCGCCGGCGCCCAGGTCCTACTCCGGGAGGATATCCGCCAGATAGCGGCCGCCCTGGACCCGGCGGCCAAGGGAAAAGTCGGGGCGCCCTATGCCGGCAGCTTGGCGAATGGCATGGGTGGAGCTGGCAGTGCGTCCCATACCGGGGACCAAGCTGGGGGCGCGGGGGACAGAGCTGGCGGAGATGCGCCCTATACCGGGGACAGTGCCAGCGGCCCGGCGGATGGCGGCAACAATTTCGGCGGCCCGGCAGCATACAGCGCAAGCGGCCCTGAGCGGAGCCCTGTGGACCCGGCCCTGCTGGGGGACGGGGTGTACAAGACGATCCTGGACTTTGCCGAATTTGAAGCGATCCTGAACAAAGCCCGGCAACAAGGCTTTATCGCCCTGGATTTTGAGACCGATTCCCTGGACGCCTGGAATGCCCGGCCCATAGGCATATCCCTGGCATTGAAGCCCAAAGAAGCCTTCTACGTGCCCGTGGCGGCCCACCGGACCGTGGCGGATGACGCCGGGAACCCCGCCCCCTTCCTAGACCCGGAAAAGGTGAGGGAAAGCCTGGGGCAGTTTTTGGCGGACCCGGCCATGACCGCCGTTGCCCACAATGCCAAATACGACTACAAGGTTTCCCGGGGCTGGGGCCTCCCCCGGTGGAACTGCAAAATCTGGGACACCATGGTAGCCGCCTGGCTGGATGACCCTGAGCGGAACAACTATTCCCTGGATTCCCTGGCATCCTACCACTTCGGCTACACCCCCGTAGCCTACAACACCATCGTTCCCAAGGGTGAAACCTTTGATTATGTGCCCCTGGAAACCGCCACCCGCTATTCCGCAGAAGATGCTGACCTTACCCTGCGAGTTAAGGCCTATATTGAAGGGCGTCTGGAAAAAACCGGCTCCCAAAGCCTTTTCCGGGACCTGGAAATGCCCCTGCTCCCCATACTTGCAGAAATGGAAGGCCTGGGGATCAAAATAGAGCCCAAGGTTCTCAAGGACTATGGGGTCGAACTCTTCCAGGAACTGAACCAGATACAGGCGGATACCTACAAACTGGTAGGCCACGAATTCAACCTGGGCTCCCCCAAGCAGCTTCAGGAAGTGCTCTTTACGGAACGAAAACTCAAGCCAGGCAAAAAAACCAAAACCGGTTACTCCACCGATGTGGCGGTGATGGAAGAGCTTGCCCATGAGGACCCGGTCCCGGCCCTGATCCTCCGCCACCGCACCCTGGCAAAACTCAAGTCCACCTATACGGATGCCCTGATAGACCTGGCTGACCGGGAAGGCCGGCTCCACACCAACTTTGTCCAGACCGGCACCGCCACAGGCCGCCTTTCCAGCCGGGAACCCAACCTCCAGAACATCCCTATCCGGGACGAAGAAGGCCGCCGCATCCGGGAAGCCTTTATCGCCAAACCGGGCAATGTGCTGATCTCCGCCGACTACAGCCAGATAGAACTGGTGGTACTGGCCCACCTTTCCCAGGACGAAAACCTCCTGGCCGCCTTCAACGAAGGTAAAGACGTTCACGCCCGCACCGCCGCCCTGATCTTCGGGGTTAGTGAAAAAGATGTGCACCCTGACCAACGCCGCATGGCCAAGACCATCAATTTTGGTGTCATGTACGGCATGAGCGCCTTCCGCCTCGCCAGGGAGCTGAACATCACCCGCACCGATGCGGCGAATTTTATTGAAGCCTACTTCAAAACCTACGCCGGTATCCGCCGCCTCATTGAAGAACTCATCACAAATACTGAGCAAACAGGTTACGCCTCCACCATCCTGGGCCGCCGCCGCTACATCCCGGCCATCAACTCCCGGAACAAAACTGAAAAAGCTGGTGCAGAACGAGTAGCGGTAAACACCCCCATCCAGGGCTCCGCAGCGGACATAGTCAAGACCGCCATGCTCCACCTGGACGAACGGCTCACCAAAGAAAAGAGCCCCGCAAAGCTGCTTTTGCAAGTCCACGATGAGTTGATCCTTGAATGCCCAAAGGCCGACGCCGCTGCCGCAGCAAAAATGGTAAAAGAAGTAATGGAAAACGCAGTAAAACTGCGGATACCCCTGCGGGTCAGCGTGGAAACCGGAAAACGCTGGGGAGATTTTCACTAAGGGACCGGTTAATTCAGAAGGGCTAAATACCCCACCCAAAAAAACGGGCAGCTGACGTTTCCGCCAACTGCCCGTTTCTATGTTACCTAATTTTCCGCTAACTTATTTCCGTAAATGAGACCCGCTGAGCCAGCCCGGATGCGTCGATTTCGAACACCACCACCCCGTCGCCGCGCACGGTTTTGTCGCTGGTAAAATGTTCTCCCTGGTACATATGCGCCAAGTAGGCGTCCACATCGTCGGTCTCTATCTCCTGGACATCCACATCCCGCATCTGGTTTCCCGAACAGGAATTAAAAATCTCCCGGATAAGCTCGTAGCGTTTCTTTCCGGCCCCGGAGGCAGCATTACTGACTGAAATACTGAATGGGCTTATGATGATCGCGTTTTTTACCAGGTCCACGCTTTCCAGCGCACCGGTTACGCTAAGTTCCTGGCCCATCAGGTCGGTGAAGGTTATGGTATCCCCCACCACTTTAATAACGCTGACATATTCGCAGAGCATCTTCCTTGTTCCGTCGCCGCCCAATTCATAGGCCGTGGAAAGACACATTACTTGCCATCCTTGATTAAAGCCAGGGCTTTATCGAGTTTTTCGTTCCCCTTCTGAAAGTCCTTGACCGCTTCGTGGATACTATCCGCAGACTCTGTCTGGCCGGCGTGATAGAGATTGTGCGCCAGGTCACCCAGTTCATCCGCGTGTTCCCGGTTGTGATCCAGCATGTACTTCAGCAAGGTCTTGAGCTTGGCTAAATCGCCGCCGCCCTGACCGTGGACATGTTCATGACTATGGGCATGTTCATGGCTGTGAGTCTGACCATCGCCGTGGGCATGCTCATGTTCGTGACCATGGGTATGTTCATGACTGTGGGTTTGACCGTCACCGTGGGCATGCTCATGTTCGTGGGTATGACCATCGCTGTGGCTATGCTCATGCTCATGGGTATGACCATCACTGTGGCTATGTTCATGCTCGTGGGTATGACCATCGCTGTGACCATGACCATGACCGTGATCATGCTCATGGTCAGCGCCATGGTCATGATCATGGGCGTGAGTATGCCCATGATCGTGGCCGTGGTTTTCGTCTGACATAGACTACAGCTCCAAGTACGAATCGGAGAACAGGGACTGATTCATGATAATATCCGCAGTCTTAATCCCCTGCATCAATTGTTTATCACAGGGATTCACAATAGCGGAGGTAAGGCCGTGGCTGATGCACATGGCAACCATGAAGGAATCCACGATGGGACGCAAGGTCTTGGGCATCATGTTGGACACATTGGAAAGCCCACCGGTGGAGTTAAAGCCCTGTTCGGCAAGCCAGCTGATGAACTGCAATGTCTCCTGCTGTTTTTCCTGCATACCCTTGATAACCAGGAAGAGCGGGTCAAACCACAAATCTGCAGCATCCATGCCCAGGTTCATGCCGTATTCCAGCATTTCCAGAACATAGCCCTGGCGCTCTTCGTTGTCCGAAGGAACACCGGCTTTCGATGCCAGGGCAATAACGATAGCGTCATTGGCCGCCGCAACGTCAATGTAGGAAATACGATCCCCCGCATCGGCGGAGTTGACAATGGGCTTGCCCTTGGAGCGGTTGTATACCTTGATACCCGCTTCAATGGCCTTTTTGTTCGCCGTATCCAGGGCGATGGGCACATTGTCGAAATTTTCCTGCAGGAGCTTTACGCCCCACTGCATCAGTTCCTCGCCGCCCTTTTCCGCAGGCCCGATATTCAGGTCCAGGTAGGTGGCCCCCGCATCAAGCTGTTCCTTCGCCCGTTTCTTGATAGGCTCGGGATCCCGGGTCTCCATGGCCGCTTTAATCGCCGGAGAAATACAGTGAATACGTTCACCAATTACAATAAATTTACCCATAAATACAATCCTCCAATAAAATTGTGGGTATCGCTAAAAACTTGCTTAGTTTTTAGCGATTTCTTGTTAACCTTTAAAATCTTTGAGATATTTGACTACCCCAACCGCTTCGTTGGGTCCGACCAGGATCTTCCAGCCGGGCAGATTTTCTTCAAGCTCGCCCTTTAGGACGGCAACTTTGCCGGGGATAAGGAGGTTACGGCTCTTCACCTTGCCCTCAACACCCGATTCCTTAAAGAACTTGGAGATGGTACCGGCAGAGAATTTTCCCGCCGCCCAGGAGGTAAGCACCGAATACCCGCCGGCATCGGAGACGATTAGATTTACAGGCACCCCGCTCCGCTCCAGTTCGCCGTTGATAACGAAGTATGAAAGGGCAAAGTCTACGGTGATGGCGCAAATAGAATTTTCGTCCGCGCCGTTGACCGGGTAGATCTTCGGTTCCATCTTCATGGGCTTCTGGGGGTCGGTGTAGATATTCTGCCTGAGGCCGTACAGGGGCAATGCCTGGGCATAGCTCATGTTGCTCAGAATAATGATCGAACCGTATTTCAGGGTAAAGACCGAAGCCAATGCCGTCTGCAGTACATCATCACCCTTGGCAAGTTTGGACAGGTTAACGATGCTGGGATAGCCGAAACTGCGGTCCTGGTCTTTCAGGGCTGCCCGGCGAATCTGCACCGCGTTGGCAAAGGCATCTTTAATGGAGACGGAACCCACGTCGATGACCAGGTTCTTGTTGCCAGCGCCTTCCAGTTTCTGCACCGTGTCGTAGATAACATCCAGGTCTTTCCCGGTAACGCCCAGGACAACCCCGGCTTCGGTGGCGATCTTGTTAAAGGCTTCCCAGTTGGACTCATTGGCCCCGTTGAGGATGGGCTTTTCAGCTTTGACCAGATCCAGGGCAGCCTTGGCGGCATCCGCATCGGACACTTCCAGGATGAGGGTCCGGGCAGCGCCCTGGGCCTTCTTCACGGTGTCAAGGAACTTGGCCTTATCGCCGGAGAATTCCACGTTGATCAGGTCCACGATCATCCGCTCACCGATACGCTCATAGTCAACGGCCTTGATCTTGGGAAGCTTTTCGTCCACACAATCCTGGCACACCGTTACTGCATAGAGGCTCTTGGACACAAAGGTCTTATCATGCCGGAACAGTACGGTCTCGCCGCCAAGCTTGTATACTTTGTCCCCAGCACCGATGGTTAGGGCCTTCATGGGGGGGGCCGAAGCTTCGCTGAGCTGAGCCAGGGCCTCCGCCGAAATGTCAGGGCATTTGTCGATAGTAATCCCGCCCTGAGCTACCTTCATAGCAAAGGCCATACAGGTAGGGTTGCCACATTTCTTGCAATTCGTTTTGGGCAATAATTTAAAGATGTCTAATCCTTTAAGCGCCATTTTTTCTCCTCCTTATACCAATGCCGCAATAAGTTTTGAAACTGCGGCAACCGATGCGGGATGGCGCAGAATAACAGCGTTTGAACCGGCAGCTAAAGCCGCAGAAGCGGTGGCCACTTCCATGGCGATACCCCGTGATTCCCGGGGACCCCAGCCGGCGGGTGCTTCCTCTTCGCTCTTGAATGATTCACCCACGGCCCAGGTCTGTTCCCCTACAGGGGTAATGATGGGCATCTGGAGCTTGTCATCGTTCTGGGTCAGGGCAGCCAGCTTGATCCGGTCCATGGTACTCACTACGTACTCAAAACCGTAACCCGCAGCAGCGGTACCCACGTTCATGGCGATGCTTTCGTGTTTAATCCCCAACTGGGTGATAAGCACGTTGAGCTGTTTGGCCAGGTTGATATCCACCGCAGATTCGGCGGCTATCTTCTGTCCATAGGCCTGAACCGCGCCTACCGCAATACCCTTGTGGTTGTCTTCCTTGGCAGACATGAAGAGCACGTTTTTACCCTGCAGGGCATCGGCGATCTTCACAAAGAGCTGACCGTCTTTTTCGGTGTTTTTGCTGCCCTGAATCACCAGGGGCAAAGTTACCGCAGCGGCCACTTCTTTACAGAGGGCAACGCAGTCTTCGATGGACTTGTTGGCCCCATTGGGGTCGGCGCTTTCAAGCACCAGGCTGATAAAATCGGCGCCGGGAATCGTGCAGGCTTTTTTTGCCACATCAGCGATTTTTTCGGCCCCGGCATAGAATTTGCCCAATTCCGGCAAATCCCGGTTTGGCCCCAGATCAGAAACTTCTACGCCCACCCGGGGAGGGTTCTTGATCTTGTCATCAAAACTGTAGAAGGGGAGTACATTCTCACCCCCCAGGGTAACAGTTTTGTCCCCGGCGCCAATTATCACCTCTTTAATGGTGGCCGGAAATTTCTGCGGAACGCGTTTAAACGACATAACATCTCTCCTTTCTTTGATATGTGTAAATCTCTGTTAAAGCAATGGCGGGATACACCCGCCATTGCTTTTTTTTGCTCATTACATCAGGGGTTCAAGCTGCAGTACCGGGTGTTCCTTTTCGGTCAGGTATTCCACCAATTTTTCCGCGTCCTCGGTAACGGTCTCATCAGCAATTCTGTCCACAAAGTTGTCGATCCCATAGAGGTCCTTGGCAGTTGCGTTAAGCTTGGCAGCCACAAATTCCTTGAGCGCCTTGGGCATCCACACGATACGCGCGGGGCCGCCTTCAGCTGCCATAAACTTCTTGGAACTGATGAACTGCTTGCCGTGGCCCATGAAGCCCGGGGTCTGAACCCCGCCGCCGGTCATGGAGGCCATTTCCGAGAAGGACATCCCCAGGGGGGTCATGCCGGAATGTTCACGGTTAACGATAACCACGCCGTTGGTGGCGGGCTCGATACCGCAGATACATTCGAAACAACCGCAGCTGGTCATGGGATCCTGCATGATAGAATAGAGGGTAACCGCCTGGAGGGAGCCGTGGGAGGCGGTCTGCACCGCTTCGTTCACGTCTTCCCAGATGCCGAGTTTTTCATCCACCACCCGTTCCTTGGTAACAATCTGGCAGGAACCATTGGGGTCGATCTCGTTGGTGGCTTTAGCGTCCAACCAGGACACGGCGCCACAGAGGCCCAGCCGTTCCGGGGTAACCACGCACACGTGGGCCGGGGAGAAGGACTGGCAGAGTATGCAGTTGTAGAAAACTTCCACATTCTCGTCGGTGAGGGACTTAAGCCGGTCATCCCGGACTGCGTAGACTTTGTTTACATCTGCCTTCAGCCGTTTGAGATCTTCCGGCTTGGTGTAGATCTTTACCTGGACCTTGTCGATGATGGCATCGAAGTCGCCCTTAAGCTTGGCATAGAGGATTTCCCCCAAATGCTTTGCCCGGAAACCCGCTGCATAGGAGGCCTTGCTGACCCGGATACGGATAAGGTCCCGCTGCCCGGTGTGCATAACCCCTTCAGCATAGTTCAGGTAGTGGTGGAGCCGGCGTTCAAACACAGGCTCAAAGTCCTTCTGCATGTTCTTACCCGCAACTTCTACCACAATACCCAGGGCCCAGCGGGACCCTTCGGCTACGCTGTCCAAATCCGGCCCGAAAAGTTCGATCTTGTGATCCTCGATCTCGTTGGCTTCTTTGGTATCAACCCATTCGAAACAGTCGCCCTTGGAACCATCAATATCCACGTGCATATCAGCCCGGCGGATAATTTCGCCTTCGAAGGCGGTGGAGAAGGCTACGGGGATGTCAACCTTGGTAACCTTGATCTTGATATCCCGGGCTTCCAGGGAGGTTTCGATCCAGTCTTTGGTATCCTTCTGGATGATCAGGCTCTTCGGTACGGGCCACACGTCCTTGGTGGAGTTGGTGATAACCGGGAAACCCATGGCAATGGCGCCGCCGCCGTAAGCTACAGTCAGATCCGGCAAGGGGTCATAGGCGTTTACAAAGGCCCGGATACGCTTAAAGGTATAATCGTCAAATTCTTCCTGATCTCCGGGCTGGACATTGCCAAAGATCATGGCGGCCCGGTTTACCAGAGAAATAATGTGGGCCACGTGCCAGAGTTCCGGCCCTACAGGGACAACGCGGACCGAGAAGTTCATGTTCAGCTTCATCCGTTTGGCCTGATCGATGACCCCGCCAATGAGGAACACGAAGATGGCCCGGGACTGGTATCCCTTGATCAGCTCAGCCGCTTCCTCATCCGAGGGGGCAGGACCGATGATGACCACGAATCCGGGAATGTCCCCGGTTACCAGGGGTACCCCGAGTTCACGCACTTCGGCGTCACTCATGTGGCCCCAGTATTCCCGGTTGTCGCCCTCACCGTAAGGGGTGGGGCTTTTGGCGTATTTACAGGCTTCAACAACTTCGCCTGCGAGCACCGTGCCGAAGCCGGTTTTAAAGGCATCGCCCAGGCGCTGGTTGCGGGGCATCCAGTTAGCTTTAGTCTCGTCAAAAGCAGCCTTGAGTTCACCCAGGGTGGTAATCTTCTTACCCAGATAGGCCAGATGATTGGCGAGAAAATACGCCGTGTTGGGCATGGCCAGGGGGGCAGATGGCCCCAGTTCTTTCAGGGTCTCATTCAGTGTCTTTTCGGCTACTGCCACCATTTCGTCGGCACCGTCAAAAACCCGGTTAAATAATAATTTCATAAAGCACCTCTCCTTCAGGATTTATGTGCCGCATACCCTGCGGCAAATAACGCCGCGGTTTACCGCAACGTTTCACTTCGCCGCATCAATGCGTTCCTTGATCTTCATGATCTCGGCTTTTGCCTTCCCGCTGGTATCATAGGGCGATACCCCCCGGCGGTCGGCGTCTATAATTTCTTCGTTGTAAGAGATGAACCCGAAAAGATCCTCAGCAGGAATACGGGCTTTGAGGTATTCCTCATCGTCCTTGCTCCGGACCTTACTGGCCACCACGCTTACAGCCATAACTCCCAGGTCAGCGGCCAGGGATTTTACTTTGTGATAGGTCTGGATACTCCGTTCACCCGGCTCGATTACCACGATGAACCGGTCCACCATTCCTGCGGTGCCCCGGCCCAGGTGTTCAAGCCCGGCCTCCATATCCATGATAACCACCTCGTCCCTGGCTACCACCAGGTGGGAGATGACCCTCTTGACCATCACATGTTCAGGGCACACGCAGCCACCGCCTCCGGTTTCCACAGTACCCATCACCAGAAACTTAACCCCGTTTTTCTCCCGGGCGAATAATTCGGGTATGTCGTCTACCTTGGGGTTGATCTTGAAGAACTTCCCAAAGGTATCCTTGTTTGACCCGGTACGCTCGGCGATAAGGTCGCTCATTTTGGAGATGGGGGTGATGGCCGCCACTTCCTCCTCGGTAAACCCGAGGGCTAAGCCCAGATTGGCATCGGGATCCACATCTACCGCCAGAACCGTTCGATTCTCGGCAGCATACAGCCGCGCTAATACCGCAGCCAAAGTGGTCTTCCCGACGCCTCCCTTTCCGGTGATCGCAATCTTCATCAGATACCCAAACCAGCCCGTTTTTTCTCAAGCCCGTCAAGTATTGATTTAACCAGTTCATGGGGATCCGTGTTGATGATGTATCCGGCCCCGGTGATCTTCCTGGTACCTTCGGTAATCAGTTCCATCATCTGGGAGCTTCCCTTAACCTGGGGCTCAATGCCCAGGTATACGTCAAGCCCGGTGGACACTACGTAGTTGGCGATGGATACCGCCTTCTCGCTCATCCATTCCGGCGCACAGCCTACGACGGGGATCTGGGTGGTATCAACCCCCCAGTCCTTGGCTATGCCCGTTGCCAGGAGCATCATGCGGCTGATATCGACGCAGGCGCCCATGTGGAGGATCGGCGGAATGTCGACCAGTTCACAGACCCGGCGGAGACCGGCGCCGCAGAGGTACTTAGCTTCCTTCTGGAGCAGTCCTGCCTTGGTTGCCAACTGGGCGGCGCATCCTGTGGCTACGATAAGCACATCGTTTGCCAGGAGTTCCTTCATGATTTCAAAGTGGGAATAGTCGGCCCGTACCCGGGGGTTATTGCAACCCACAATGGCTACTGCGCCCCGGAGAACACCGGCTTTAATGGCATCAATGGCCGGCCGGTAGGAGCCTAATTCGTCCACATGGCTATTGGCGACCCCATCCAGATGCTTGATGATCTGTTCGCAGGGATAACCTACGGTAGCCTTCTGCTTGGTGTCAGGAATATAGACCTTCGACGCATCCCGGTTCTGGAAGTTGTCAATCGCCATCTTGATGATTTCCTTAGCCTGCTCAAAGGCAGTTTCGGGCTTAAATTCGATATAGATCGAGCCGGGAATCCGGGCGATGGGGGAACTGGTAACGAATTTGGTGTGGTAGCATTCGGTCAGCACGGAAAGAGCGGGGAAGATACACTGTACGTCCACGCACATCATTTCCACCACACCGGTGAGGACCACGTTTTCCTGCTGGAGGAAGTTGCCCGCCATGCGGACCCCGTGGCGCATGGCCACTTCATTGGCGGTACAGCAGAGGCCTACCAGGTTGATGCCCTTGGCGCCCTTGCTCTTGGCGTAATCGATCAGCTCTTTAAGCTCTCCGGCGGTTACCACCATTTCCGAGAAGGCCGGATCATGGCCGTGGACCACGATATTGACATAGTCCTTCTCCAGAACGCCCAGATTGCCTTCGGTATTCCATACCGTGGGGGTACCAAACAGGATATCGGTGATTTCCGTACCCAGCATGGAGCCGCCCCAGCCGTTGGAAAGGGAGGTCCGCAGACCCTGGTGAAGCAAAGCTGCCGCATCGGCGCTGTTTCCCATATTGGTCATATGCATGGAGGTGGCGATTTCCCGGTCAATAGCCCGGGGTTCAATGTCCTGTTCCTTCCATACTTTCTGCCGCTCCGGGGTGGCCCGGCTGATAAAACGCAGGGTACCGAAGCTTTTCCCGAATTCCGCAAGCCCCACTTCGGCGACTTCGTGGGCTACATCATAGATATCGCGGCCATCTACCGCAACACCCCATTCTTTGGCCAGTTTGATAAGCTTCTGCTCATCCCGCACCTGGTAATTACCGTCACGGCTGGCGCTGTGCAGCACGTGAAGGATCTCACGGGCATGATCCGAGTGGGCGGAAGTACCAGCCGCTATGGTGCGGAGGTAATTTCTGCCCGCTATGGCATGGGCATCGGCGCCGCAGACGCCCCTGGAAGCCTTGGCGGTAATCCGGCAAGGTCCCATGGAACAGTTTTTGCAGCAAATCCCGTCTTCCCCAAATTTGCAATGGGGGGTCTGGTTCTTAGCCCGATCCTGCCAGGTTTCGGCATGCACAAAGGTTGCCATTTCCTTCAACTTGGCGGTTACGGTTTCCATTTGTTCAATGGTAGTAAAATTCTCCAATGTTCTCACTATAAGCCTCCTCTCAACTAAATAATCCCTAACAGGATCTATAGTAACAGCGAATTTAAAAAAAGTAAACTGTAAATATTTATAAATGTTCCAAATATTGATATTTTTTTATCGAATTAGCCTTCAAAGTCCTCATTTTTTCATCCCCTTGAACCTCCTGATTACCACTTCCCCCACCACCGCCATATCTTCGGCGGTAAAGGCAAAGACAAAATTATCATCGAATAGTATCTGGGCTGAGGGGGGAAACTCCTCGTCCCCTGCCCAGATCAAAACACTCATAAACAGGCCGCTGATAAATTCAAACCGGTACCCGACATCCCCCTTGTCCAGGGCTTCTGCCCGGAGTCCCGGCGCCGCTTCAACTATCTGACGAAAACCCTCTAAATCGTTCCCAAAGGTAAATGCCAGCCGTTTAAGGCAGCGCCCCTCGAAGTTGCGGTAGTAGGTCTGGCCCCAGGGCACCTCGTTATACGAAAGCTGCTTGCCCCGGCTTGCAAAGAACTTCCCCTCGCAAAGATACCTCAAAAGAAGGATCTTTTCATAAGGATCAGTTACAAGCTTACCGGCGTCATCCTGAAGCTCAAATTCCGGGTAAAGAGCCTTATATTCGGTCCCCAGGAGGCGGATAGGGAAAGCCCCCTCCCCTTCTCCGGTTTTTTCATATACAAGACCGCAACGCTCCCCTATCTCCAAAGGGTCCCGGGTACGGTAAAGTCCCTGATAATGGGCCAGGGGGACCCCCTCTTTCTGGTTTTTTATCTCCGTCCTGGCGCCTCCGGCAAGGGCCGCCATGGTTCCCCCGGCCCGACCCTGTTCATCACTCAAAAAGGGCTCCGTTGGTATGGGGCAGGAAACAGGCCGCCACAAATTCGTCCATATAGCCCGGGTGGGATGACAGTTCCAGGTAGGTAATGCCCTGGCTGATTTCGGTCACCTTGGCGGCGGCCCCGGCGGAGCTGACCATGGCGTAGGCTCCGGACAGGGAGGTATTGCCGATATAGTGGTATTTCTCCACCGGGATCTTGGGGAACATGCCGATACGGATCGCCTTTTCCACATTGATACCGCTGCCTATGCCCCCGGCCACGTAGACTTCCTCAATGGCGTCAACAGAAAAGTCCATGATTGCCAGCATGGACCTGATGGCGGAGAAAATCGCCCCCTTGGCCCGGATAAAGCTGTCAATATCCACCTCGTTCAGGGAGACATCGGCTCCGGTAACGCTGTCCGCCCCAAAAGCCAGGATGTAGCTGGCGGCGCCGTATTCGTCATGGCTGATCCGCTTCCCTTCCTTGATGATTTTCCCCTTGGCATTGATGATCCCACAGCGGAAAAGCTCCCCGATGGCGTCGATGAGCCCGGAACCGCAGAGCCCCGCAGCCTTCTGGCCCGGAGGCCCGATGATGGTCAGGGCAGGTTCCATGGTTTCCGCGTCAATGGAGCAGGCTTCTACGGCCCCGTCGGTGGCCCGCATACCGCAGCTGATGTCCCCGCCCTCAAAGGCAGGACCGGCGGAACAGGCGCAGGACATGAGGAGCTCCGAATTACCGAAGACCAGTTCCCCGTTGGTTCCCAGGTCTACGAAAAGGGAAAAAGTGTCTTTCTTGTAAATACCCGAAGAGAGGACCCCGGCGGTGATGTCCCCACCCACATAGCTGCCTATACTGGGGGCCAGCAGTACCTCGGCATCAGGGTTAAGGTTCAGACCCAGGTCGATGCTGCGGTACTTGGCAGTTTGAAAAAAAGTGGGCACATAGGGTTCCAGCCGGAGATAGTCTGCGTAGACCCCGGTAAAAAGGTGGGTCATGGTGGTATTGGCCGCCACCACCGCCCGGTAGATGCCCTCAGTGGGGATCCCCGCTTTGGTACAAATACCCTGGATCAGGGGAAGTATACATTCCTCAACCACTGCCCGCCGCAGCCGTTCCAGGCCGCCTTTCTTTGTACTGGCAATAATGCGGCTTATCACATCCGCACCAAAGCGGATCTGTCCGTTCCCGCCGGAAGCCCCTGCCAGGAGTTTCCCGGTCCTGAGGTCCGTGAGCACCATGGCTACCGAGGTGGTACCAATGTCCACCGCCAGACCCGGCAATACCGGCTCGGCGCCCGGGGGGAGTATATCCAGGATCAGGTCTCGGGAGGGAACTGCCGGATCCCGGTCTTCCCCCTTTCTAAGGACACATATAATAGAAAAATCTGATTCCCGCAGGGTCTGTGGGAGCTTTCGCAGGGCAAAGATGCTAAGTTCAGCCTCCCGGCCACTCGTTTCGGCGTACTTAGCCAAGAGCCGCTCACGATCCGCCATGGCGTCATCCATAGCCGGAGGCGCCAGGCTGAGGGCAATCGTTTCCAGGCCGCTGTCCCCCCGGAAGCCCATCTCGTCCATATCCTTGCCCAGGGCCTCAAAAGCCGCCCGTTCCCGGCCTTCGCTGAGGTCAGTTACCTTCATGCGGTTTTTGAACGCCCCGGCTGAGGGGGGCACTTCCAGGGTCAAGTCGGAGATAACCTTAATACCGCAGGCCAGCCGCCAACCAGCGGCATAATCCTCGGGGCTGATTTGGCGGGGAACCGCCCCTTCGGCGGCCCCTTCGGCGAGCCTGACCCGGCATTTGCCGCAGGTCCCGTTCCCCGAACAGGGGGCATCGATATCAATCCCGGCCTTGCGGGCAGTTTCGAGAAGGGTCTCCCCCTCAGGGGCAAGGGCGGAAAGGGTCTCTCCACCCTCAATGGCAAAAGTTATCCGATACTCTTTGTTACCCATTCTTTGCTACCCATATCGTTATTATTTTATCTAATGTAACCCGTATTATGGGCTGCTGTCAACCATTTTTTTGGGGGAATTTGCGGAAGCCGGAAGTTCCGCCCACTGCACCAAATTATCCCGCAGGAGCACTGTGTCAAAAACCGAAACAAAGCGGCGTATGTCCACGGGGTTTTTGCGGTAGGAAGCATTGGAGCCGATGGCGGAAAACCACTGCTCAAAGCTGGATTCCCGGCCCATCCTGCCGTAGCCCACGGCGGTTTTCGCACAGCCCAGGTCCTTTGCGGCGCTGATCCAGTCATTGAGATCGTCCTGAAAATCGCTGATGATAAAAAAGCTGGAGCGTTCGTTGAGGTACCGTTTACAATATTCGATACCAGCCCCCAGCATGGTGCCACCCCCGGAGCTGATCTCCCTAATGCCCGCCAGGCTTGTGTCTGAGCAGAGGCTGTCGGACCAGCAGACCAGGCGGCTTATATGCTTGTTAAAGGCCCCCTCGGCCTGCATGATGGTATGGATAACCCGCCGTACAAAGCCCGCAGGAACGCTGCCTGAAACATCCAGGAGTATACAGATATTGTTCAGGTTGTAGTTTTCAACCCGGTAGCGCCGGGGAATGAGGATGTCACCGAATCTATTCCGGTTAATATTGTAGAGTATGTCCGTGTGAAGCCGGTTCCGTTTCAGCAGGAGACTCCGTTCCCGCAGTATCCGTACCAGGTCTTTAACGTTATTTAGCTCAGTAACCGTATTGACCGATTTGGTATCAGAAAAGTTATCGGTTCTTCCGTGCTTGATAATCTCCGGTTCATAGGCAGCGTTACTGTCCGCATCGGCGGCGGTTTTCCGGGTTTCCTGGATGTCCTGAATACGCCGCTCAGCGGCCTGCATGGCGTTATAGCTAGCAATGTCGCTGGACTTTATTTTTTGCCCCGGCCCATCACCGATGTGGTCCAAAAAAAAGTTCAGCTCCGTGCAGAGGAAGCTCATGTAGCTCATCCAGTCCAGGCCTTCGGGCCACCCGTCCCGGGGGAAAACAAAGCCCTCCAGCACACCCCGGGGGGCGGACGAATTGACCCCCCGGTCAGCGCTAAAAAGCTTGGAGTTGATCTCCATGGCCTGGGCGATATCGGAAAAGCGGTTGTAAATGTAAGTGGCATAGCTTCCCAGTTTGGAGGTCAAATTCCGTTCTGGGGGAAGACGGTTCAGGAAGGTATGGAGGTTGCGGCGGAAAAATTCCTCGAACTGCTGGCGGTGGGTCCGGGGACGGGTAAAGTGGTTAAAGAGTATATGCCCCTTTTCATGAAGGTCCCGGACCATAAACGTCGGATGGTCAGCTTTTCTGTCGATATAAATGCAGTACTCTCCCCGCATGGCCCGGTAGGAAAAACTGACCGGAACATTCGGCATCAGGGCTGCCATGGGCGCGTCAATATAACTGATACGGATATTGAGCCGCTCCAGATGTTTGTTGGTTTCCCGGTATAGGGCCGGTTCCCAGGAACCTTCCATGGTCAGATGTTTTTCATCATGAGCTGGGCCGCCTCGTCCCGGCAGGGCCCGTAGGCGTCACGGATACTGCGCAGCAGGCTGAGTGCGCCATGCCCGCCGCCGACTTGGTCCCCGGCGGTTTCAATTGGTACACCCTTCTGCTCGTCCTCAATGATGCCGATGAGGTAGTCCAGGCGCTGCATATCGTTGGAAAAGGTGTAGAGGTCCGCCTTATTGTGGTTGATGCGCTGGTGCAGCCGTTCTATATCTCCGGGACTTATGCCGTAGGCGGTGCCTATGTGAGAGGCCAGGGCTTCCAGGTTCGGGTCCAGGAGTTCCTGGAGCACCGAAGATTCGTGGAAGAGAACCCATTCGTTGATGGCATCGGCAGCGCTCTTCCCCGTAAAGTCCAGGGCTGCAGACAGATCGCTTGATGCGCTTTCCAGGGCGCCCGGACTATCCCGGGATGCGAGAATTCCGTAGAGCCGCCGGTATAGGGTTTCTGCGTTTTTCAGGTAGGCTTTGCGCTGGGTATCAGTAAAAGTGTTGGTCCCCAGCCCTATGAGGCCGAAAACCATGTTGAGTATGGCGGCGCCGTGTTCTTCGATAGTCAGGCCCTTGCGGAGGAAGGAAAGCGTAACCTTGTGCAGGTACCAGAGGGTGCGGCCGGAGATGAAATTGTACACATACCGGGAATCGTCGTCGTACATGGTATTGTAAACCTGGTTGTTGATGTCCATGGTGTAGATCAGGTCCTTGTCCATGTCCCGGTTGTCTTCCTCGAAAGAACGGAACAGGGTCCTGAACATCATCTTTAAGCCGTCCCGGAGATAGTCCCGCTGCCAGGGGGTAATTTCCTTTTCCTCAAAGACAACCAGGTCTTTTACAAGCTCCGCCTCATCCTGGAGAAATTCATCCAGAAAAGCATCATTACTGTCGTAGGACAGGTTTATTAAACAGAAGCGGTTGAGTATGGGGGCCATGATGTTGAACTGGAAGGGGATATTCTGCTTGTAGTTTGCTGCGGCGATCACCAGGGTTGATTCCGGCAGGGTCCGGCCGTTTCCGATTTTCCGCTCAAACACCAATTGGAGCAAAGCGCCCTGAACGTTTTCCTGGGCGGTGCTTAACTCGTCCAGAAACAGTACCGAAGGCACCTGCCTGCTTTCCTGTTCCAGGATATTCCGGTACCAGTGGGGGGGAAGGAGTTCCAGGTAATGCTCGCCGGTTTCACGGTCCTCGGCGCGGACCTGAAAACCCAGGATTTCCTCCTGGGAAAAGCGTGAGCCGATCAACGTTTCTATATGGTAATTGTTACGTCTGGCCCAGTTGTACACCACGGTTGATTTTGCAAGCCCCGGATTGGCCATGAGCAAAATAGGGACCTGGCTGTCCCGGGTAATCTCGATGGCTATTTCGATCCGGTCACGGATCCGGTTGATGCCCTTCATTACCCCATGCTACAGGCTGGGCAGGAAAGGGTCAATGGTTTTTCCGCAGCGCCCTGATTTCCCCAGGGCTTAAAAAAAGCCCAAGATGTTTCCACCCTGGGCTTTGCCTACATCGTCTCTTCTTTACCCTGACACGCCTTCCCGTGCTACGCTGATGAACATCTTGTTCCGTAAATCCGCCAAGGTCTTGTTCACATCGTCCCAGGCCGCTTTTTGATCCGGAAGTTTTTCCACCTTGCAGGCGCAGTACTTGTATTCCGGGGTCTTGCTGATGGGGTCCAGGGTGCTGTTGGTCAGTTCGTTACAGGCGCCGACCCACCACTGGTAGGTCATATACACCGCGCCCTTCTTGACCCGGGAAGTAATATTGGCCCGGGTAATAACTGAGCCGCGTTTTGAGCTTATCCTGACAAGTTCCTGGTGTTTTATACCGAGCTTTTCCGCATCCCGCGCCGAAATCTGTACCCAGCCTGGCTCGTCCTCAAGGTTGCGGAGGGTCCGGCAGTTGCCGGTCATGGTGCGCACCGAATAGTGGCCCACTTCGCGGACCGTGCACAGGGTAAGGGGATACTCATTGTTTTCCAGCTCCTGGGGTGGCCGCCATTCGGTGGCGAAAAAGTTGGCCTTCCCATCGGCATTGGCGAACTTGCCGTCCTTGTGCAGGTAGACTGTGCCCAAATCGTTCGGTCCCTTGTCCCGGCAGGGCCACTGGATGGAGAGGTTCTTTTCGAGCTTCTCGTCGGTGGCGCCGGCAAAGCTGGGGCAAAGATCGATCAGTTCGTTCCAGATTTCCACGGTGTTGTTATATTTCATGGGGTAGCCCATGGCGGTGGAAATCAAGCTGATGATTTCCCAGTCGTTCTTCACATCCCCTGAGGGCTCAATGACCTTGCGGGCCTTCTGAAAACCCCGGTCGCAGCAGGAAAAGACCGAGTCATGTTCGCACCAGCCTGTGGCCGGCAGCAGGACATCGGCGTACTGGCCGGTTTTGTTCATATAAATGTCCTGCATCACCACAAAGTCGCATTTTTCCAGGGACTCCCGCACTTCCGCCGAATCCGGGTCGGACTGGACCGGGTCTTCACCCATGATGTAATAGGCGTGGATTTGCTTGGTGGGGTCCTTTTCGTGCAGCACATGGTGGGGCACCACGGTCAGGGTGATGCCGGGCTTGTCAGACAGTTTGACACCCCAGGCTTTTTCGAATTTTTCCTGTATCGCCGGGACGGCAACGCTTTGGTAGCCGGGATACACGTTGGGCAAGGCGCCCATATCGCAGGCGCCCTGGACATTGTTCTGGCCCCGCACCGGGCCAATGCCCGTGGAGGGGCGGCCCAGGTTGCCGGTCATGATAGCCAGGTTGGCCAGGCCCTTGACCACATCCACAGCCTGCCCGAACTGGCAGACACCCATGCCGTAGAGGATCATGGAGCGGCCGCTAGTGGCATACATACGGGCAGCTGCCCTGATGTCCTCAGCGGGAATCTGGGTCTGGGCGGCCACGCTTTCGGGGGTGTATTTCTTTACAATTTCCTTAAACTCGTCAAATCCATTGGCGTGCTGTTCTATAAAGTTATAGTCGCAGAGCCCTTCTTCCAGGATGACATTGGCCAGGGCGTTGACCAAGAGGAGATTTGAGCCGCCTTTCAGTTGGAGGTGCATATCCGCAATGCGGGCGGTTTCGATAATCCGGGGATCCACGCAGATTATCTTGGCGCCCTTCTCCTTGGCGCGCACAATGCGGCGGGCAACTATGGGGTGGGAATCGGCGCCGTTATAGCCGAAAACAAATAAGAGAGATGCATCTTCTATTTCAGGCACTCCCATGGTCATAGCGCCTGAACCTAGTGAATACTGTAGACCCGCTACAGAAGGAGCGTGTCATATACGCGCGCAGTGGTCGACATTGTTAGTGCCCACCGCTGCGCGCATGAATTTTTGCATGATATAGTTGGACTCGTTGCCCGAGCCCCGGGCCGAGCCGGTGCCCATAATGGAGTTGGGGCCGTATTTTGCCTTGATTTCCATGAGCCGGCCCGCGGTATAGGCAATGGCTTCGTCCCATTCCACCTCTTCCAGAGGGCTATTTTTGCCGCCCTTGCGCATCATGGGCTTGGTGAGCCTTTTAGAAATAATCTGGGGGTCGTTGAGGTAATCCCAGCCGTACCAGCCCTTCAGGCACGCCGTGCCCTCGTTGGTTCTGCCTTGAACGGGATGCACATCGAGGATCTTGTTCACATCCTGGTCTACCGTAAACAATAGCTGGCAACCGGCGCCGCAATACGCGCAGGTGGTCTGGACTTCTTTTACCGCCATATCTTCTTCTCCTATAAGGAATTAACGCCCTTTAGGGCTCTGCGCTCAGCATTAACACCTTATATAATACCATAGGAACCGTGGAAACGCAAGTATTTTTTGAGAGCGGGAAGTCTCCCGAGGGCAGCTTTTTCCAGCCGGGAAAGTTGCCCTTCGGTAAGGGCGGGCTGATATGATTACCCCCATTATTTATACCCTATCAAGGGTTTTTTCTACCCCTTGCTTGAGTTCTTCCAACGATATATTTAATGGTAAATAATGTTGAAACCAGCAAGGCAGTCATAACCGTAGGGATGAAAATACTGTATTTATTAAACAGCCAATTACCGGCTATGCCGATAAACACAATAAACAACTGTCCCCAATTGATGGGTTTTTCAGTCTTTTGTTTTTTCATGAAGAACTCAAGTAAAACAAGGGTAAATATCGGCACAAATACCATGGTGATAGAGGTAAGAAATTTTTCCAGTATTAGCTCAAAGCGGCTGACCGGAAAAAACACAGAAACAAATAATGTAAATATTCCAACAACTAGAATTGATGTCCTTACGTTTTTGGTTTTTATCCATTTTGTTGATGAAACGGCTGCGGAATAAATAGCGACAAAGTTAGTGGTTATAGTAGACAGTAAAACTATGCCGCAGGCGACATATCGAAACCTGCTTGATGCGATGAAAGCAAAAATATCACTCCCGTTTGAAACGACAATGGAAAGCCCGATGATATACATAAAGCAGCTTCCCAAAAAATATCCAAGAAAGGGCATTAGAGTAGCGCCAATTTTGTCATTTGCTTTGGAGGAATAGTCTCCGGCCAAGGGCAGCCAGGAAACCGGCATGGCTATGGACAATTCTATTCCTAACATTATGCTCATGTTATTTGAAATGGAAAAGGAACCGGCGGCGTATCCAAATGATTCAACGAAAAATAAAACACAAAGCCCTGCCAGGAGAACAACCGCCACATCGTTTATGCGGCCTCCGGGAGTGCCGAAAATCACGGCCCATACTATTTGAAGTATAGACAACCCCAGTGTTACTGTCCAGAAAGGCAGGGTTGGAAATACACCGGCAATAGCGCCTCCTGCCTGTACAACTAAAATAATAATCCAGCCCATAAGTTGTACCAAATTGCACAGGGCGACTAATTTTCCTCCGAGTTTACCAAAGGAAAAAGCCACGCTATCCATGGCATTAAGTTTCCGGCAATAAGAAACACACGCGCCCCCCGCAAAAAGCGCTGTTCCGATTATATGTCCGATAATTATTACAATCAGTCCCTGAACAAGTCCTAAGGGAGCAAGCAGACCGCCGGTAAATATTTCCGAAACAGAAATTGCCGCCCCAACCCATAGCAAAAACATAGCGCTTTTTTTCATAAAAACCTCCTGCGGCATATAATCGCCCATAATGTAAGCGCTTTTTAAGCAAGTGTCCTATAAACACTATAAAAATAGTAGGATACAATAACAGTAGCGTCCTGCAAAAAAAGAGTCAAGCATTTTCCCCCCCAAAAAAATATGCCCGGTTTAATATCCCGAAAAAGGGTTCCCGAGTTCCGATCCGCAGTTTCCACCGCCGTGATTGACAACAAAGCTTCAAAATCCTATCATTATTCCGTGGAGGTGAATGTCGCCTGGTGGCGGCTGCGGACTTCAAATCCGTCAAAGGGTGGAAACGTCCTTGGTGAGTTCGATTCTCACACGCCTCCGCCATTTTTTGTTGTCAAAAAGCGCAGCTCATTACCCCGTCGATAACAGCCCATATGGAAAGCAGCAGCAAAGAACTAATCGTCGGTTTCGAGGGTGTCGCCCAGGCCATTATGGCGGAGCAGGCGCTGTTGGAGCAGGGGTTTTATGTCCGCGTCATGCCCATGCCTGCGGGCATCAGGGCGGGATGCGGTTTTTGCCTCAGGTTTGTACCGGAAGACCTTGAACGGGCCGCCGTGTTTCTGTCAGAGCGGGGACTTGCTATAAGAGAGGCCTGGGAGAAATCGGGGAATGAATACAAGAAGATCATGATCAACAGTACGGATGGAGGAACCGATGGGCAAGAACGCTGAATCGCTGCTGTCAAAAGGACTACTATCCTCCTGCACAAGCGGCGGATGCGGGGCGAAGATAGAAAGCGATGGGCTTGCCAAGCTGCTGGCGGCTCTGCCTGTAAGCAAGGACAAACAGCTCCTGGTCGGCTACGACACTTCCGATGACGCCGCAGTTTATATACTTGATGAGAAAAACTCGCTCATCTTTACTGCGGACTTTTTCCCCCCCATGGTCGATGATGCCCGCACTTTTGGGCGCATTGCCGCCGCAAACGCCCTGAGCGATGTATGGGCCATGGGCGGCAAACCCATGGTTGCCCTGAACCTAGTATGTTTTCCCGAGGCCATGGACAAAAGCATCTTGGCAGAGATACTGGCCGGGGGCGCTGAAAAAATCGCCGAGGCAGGGGCCGTATTGGGTGGAGGGCACTCGATATACGACAAGGAGCCAAAGTACGGGCTGGCCGTCACGGGCATGGTCGAGACAGCAAAGGTGATACGCAACAACACTCCAAAGATCGGGCATAAAGTAATATTGACAAAGCCCCTGGGCGTAGGGATTGTGATGGCTGCACTGCGGGTGGAGATGGTGTCTGAAGGTGCCCTTCGGCAGGCACTAGCCTCTATGGAACGGCTCAACCGCTATGCCTGCGAGAGCATGGCGGGTTTTAACGTAAGCGCCTGCACGGATGTTACCGGTTTTGGGCTGCTTGTCCATGCCCTGGAGATGGCAGGGGATCAGGCGGCAATAATACTGGACCCGGAGGCCTTGCCCCTTATCCCGGAAGCGGTGGCCTATGCAAACGAATACCTGCTGACCGCCGCAGGACAGCGCAACCGCAACCGTGGGAGCAGGTACGCCGATCTAAGCGCCCTCCCCTTTGCCACCCAGGAACTGTTATTCGATCCCCAGACATCCGGGGGACTTTTGATAGCCGTAGCTCCCGACGAGGCGGAAGCGCTTGCGGCCCGCATCAGGGAAGCCGGGGACGAAAGCGCCGCAATCATAGGGGAAGTTGCACCAAAAGCGGAAAAGGTGATACTATTCCAATAAGGTACAAATAGGAGGTTAATACATGAAAACTTTAGATATGCAGGGAAATCCCTGCCCGATACCGGTGGTAAACGCCAAAAAAGCCCTTGCCGAGCAGGGCGCTGATGGCGTGGTGGTTTTAGTAGACAATTTTGTTGCGGTGCAGAACCTGGAGAAAATGGCTAAAGGAACAGGCTGCGGTTTTTCGTATACCGATGAGGGTGCATCGCTCTACAAGGTGACTATCACCAAGGACCCCAAACAGGCTTTTAACGCGCCTCCGGAAGATACCGAAACTGCATCCAATGCCCCTACTGCAGGAGGCGCGAAGAAGGGGCCGGTGGTTCTCATCACTGCGGACAGCATGGGCAGGGGGGCGGAGGATCTTGGAAAGCTGCTCATCAAGGGTTTCATATTCTCCCTGACCCAATTAAACCCCCTGCCGGAAGCGGTTATATTTTTGAATGGCGGAGCGCATCTGACCACCGAGGGAGCAAACACTGTGCCGGATCTAAAAGTGCTCCAGGAAAAAGGCACGGAAGTATATACCTGCGGGACCTGCGCCAATTACTATAAGCTGACCGAATCCCTTGCCGTAGGAAGTATCGTTGACATGATGAAAATAACAAACACCCTGGCAAAGGCCTCCGGGCTTATCACACTATAATTGTGATATGATATACGCGAATTACGCCGCCACTTCGCCTGCATTGTCCCCGGCGGTAGTCGAGGAACTGCGCGGATATTTAGAGGAGACCCACCTCAACGCCGGGCGGAATTTTGAAGGGCTGGAGGCAGGAACCATTGCATTGCGGGCCCGCAGGGCTGTAGCAAAGCTCCTGGGGGTGGCCGATCCGCTGCGGGTGATATTCTCAAGCGGCGCCACACAATCCCTGAACATGGCCATAAACGGCCTTGTCAGAGAAGGGGATCATGTACTGGCCACCAGCGTGGAGCACAACGCAACTGCCCGCCCTCTGGAGAGCCTTCGCAAAAGCGGCGTGATTGAGCTTGACTGGATCCAGTGCGATCCGGATGGTTCATTGGATCCTGAAAAGATACGCAGTGCAATACGGAAAAACACAAGACTGCTCGTTATGCCCCATGGGTCAAACGTCCTGGGCACGATATTACCCGTAACAGAATGTTTCAGAATTGCCCATGAATACGGCGTCCTGACTATCCTGGACATGGCCCAGACCGGGGGCATCCTGCCCTTTACCATGGAAGATTACGGCGCGGGGAACTCTATGGTAAGTAGCGCAGAGAACTCTCCGACTAAAGTCGGTGTTGTAAACAGCGATGTTGTTGCCTTTGCGGGGCATAAGGGGCTGCGGGGACTTGCAGGCACAGGGGGCTTCGCCATTGGGGCCGCGGCTGCAGGGCAGATGCGGCAATGGATAAGCGGCGGTACCGGCAGCGTATCCCAGTCCCTGGATATGCCTGATTTTTTGCCGGACAAGTTCGAGCCGGGCACGCAAAACACCATGGGTATACTGAGCCTTGCCGCATCGGTGGAAGAGATTTTACGCACCGGGGTCGAAACGATACGGGTGCGTGAACGCGCTTCCACGGCGCGTTTTATATCGGGCCTGGGGCAAATAAAAAAAATTAGCGTCTGCGGAACCCTTGATCCGGATCGCTGCGTACCGGTCGTTTCAATTGTCATTCCGGGAAAGGATGCCGGAGAGGTCTCACGGTTTCTGTTTGAGAACCACGGCATCATTACCCGCAGCGGGCTGCACTGCTCACCCCTGGCGCATCAGACCGCCGGGACATTTCCGGGCGGGACGGTCCGCTTCAGCTTTGGGAGCGGAACCACGGAAGCGGAGATTGACGGGATACTTGAAGCGCTGGATGGGGTGTAAAATTCTAGACAAGCCCTTATTTTTTAAAATATTCCAGTGTTTCTATTACACCCCTACCCCACCAGCACCCGCGTATCCCCAACCCGCTTCGTCAATCCCTGTGCATCCAGAAAGTCCAGCATCGCCAGGCTTTCTTTTCTATTCACGCCAATGGAATCCCGTAAAGAAGCAACCGTAATATCACCGCTCATCGAAGAAAGCGCCTTAAGCAGTTTATCCCTCATCTCCCGGGAAAAGAGCAGCCCCCCTTCTATGGTCCTGAGGTCGTCCTGTTCCCGCAGATATGCTACCGCCCGCTTTATATCGGAAGATGAGACGCCCAGTTTTTCTTCCAGTTCCGGCAGTTTTAAAAGATTGAAACCCGCAGATGTCATCGCTTCCCTGATGCGCCCCGCAAGATCCATCAACTTGCTGTCCACGGCCTGGCGGTAATCCGCCGCCCGGTAACAGGTTTTTCCCTGCACGGCAACCGGGCTTATAGCATTTCTCGCAGCCATTATGCCAAGCAGGACCTTGAAATCCCCGGCTTTAACCAAGCCTGAGCCGTGAACGCTGTCCAGGGATGTAAATAGTTTTTCTGCATCAAGACCGGAGAGTTCTGGGTATTTTGCGTGGAACTCATGGAGAATACGCAGGGCTGATCGGGTTACTGTGTCAAAGGCTTCGCTGGAGATAAAATTTTGCGGGGTACCGAATTCCAAAAAAGCGTATGTATCCGGTATTGAGGACAGTACGCTTAAAGACTCAGTAAAAGTGTCCTTGCCCATCTGGGAAAGCTCGGACAGGCCGGATACGCTAAGGATTCCTTTGTCATGGATGATAGCCGCAAGCAGAGTGACGGGGCTGAAGTCGGCGGCAAGGCTTTCAACTATCCTGGCCTTTGCCTCCCGATCCGCTTTGCCCTTTGCCAGTTCGGCGTTTGGCAGCATGATCCGCCCTCCGCCTATGGTCATGAGGGGGCTGTAAAAACGTATCACAAACCTTTGCCCGGCTGCAACTGTAATTTTTGATTCGCACAAAATCTGTACAGGAGCCCCGTTTCCCGGAACTATGCCTGACTTTTTTACACCTGCATTCATTCGCAGGAGCGAGATTCTGGCGACCACATCGGTCGTCCCCACATGGAGCCGTACCCTTTGCCAGTGGGCCACCGCTTCAAGCGCCGAAGGCAGTATCTCTAACCATGCGCTTATGCAGTCCGTGGCGATAAAAGCCCCTTTTTCGCAGACCGCGGATCCCCGCTCTATTTGGTCATGGGAAACCCCGGCAAGGTTGACGGCCACCCGCTGCCCTGCGGTAACAGAAGCGACTTTCGCCCCATGGGTCTGGAGGGAACGCACCCTTCCTACCGCGCCGGTGGGCATTATTTCTACTTCGTCGCCCTCAGAAAGACTCCCTTGATAGGATGTCCCGGTTACCACACTTCCGAAACCTTTTTTACTGAAGACCCGGTCAATGGGTAGAAAAAACGCGCCCCTGCCTTCCCGTGGAGGTATTTTGCCGATTATCTTTTCTATTTCTTCCAGGATTTGTGAAACCCCTTCCCCGGTTACCGATGAAACCGGTATGATTGGCGCCCCATCAAGGCAGGTGCCCCGGACTAATTCGAGCACTTCCGCAGTCGCCAGTTCAAGAGTTTCATCATCTGCCAAATCCTTCTTGGTCAGCGCCACCAGGCCGAACCTGACCCCAAGGATATTCAGGATATCAAGATGTTCCCTGGTCTGGGGCATGACCCCTTCGGTGGCCGCTATTATCAGCATGGCAGCATCCATGCCGGCGGCGCCTGAGGCCATGGTCCGTATGAAGCGTTCGTGCCCGGGGACATCAACGATGCTGACGGTCTTGCCGTTGGGTAAATTCAAGGGGGCAAAACCGAGTTCAATGGTTATGCCCCGGCGTTTTTCCTCCTCCAGGCGGTCGCAGTCAATACCGGTCATGGCACGTACTAAAGCTGTTTTGCCATGGTCGATATGTCCAGCCGTCCCAAATATGAAAGGATACTCCTCCATCTTATACGGCCTCCCCCCTGATAGCCGATGTGAATGAGGCGGCGATTAATTTCTCATCACCGGGCAAAAGGGTACGGAGGTGCAGGATCACCCGGCCTTCACGGATAGCCGGGATCACCGGGATGGTGGCCGCCCGCAGTCCTGCCGCCAATATTTCTGCGCTGAAAGAAGGCGAGCTTATGGCCACACCGAAACCGGGAAGCAGGTCCGTGGGGAAAGAACCGCCTCCGATGGCGTCTTCTGTCTCTACCACAGCAATAGTGAAATCACCGGCCCCGGGCTTTACTGCGCAGGGAACTTGCCGACTAAAGTCGGTGTTGCAAGTAGCGCTCTGTTTTAACAAACGACACAGACGGCGGGCTCTTTCGAGCAGGACAGGTTTGTCCGTTTCGATCATCCCAATCACCGGTATCCTTCCCTGTTTACCCGAAAGGTGGAGCCGGAGGGTCGCTTCAAAGGCCGCCAGAGTCATTTTGTCTACCCGCAGGGCCCGGAGAAGCTGATGGGACTTCATCCTGTCAATAAGCTTCTTTGACCCTGCAATCACCCCAATCTGGGGACCGCCGAGCAATTTGTCCCCGGAAAAGGTTACGACACCGGAACCGGCTTCGAGGCATTCCCGGACTGAGCACTCCCGGCTTGCCAAAGCTGCGCCAAGCGGGCCACCTACTCCAAGGGAGCCGAGGAGCCCGCTGCCAAGATCCTCCATAAACACGAGTCCCCGCTCAGCGGCAAGTTCCGCCAGTTCTTCACGGGCCGTGGTTTTGACAAAACCTTCTATCCGGTAATTTGAAGGGTGCACTTTAAGCAAAACTGCGGTGTTTTCTGTGATGGCATCGCCATAGTCTTTTATACGCGTAGAATTGGTGCAGCCCACGGCGATCATTTTCGCGCCTGAAAAGGCGAGTATTTCCGGGATCCTGAAGGAGTCGCCTATTTCAACAAGTTCTCCGGAGGAAACGATGACCTCCCGGCCTGCGGCTGTCGCTGACAGCGCCAAGAGCACTGCGGCAGCATTGTTGTTGACCACCAGCGCCGCTTCCGCGCCGGTCAGGCGGCGGAGGAGCCACTCAACATGAACATTGCGCCCTCCCCGTCCGCCTTTTTCAGGGTCGTATTCCAGGGTGCTATAGGTTCCCGATATTTCATTGACTGCAGCAAGCGCCTCAGGGGCAAGGGGCGCGCGCCCGAGGTTTGTGTGAATGATCACCCCTGTGGCATTGACCACGGGCTTCAGGGTACTGGATAATTTTAAACGGAGCAGGGTTGCAGCGCGGCTTGCCACAAGTTCATCCATCGGCATGCTGGCGGTTGTGCCGCCGTTTATTTCACGCCTGATTTCGCCAAGCGCCTCTTCTATTATTTTTTTTACATTTTCCCTTCCCAGGGAGCCGGAAAATTCGGCGGCCCAGGGTGCGTTCAGCAGCTCATCCATTGCCGGGATGGACCGCAGCAAGGTCTTTGTATCGGAATCTGTCATACTCATTCCTTTATTGTAGGATATTGTAGGGGATAAAGCCGCTTATGTAAAGTTCCATACAAAAAGGGCCATCGGGTTTCAAATTATTGAAAATTGGCAAAACAAAAGCATACAAACCTCGCCAGAGGCTTGACAGCAATGTACTATCCTTGATAAGTTGTCTAAATCATATAAATTTATCAGTTCGCTGCAAAAAAAGGAGCTTGCCATGAAACATAGTATTGTTTTGATGATCGCCGCTTCACCCAGGGGTGTACCCTGAATGGGCGGTATTGAAGGCCCGGGCGGCCGAGATTTTAAGAAAAATGAATACCAGTTTAACCCCAGGGCGCCCCTACCGCTTGCCGCACTGGAGAATTTGATTATACACAGGGCGAAAAGCCCCGCCTGCCATATAAATGAAATACCCTATTTTTTGACAGATCCCACCACGGGAGATTGTTATGAATTTTGATGCAGGTTATTTTATTGAAATTCTGCCCAGAATTTTTTCCAAATTAAATGTAACGCTGGAAATCACAGTAACGGCAACGGTTTTTGCATTAATCATAGGCGTTATCATTGCCGTTATCGCATATTACAAAATAAAGATATTTTATCCCATAACACGAGGATACGTTTCCCTTATTCGGGGCACGCCGATTGTGGCGCAGTTGTATTTTTTTTACTATGGGCTGGCCATTTACAGCGTAACCATAAGGAATATGGTTCCTGTAACGGCGGTTGCCGTTGTGCTGAGCCTGAATGTAGGAGCTTTTATGTCCGAAAGCATACGGGCTGCCTTAATGTCTGTTGATGAAGGCCAGAAGGAAGCCGCATATTCCCTGGGGATGACAAATTTACAGTTAATGCGAAGAATCATTTTGCCCCAGGCTGTCCGGGTTGCTTTGCCTCCCCTCTTTAATGACATGATCAATCTAATCAAATCATCATCCCTTGCTTTTATGCTGGGTGTCGCGGATGTTATGGGAGCCGCCAGAATGGCAGGTGCGCGCTCCTTCCGATATTTTGAGATATATGCCGCAGTGATGCTGGTATATTGGGTTATTATCTTTTTGTTTGGATTTGTACATAAATATCTGGAAAAGAAATGCCAAGCGGCTTATTAAGCTGTTTATAAGATGCACTTACTACGGATTTTCCGTATTGAGAATTAATAATTTTCTATGGAGGAGAATTACAATGAAAAAAAGAACAATACTTTTTTTTGCTATTGCCTGTACCGTAGTACTATTCATTACCGGGTGTCAGGGCAAAACAAACAATACCGCGGGGACGGCGGCGACGACGGCGAGAACCGTTACGGTTGTAACGGGAGGCGGCGGCCTTCCATACAGCCTGTTAACAGAGAGCAACGAGTGGACAGGCATCGATGGGGAGATGTGGGCGGAAATCGAAAAGCGTACAGGTTGGAATGTAGTGGTAAAGCGGGCAAGTTTCGATTCCATGTTTGGAGAGCTTTCCTCCCTTCGGGCGGATGTAGCGGCAAATTGTTTTGCTATAAAAGCGGAAAGAAGCGAAAAATACTATCCTTCCATAGCATATTACGGCGATGCACAGTGTCTCACTGTAAAAAATGATAATACAAAAATTAATACCTTTAATGACCTGGCGGGTAAAAAAGTCGGCGTTTCCTCTGGTCAGGCAAGTGAAACCATTCTGGAAGATATGTCCGGCAAATACAATTTTGAGCTCGTGGTTTATGAAGGGTTAAATACCGGCTATGCGGATGTGGATTTAGGCAGACTTGATGTAATGGGCGGCCCTGTTACAGGCGCAAATCAATACATGGACGTGTCAGGGAAAACCCTGAGAATTTTGGATGAAAAACTGCTTGCGAATAATGTAGGCTATTATTTCCAAAAAACAGATGCGGGTAAAGCGTTGTGTGAGGAAGTAAACAAGGTAATACAAGAAATGCTGGATGACGGCACCTGCGGCAGAATCGTAAAAAAATATCTGTATGAGGATATGACGATTTACATCAACTAAGGGCTTATCCATAACCCGGGCTATGCGTTTTTTCGCATAGCCTTAACTTTAAGGCAGAGCACAAGAGGGTTTAATTTATATGGCGCTACATGCAACGCCGACTTTAGTCGGACCGACTTTAGTCGGCAAGTCCCCTGCACAACCATTGGTAGTAACCGAGCATTTGTATAAGAATTTTGATGAGCATACAAAGGTGCTAAAGGACATCAATCTACAAATATACAAAAATCAGGTGGTGGCAATCATGGGACCTTCCGGAACAGGTAAATCCACCTTGTTGCGCTGCCTGAATTATTTAACGATTCCTACAAGCGGTATCATCACCATAGGCGATATCAGAATAGATGCGGAAAAACACACAAAACAGGAAATACTGGATTTACGCAAGCATACATCAATGGTATTTCAAAGCTACAATCTGTTTAAGAACAAGACAGCTCTGCAAAACATAATGGAAGCGTTAATGATTGTCCACAAAAGGCCAAAGGCTGAAGCTGAAGAAATTGCCCTGAAGCTCCTGGATAAAGTTGGGTTAATGGATCGCAAAGATTTTTATCCGTCAAAGTTATCGGGTGGTCAGCAGCAAAGAGTCGGCATCGCCAGGGCGCTTGCCGTAAATCCCAATGTAGTGCTGTTTGATGAGCCAACATCTGCATTGGACCCGGAACTGGTAGGGGAAGTGCTTAACACTATCAAAAAATTAGCTTTCGAAGGAACTACAATGATATTGGTAACCCACGAGGTGCGTTTCGCAAAAGAAGTGGCGAGCCGGGTCTTGTTTTTGGATGACGGGGCAATTGCAACGGACGGAAGCCCGTCAGAAATATTGGATAAACCTGAAAACCCCCGTATTCAACAGTTTTTGCAATATGTGAATGCGGAATAATATTCATAGGAGGAGTAATAAAACAATGATTGAACAAAGAGAGCTGCCTGAGATTTTTGAATCCTTTTCCGATGCCCGTAAACAGGGCTTTATCGCCATGAAAATCCTGAAGGAACAGGGCAAGGGAGTGGTTGGAACCTTTTGTACCTATGTGCCGATAGAACTTTTTTTGGCCGTCGGCCTCATACCTGTGGGCCTTTGTTCTACCAGCGATGAAACCATAGGGGAGGCGGAAAAGGTCCTTCCCCGCAACCTCTGCCCCCTTATTAAAGCTTCCTACGGATTCGCCGCCGCCGATAAATGCCCCTATATGTATTTTTCTGATCTGGTGGTTGGCGAGACTACTTGTGACGGGAAAACAAAAATGTACGAACTCCTGGGCAAGATCAAGGATGTCCATGTGATGGATCTTCCCCATAATCAGGACAGGCCCGCTTCCCGGGCGACCTGGATGGAAGAAATTAAACGCTTAAAGAGCAGAGTGGAAGAAAAATTCGGCGTAACCATTACGACAGAAAAACTACGCCAGGCTATACAGCAAAGGAACAAGGAACGTGCCCTTTTAAAAAACGTGTATGAACTATCGGTGATGAACCCCCCTCCCCTTTCCGGCTTACAGCAGCTTCAGATACTATTTGGCGTTCAGTTCAAATTCGATCACGAAAAAAAAGTACAGGAATTAAAAGAGACCATCAGCAAGATTACCGATGAATACCAAAACGGAAAGCATCCTGTTGCCGCCACGGCGAAACGCATCATTGTTACCGGCTGCCCCATAGGAGGGGCCACAGAAAAATTCACCCGGGTCATTGAAGAAAGCGGGGCAGTGGTAGTAGCCTATGAAAACTGTACCGGAGCAAAACAGTTTGATCGGCAGATTGACGAGTCCGCCGAACCCTACGATGCCCTCTGTGACTATTATCTCAATATAGGATGCAGCGTGATGAGTCCCAACCCAAACCGGCTTGAACTGCTGGGGCGGCTCTGCGATCAATTCAAGGCCGACGGGGTGCTGGAAATGGTGCTGCAATCCTGTCATACCTACGCTATAGAATCCTATACTATTGGGGAATTTCTCAAGACCCGTAACATACCTTTTATGAGCCTGGAGACCGATTATTCCTCCGGAGATACGGAGCAGCTTAAAACCCGTATATCCGCCTTTATTGAGATGCTATAAATGGACGGGAAAGCTGAATACTCCATCGGCATAGACTGCGGTTCCACACTATGCAAGGGAGTTTTACTAAGCCGGCATGGGGTTGCTGCTTATTCTCTGCAGCCCACGGGGTGGAATTTGCAGGAAAGCGCTTCTCATGTTTTGGCGAACCTTAAGGGCAACGCCGCCGATGTTGGCCTTAACGCAGCTGATAATGACCTGGCTGTCAATATACCGGTTATCGCCACCGGGTACGGCCGGGATATGGTGACCGAAAGGACTAAGGCTGTTACCGAAATAAGCGCCCACGCACGGGGCGCAGAATACCTGATGCCGGGGGTCAGGACGGTTATCGATATAGGCGGCCAGGACTGCAAGGTCATTGCAGTGGAAAACGGCAAGGTGACGTCTTTTCAGATGAACGACAAATGTGCCGCTGGTACGGGCCGCTTTATGCAGATGGTCTTAGAAAGGTTCAATGCTGACATAAACCTCCTGGACACTTTACTTGCCGCCGGAAAAATCATTCGATTAAATAGCACCTGCGCGGTATTTGCGGAATCGGAAATCATCGGGCTCCTGGCAAAAGGGCATAGCCGGGAAGAAATTGTAGGAGGAGTGGCGCTGTCCATGGCAGTAAAGATAAGCAGCCTTGCTGCCAGGGTCGGCCTCAAACCTCCGGTAGTATTAACCGGAGGACTTGCGGAAAGCTCCGGTATCCGCAGGGCGCTTTCAGAGGTACTCAAGGTTGATGTGCAATTTTTACCCCAGGGAATCTACGCAGGCGCCATTGGGGCGGCTTGTATCGGGGTATTCTAATAGAAATACTGCGCGGGGAACTTCGTTGCAAGTAGCGCGGGAAACTTCGTTGCAAGTAGCGCGGGGAACCTGCTGGCTAAAGTCGGTCTGACTAAAGCCGGCCTTGCAAGTTGCGTTCCGCCTGCTCCAGGTCTTCTTTGTAGTTGATATTGAAAAACATCTCCCCATCACCAAATTTTTGTAAGGTTTCACCATGGATCATGTGGACATTTAACTGGTCAAACACCAGGCGTATCTTGTATATTCCCCGGGACAGGGCTTCCCCCATGGGTGCAGCACAGCTTTTTTTATAAAAGGAATTAAAAAGTTCCAGGTCGCCGTTATCATGCCGGGCAATGCACACATCAGGGCCTTCCCGGGCCAAGAGTTCCTGCATATAGGCGATATAGTCAGTATTGATAAAGGGCATATCGCAGGCAACCACATAGAGGTACTCGCTGGTGCAGCGGAGCAAGCCCTGATAGATGCCCGCCATGGGACCCTCACCAATGCTGTCGGGAAGGGTAATGAGGCCGCTCACCCCCGTAGGGTTATTGGAGGAGATGAACACCTCATTGAAAAGTTTCCCCAGCCGTTCAACAAGGCTGGGAAGCAAGCGCTCCCCAGCCAGTTCCAGCTTTTTTTTGTCGTAGCCAATCCGCTTACCCTGGCCACCGGCCAGGATCAGGGCGCTGCCTGTCAGCGGCTTGGCTTCTTCACTCACTCTTATAACTCGTGTGCAGAAGCTCGTGGGATTTGTGTCCGTTGGGCTTCTCCAGGAATTCGGCGTAGATCTTCTTTATCGCCCCGCTTTCGTGGGACTTCCGTTTCGGCAGGGCCTTGTCATGGTCATAGGTGGCATTGCGCCGGCTCTGGTATGCCTCGGGAACATCAGTGTCTGACAGCAGTTTCGGCTGGCCTCCACCGGAGATGCAGCCTTCGGGGCAGGTCATGACTTCCACAAAGTGGGCGTCCAGGGTTCCTGCCTGAAGCTGTTCTATCACCGGGTCTATGTTCTTAAGATTGGTAACCACCCCTACCTTGAGGGTAAGATCCCCAGCCTTGATCTCCGCCCGACGGAAGCCGTCGCTTCCCCGCACAGCATTGATGTCCACATCCTTGAGTTCCTTGCCGGTGATCAGGGTGTAGCCGGTCCTGATGGCCGCTTCCATAACCCCGCCGGTTACGCCGAAGATGGCCCCGGCCCCGGTATACTCGCCTAAGGGCATATCAAATTCTTCATCCGGCAGGGTAGCCAGATCTATGCCCTTGTACTTGAGGAGATAGCCCAGTTCCCGGGTGGTGATCACCACGTCGATATCCTGCCAACCCGAGGAGTTCATCTCCGCCCGGGCAGCCTCAAAGGTTTTGCAGGTGCAGGGCATGACCGATACGTTATAAACCTTGGCGCCCTTGACCCCGTCGAGCTTGGCACCGTAGGTTTTAAAAACCGCGCCGGCCATCTGCTGAGGGCTCTTGCAGGAGGAAAGGTGTTTGGTAAGTTCGGGGTGGTTGTTCTCCATATACCGGACCCAGCCAGGGCAACAGGAAGTAAACATGGGTAGGACGCCTTTTTCGGTGACCCGCTTTACCAGCTCAGTGCCCTCTTCCATGATGGTGAGGTCCGCAGAAAAATTCGTGTCGTAGACTTTTTTGAAGCCCAGCCGCCGCAGGCCTGCGGCCATCTTGCCGGAAGCCAGGGAGCCCAGGGGCAGGCCGAAGTCTTCCGCAATACCCACCCGCACCGCCGGGGCGGCCTGCACAATCGTGAACAGGGAAGGATCGCCCAGGGCCTTGATCACTTCCGCCAAATGGCTCACGTTATGGGCCGCAAAAAGGGGCTCCCGCACTGTTTCAGGCAGCATCCGCTCCTCGCGCTTTTTATTGTACATTTCCGGGCCGTGATCGATCAGGGAAACATAGGACTTGCATTTCTGCACACACTGGCCGCACATAACGCAGCGTTCCGCAACCAGGGTCTGGGCTTCACCGGGGTTTCCCTCAATAGCATAGACCGGGCAAACCTTGGTACATTCCTGACACCCCGTACAAATATCTTTATCTATCTGAATTACCGCCATGATTACTGCACCCCCTTGCTGCTGCCCTGAATGGCTTCCGCCGCTTCACTTGACCTGATCCGTTTTTCCCGCAGTTCTTCTTCCGTGTCAACCACCCGCAACGCTTCGTTGGGGCAGGTGGCCACGCAGGCGGGGCCATTCTCCCGATCCGGACAGAGGTCGCACTTGAACGCCGGCGCCGCACCGCCGAGTTCAGGCAGGATATCCGCCCCTATAATCTGGATGGCCCCAAAGGGACAGGCCAAAGCGCAGTTCCGACAACCGATACATTTTTTGCCGTTCACCACTACAGACCCGTCTTTCCGTTCCAGGGCGCCGGGCAGGCAGGACTGGAGACAGGGTGCGTTTTCACAGTGGTGACACTGGATCGGCATCTTGATAGTCTCAGTCCGGGTTAGGTATAAATTGGGAATAAGCGGTGTAGTAACCGTCCCAACCGTTTTCAGGACCCCTTTCTGGTGGGCCGCAAAACACGCCACCTCGCAGGCCCTGCACCCGGTACACTTTTCCGGGTCAGCCAATACAAAAAACGCTCCCTCTCCGCTCATAGAAAACTCCTCTCTTAAAGTTTCAGCAAGGACAGGGCGTTGGCCGCCCTGATCTGTTTCATTCCGACGCTTGGTATTTCCAGGACTGCCTTCTCCTGGGAAAACCCGCAGGAGACAACACAGTCAGGGATACTGTTGCCCTTGTACTGCCCGCATACAGCACATTTATCAAGCTCTATCATCAAATCCCCACAGACATAGGCGATAGCATTACTATCGCATTTAATACTACAGGGAAACTCGGCACAGTCCGCGCACCGTACCACTATTGGCTCCCCTGCCGGCGGCCTTGCCGGCTCCCCTTTCAGGGTCTCTGCCCCGGACAGGGCCTCGGGCAAAAAATCCCTTTGTTCCGGGCCGGATTTTCCCTGGGCAGTTTTTTTCACGCCCTTCATACAGCCCCTACCCCGGTAATCCGCTCACCGTGACTGTAAATGTTCATGTAAGCGCGCCCCACAAAACCCGCCAGGGTTATCCCCGCTTCTTCCGCCTTTCTTACCGCCCCGGCGCTGACCGCCCCGTGGCACAGCAATACTGCAAGCCCCAGGGATTCTATCATCCTGAACATTTCAAGGGCCAGCCGGCTGCTTATCAGCAAAATCTTCCCCCGGGGATCAACGCTGCCCAGAATTATTTTGCCGATTAATTTTGCCAGGGCATTGTGGCGGGCCACATCTTCGGCAAACAAAAGTATCTGTTTGCCGTCGGTCAGGGCCATGGCATGGGCCGCCCCGGTAGCCTGGAACAACTCGCACTGGGCGTTAAAGCTTTCCCAGACAGCATATATATCGTCGGGGGAAAGGGAAATTTCCTCCGGGAAAACCCGAGTGTCCGCATCGGCGACAGTTCCACTGTTCCGAATGGACAAAGAAACGGAGTCACTATCTATGGACAGTGCCTCTATCTCTTTTTTATCCCTGAAGTATCCCTTTGAAAAAGCGTAGCCCACGGCCAGTTCCTCCAAATCAGCCGGACAACAGGCAAAGATGTTGACCTGTTCCCCGTTGATAAACAGGGTACAGGGCTCCTCTTTAATTACCCGGTCGATTCGCCTATGGCGGCCCGTTGCGTCTATACGGACAATATCCCGCTCTTCCCAACAGGCCGCGCCCTGCTCCCTTCCACTCACAGTTTCACAATCCGCGTACCCGCTTCTCAGACCAGAGCAGCGACAGCAGCGCTTCTGCGCTTATCCGCTACGCTTTCGCTCAAGTCATCCTCGGTAACCAGGGCCAAGGCTTGGGTGGGGCAGACCTTCACACAGGAGGGGCTGTCTGCAACACCGGCGCAGAGATCGCACTTATTGGCGATCTTCCTGGGTGACCCGTCGTGCTGGACTTCTGCGGTTTCCACGATTTCCACCGCACCGAAGGGGCAGGCTATGACGCAGTTTTTGCAGCCTATACACTTCTTGGTGTCCACAAGCACCACATTGTCCCTCACGTAGATGGCCCCTGAGGTACAGGATGCCTTGCAGGCGGGATTTTCGCAGTGCCGGCAATGGACCGGGGCGCTGACCCGGGCGGTCTTAACCATGAAAAGCCGGGGATTAAAGTTATAGGCGTCGGGGTCGATTTCAAATATCCGTTTACCCTCATGGGCAACCACGCAGCTTATCAAACAGGTTCTACACCCTATGCAGCGAATCGGGTTTGCTTTTATGAAAGAGTTCATGCTAAAACCTCCTCTTTTACAATGTGCATCCGTGAACGGAGGTCTTCGTAGATACGGGCGACCTCTTCTTTAGCCCAGGCCTGGTCCTTGATCTTTTCCACCCGGGCGGCGCAGTATTTGTACTCCGGCGTGCGGCTGGCAGGGTCAAGGGAAGAAATGGTCAATTCATTGCACGCCCCTATCCACCACTGGTAGGTCATGTACACCGCGCCCTGCTTTACCCGTTCTGTGGGCTTGCAGCGGGTGTAGACGCTGCCCCGTTTGGAGAAAACCTTCACGATCTCCCCTTCCCGGAGCCCCAGTTTATCGCAATCCTCCAGGGACATTTCGACCCAGCCGGGTTCGTCCTCCAGGTTGCGCAGCATACGGCAATTTCCCGTCATGGTACGCACCGAATAGTGCCCCACCTCGCGGACCGTACAGAGGGAAAGGGGGAATTCCGTATTCTCCACTTCCGTTGGCGGGTGATAGGGGGAGGTCTTTAATATGCCGATACCGTCCGGGGTGGCAAAGTGGCCATCCTTGTGGAGGAACATGGTTCCCGTGTCCTCATGTCCCTTGTCCCAGCAGGGCCATTGGACGCTGCCCTGGCGTTCCATTTTTTCATAGGTGGCGCCGGTAAACTTGGGACAGAGATCGATCATCTCGTTCCAGATTTCTTCAGTATTGTTGTAGTGCATGGGATAGCCCATGGCGGTGGCGATACGGCAGGTGATTTCCCAATCCGGCAGGACATTGCCCTGGGGTTCCAGTACTTTGCGAACCCGCTGGAAGCCCCGGTCGGAACTGGTATAACAGCCGTCATGCTCGCCCCAGGCAGTGGCGGGCAAAACAGCGTCGGCGTGTTCGGCGGTCTTGTTCCAGAAAATGTCCTGAACCACCACAAAGTCAACCTGGTCCAGGGTCTCGCGGATTTCTTCCAAATCCGGGTCTGACTGGGCCGGATCTTCCCCAGTTATATAGTAGGCATGTATCCGCTTTGCAGGATCCTTTTCGTGAATCACAAATTCCGGAACCCGGGTAAGCTGAATGCCCGCTTTATTGGAAAGTTTTACCCCCCAGGCTTTTTCAAACTTTGCCTGTATTTCCGGGTCCGTAACATTCTGGTACCCCGGGTACACATCCGGCAGGTCCCCCATGTCGCAGGTACCCTGCACATTGTTCTGCCCCCGGACAGGCCCGGTGCCGCAGCTGGGCCGACCGAAGTTCCCGGTGAGCATGGCAAGGCTGCAGCAGCATTTAACCGTTTCAACCCCCTGGGAAAATTGGGTGATCCCCATACCCCACAGGATAACTGAATGCTTGGAGCTGGCGTACTTCCGGGCGGTAAAGCGTATGTCCTCAGGAGAAAGGCCGGTGATTGTCGCGGCGTATTCGGGGGTATATTCTTTGACAATTTCCCAGAATTCGTCAAAGCCCTTAGTATGGAGCTTAACAAATTCATGGTCGATTAAGTCTTCGCTGATAATCACATTCGCCAGGGAATTCACCAAAGCTACATTTGACCCGCCCTTCAACTGCAAATGCAGGTCCGAGATCCGGGCGGTTTCGGTGATCCGGGGGTCCGCGCAGATAATAAAGGCGCCTTTTTCCTTGGCCTTGACGATACGGCGGGCCACGATGGGGTGGGAAGCCGCCGCATTATAGCCGATGTTGAAAATAACCTCGGCATTCTCAATTTCCGGGATGGACAGGGACATGGCCCCTTCGCCAATGGTCTGCCGTGAACCGGCGACAGAAGCGGCGTGGCAAATCCGGGCGCAGTGGTCGATATTGTTGGTCCCCATAACCGCCCGGGTAAACTTCTGGGTAATGTAACCCGCTTCGTTTCCCGGTCCCCGGGCCGAAGCTGCGCCGAGGAAAGAATCGGGGCCCCATTTCTCTTTGATCTTCTTGAAGTTATCCGCCACAAATTTGATGGCTTCATCCCAGCTCACCACTTCCAGGGGCGAACCCTTCCCGTTCTTGCGGATCATGGGTTCCTTCAAGCGTTTAGTCAATATCTGGGGATCATTCAGATAATCCCAGCCGTACCAGCCCTTCAAACAGGCGGTTCCCTCGTTCGTTCTGCCCCAGACCGGATGCACATCCAAAATTTTGTTTGCATCCTGGTCAACGGTGAACAAAAGCTGACAACCTGTCCCGCAGTAACAACAGGTCGTCTGAATTTCCTTAACGGAAACTTTCTTTGCCATAAAACCCCTCTCCTGGTATATGGATAGACCAATGTGTGGATAAATATATAGATAAATATATATCTATAATATAAGTTATTATATCACCCTTATTTACAGGGGTCAAGAAAATAGTGGCCTATATAATTGTCCTGAACCTCTCAATAGGATATATTGTTAGGTATGGAAGATACCCTTCCCATTGCAGAACAGATGATCCTCATTGGCGCCACAGGGCGGAATGCGGGAAAAACAGTGCTGGCAACGGAGCTGATACGTTTATTTAAGGATGATTTCACCGTGATCGCCCTCAAGACTACCACGGTGACCCAAGTGGGGGAGCCCTGTCCCCGGGGCGGAAAAGGCTGCGGGGCTTGCAGTATTTCTACACCCTATGTGCTTGAAGAAGAGGGGATTTCCAGCGGCAGGGATATCCCCGCCGAATGCGCGGGGAACTGCGTTGCAAGTAGCGCTGAAAAAGACACCTCCCGGCTGCTCCAAGCCGGAGCAAAGCGGGTTTTCTGGCTCCGGTCTGTGAAGCCCAGCCTGGCAGAAGGTTTTAGTGAATTTCTGAAACAGATACCCCCGGCGGCGCTTATCATCGGCGAATCAAACAGCCTGCGGGAAGTGGTGAAGCCGGGCTGTTTTATCATGGTCAAGGCCGGAGAAGGGGAACAGGTAAAACCCAGCGCTGCCCGGGTGGCGGACCTGGCCCAGATAACGGTGGATAGCCCCATTACGGCGGAGAGGCTGAAAGGTGTGATGGCGGCTTTGAATGTGAGCCGGGATGCGGGGGGGCGGATACAGGTTAGGGCGGAGGGGTAAGGTCATTTCTAAGCCGGAGTAATAGCCCTCAACCCCCTACCCCACACCCCATACCCTCTACTATAATATCGTCATGGAATGGATAAGCTTGGAAAAAGCCCAGGAACTGATCCTGAGCAAGACCTCCCCCATCGAAGAAATTCAGCGCCTCCCCCTCAATAAGGCCCTGGGGTTTATTGCCGGGGAAACCATCCATGCCCCCATGGACAATCCCCCCTTTGACCGCTCCCCTCTGGACGGCTTTGCCCTCCGCAGCGGGGACACCCCGACTGCGTCGGCGGATAAACCGGTGCGGCTGCGCATTACCGGGGTCGTATACGCCGGCGGTGTCTTTGAGCGCCCCCTTGTGCCGGGGGAAGCGGTGCGGATCATGACCGGGGCTGCCATGCCTCTAGGCGCGGACTGCATGGTCCCCCTGGAGGATGTGCGGACCGAAGCCGGGGAGCTGCTGGTATTCCGTCCTGTCAAAGCGCAGGAAAACTACGTGTTTCGGGGTGAGGATATACCCAAGGGGGAACCGCTCGTCCAGGAAGGGGAATGGCTCGGGGCAGTCCATCTGGGGCTACTTGCGTCCATGGGTATGGATACCGTACCAGTACTGCGCGCCCCGCGGATCGGCCTCCTCTGTACCGGGGACGAACTTACCCCGGCAGGCCAGCCCCTGGCGCCGGGAAAAATATATTCCAGCAACGATACTATGCTCTCCGCGCGGCTGGAAGAATTTGGTTTTCATGCCCGGCTCCTGCCTGCAATGGCAGATGACGCCGCTACGGTAGCCGCCAGAATTGCTGCGGAGGCTGGGAACCTGGATATGTTCATCACCACCGGCGCGGTGAGCGTGGGCGACAAGGACATCATGCCTGAAGTGTTTACCCTGCTGGGGGCAGAACAGCTTTTCTGGCGTGTAGCCTTCAAGCCCGGCAGCGCCGTCCTCTGCGGGGTGTACCGGAACACGCTTCTCCTCTGCCTGTCCGGTAACCCCTTCGCCAGTTTTACTAGCTTTGAACTCCTGGCGCGCCCGGCCCTGGCAAAACTGGCCCGCCGCAGAGACCTGGAAACCCGCCGTATCCTGGCCCGCCTGAAAGACCCCTTCCTCAAGAAAAGCCCCACCCGCCGCTTTATCCGGGCAAAACTCACAGAGCCAGAAAACCGGGACCTTCCTTTTGTAAGCCTGCCCGAAGGCCACTCTTCGGGGCAGATCCGGTCCCTTTTGGGCTGCAACTGTTTCGTAGACATCCCGGCGCAGAGTACTGCTCTGAATGAGGGCAGCGAGGTTGAGGTGGTACTATTCTAGCAGCGATGGCTTGACCGGTCCAGGATAGCGAATTAATATATAAAGAAGCGCCGATAAGAAAGGCATAAGGTGGTATAATGGAGAAACAAATAACCATAAACTATCCCGAAACTCTGGCATTTTCCCTTAAAATGCAAAGTGAAGAATTCGGCCAGGAAATGAAAACCCTTTCTCTGGTAAAACTCTACGAACTTGGGAAAGTTTCTTCCGGTATAGCTGCAAAAGCCCTGGGTATCCCGAGGATTGCTTTTTTGGATGTGCTTTCAAATTACCATGTTTCCATATTCGCCGAGGCTGATGAGTTAGGAGCCGATTTTGCAGCGCTTAAAGGCCGTCTCTAATACCACGCCAATTATTACCCATAATGAAAAAAGGATACGCCCGAAATTTCAGGCCGAAGCATAAGGCGGCGGCCCTATGCAAAAGTGTTCCCCAACAAAGTCGGCTGGCACCTTTCCGGCTAGGAGGGTTTTATTTTTTACTCATTTATGTGAAATGCCTAAAGGGTTCTTGAAAAATGATGAAAACTAATATTATATAGAACCATAGGAATATATAATGATGGATAAAGATTCTCTTGAAGTAGCTAAAGATTTAGTTAAAGAAGTGGGGAAAGCTGTTTATAATGATGGTGGGAAACCTATCGTTGAACCAACCGGAGAATTAATTGGGTTAATTCCCAGGGCAATAAAGGCTGCCCTATTGCCTCTGGAAAAATGGATTATTTCTAAAGAATACAACTTATCAGAAACAAAATTATTATTAAACATAAAATTGGAAAATATCAACCCTGAGAACATTGAACCGCCTGAAACTCATATAGCCGTACCTGCACTTCAATATATTAGTTATTGTATGGATAATATTGAATTACGAAATATGTATGCTAATTTATTGGCTGCTTCAATGAACAAAGTGGTAAAAAACGGAGTACACCCAGCTTTTGTTGAAATAATAAAACAGCTTTGCCCAAATGAAGCAAAAATATTAAAATATTTAAAACAAAAAACTGCCATTCCAATTATAACATTACGATATGAAATAGATAATACAGGCATCGGTATGAATATACTAGAGCATTTTTCAAATGTTGGAGAAAAATGTGATTGCGAACCACCAATAAAGATACAGCATTATTTTGATAATTTTAATAGACTTGGGATAACTTATATCCCTCCGGATTATTTATTGACAGAAAACAATATTTATGAAGAACTAGAAAATCATCCTTTTATTAAAGAAAAAATGGTCATTCCAGAAAATTATAAGGCAAAAGGTTATAAAACAAATAAAATTAATAAAAAAGGATTATTTCTTACTGCTTTCGGGAAAGAATTTTGTAAAACTTGTATTGATTAAATCTGATTTTTGCTATAAAATATTTCTATGAATATTCGTTATAAAGGAGAAACAAAAATCGGTGTGCTGTATAAAGAGTGCATTTATGAAACAAATTCTATACCTGGTGATTATTATTGTATAAAAGATGATAGTAATAATGATAATTTTTATGAAAAGAAATTATTTGAGATAATCGAAGAAACAATAATGAAAGTAAAATTTATTGGTAAATCAAGTTTTTCACTAATTAATGGAAACATATACGAAGTAATAGGGATTAAAAATGATTATAATGATAAAAAGTATCAGATTATTGACGAAACAAAGGAAGACTATTTATTCGATTCAAAATATTTTGAGATTATTTGAGAACAAGATAATCGAAGCAAAATGTGAAAACTGGCCTATAGCCATTTAAACTGGAACTTGAAAAATGAAAGAAAAATTGAACCAAGAATTTATAGAAAATATCTCTAAAATCATAAAAGGTGGAAAACAAGCCGCTATTGAGGTTCAAAAACGATATGGAAATATTATAAAAAAAGAAGAAGACAAATATGGGAATATTACTTTAATACTCTGGATTATCTTTATTATAATCCTATAAGAGCTGAAATGGCTTTGAAAGATTATTCCGAAGACGAATAAATAAATTTATAGGATTAATAGATGAAATATACCGAAGATCAGTTAAACCAAATTAATAATTATTTTTTTGGCATTCCGAAAATATATGCTGATATTGTTGAAAAAATATGCAGTAAAGAAAAAATAGTAAAAAACAATAAAGCAAGAGAATATTTAATTCATGGCGTAAATAGGCGGATAAATATTTTGAATCAATGTATTGAGAATATATTTGAAATATATCCTCCTGATAGAAATACCTTGTTGGGATTAAGTAATGTAACAACTATTTGTATTAACTTACACGCTTTTTTAATAAATGTATATGGAATAATCGAAAATTTAAGCTTATTTATTGCATACGAAAATAATTTATTTGACCCATCAATTTCAGAAAAAAAGCAAAGAAATAAAATGGGACTATATAAAAAGGATTTTTATATAAAATTGAATGATAATTTGAAAAATCATTTTTCGAGTGAGAAATCGCAAGCTTGGTATAATGAATATGCAAAAAACTATCGGGATGCTCTGGCCCATAGAATTCCGCCATATGTACCACCCATGGAATTAAGTGATGAAGATATAAAAATGAGAAACGAGATTGAAGAAAAAATTAATAATTATAAAGCTGATGGTACAAATTATAATGAATTACATGAAATGTTGAACAAAACATGGACCATAGGAAGTCCAGCTAATTATTTCTTGCATTCTTTTTCAGAAAAATCAAAATTAGTTCCTATACATATTCAAATTATTAATGATATGATTACAATTAAAGAAATGATATTTATTGTTCTGGATAATATATGAAGAAATAATTACAATTTTCAAGGGTGAACCAATATGCCTGCCTTCTGGTGGCGCAAGGGCACCGGGCGCAAAAATTTATTCCCCGGTCATCTGGAGTATGCAAGTAATTATATGGCAATATTCCCACAATAAGAGTTATAAATCATTTACTAAAATGTAATCATATAGTATACCATATAAGAAAGGAGTGGATAATGGCAGATTTACACAAGAGAATAACTAAAATAAAAACAGGAGATGAATGTTTAACATTTAATGGAGCAAATACCGAATATAGTATAGCTGATTTTTGGAAATGGAGCGTTTCTGACTTATTAAGCAATGCAACACGGGGAAGGTTTGCTGAATTTATAATAGCAACAGCAATGGGTATAGATTTATCCGAAGTTAGAAGTGAATGGAGTGAATACGATCTGGAAACTGAGGATGGAATAAAAATTGAAGTTAAATCATCTGCATATTTGCAAACATGGGATCAATTTGATTATTCCAAGATAATATTTTCAATTAAAAAAAGAGGTGACTGGAAAATAAAATTGAATAAAAACGAATTTAATAGACCTTCTGACATTTATGTTTTTTGCTTATTAAAACATAAAGAAAAGAAAACGGTTAATCCATTAAACATGGACCAATGGGTGTTTTATGTATTATCGACAAATAAGATAGATACTATTTTCAAAAACAATAGTTCAATATCATTAAAATCATTGGAAAAATTAACTGAGGGCATAAAATATAATGAGATAAAAGATAAAATTGTAGCTGAATGTAAAATAATATAATGCGGCAATAGAGTAAAAACTCATATTGGGGCAATAAAAACTCAGAAAACAGTCGGACAGTATGTATAATATGCCCTTAAAAATTATTGAAAATCCTAGTAGTGACAGTAGACAATATAAGATAAAAAGGTTACCATAAAATATGGATGAAATTAACTATTTACCATCTCCCTTTAAAAGTGAAAATCACATTCAAAAATATTCTGTAGATAAAATAATAGAACAAATTTCTCTGGGACAAAGACTCGATTATATATTTTTTTGGAAAACAGACAAACACAATTTATCAACAGGCTGTTTTAGCCAATGGCAGGAATCAGATTTTACAGTAGGTGAATTTAATTATAGCTGCGCAGAACAATATATGATGGCACAAAAGGCTTTATTATTTAATGATAAGGAAACTTTTGAAAAAATATTATCGACAATAAACCCAAAAGAAATGAAAGCGCTTGGGCGGCAAGTCAAAAACTTCAATGCAAATGCGTGGGATAAAGCCAAATACAAAATAGTTCTGGATGGCAATTTTTATAAGTTTACTCAAAATGAAGGCATGATGGAAATATTATTATCTACCGGAAATAAAATATTGGTTGAAGCCAGCCCTTTTGACAAAATATGGGGTATAGGTATTGACGAAGATAATAAAAATATACAGGAACCAAGTTACTGGAAAGGTGAAAATATTTTAGGATTTGCATTAATGGAAGTAAGAGAAGAAATAGCAAATATTTATAAGTTAAAGGTGTAAATATCATCATGGAAAATGCCAATGGAGGCTTTGTTTATGTACTGGTTTCTCAGAATACAAATTATATAAAAATTGGCGGTACTGATTATCCACCATTGAAACGGATAAAAGAAATAAATGCAACTGAACCCTATAAACAATTTGGCCCCTGGGCATTAGGTGATTTCCGGCAGGTGAATGATTGGAGAAAAGTAGAATACAATTTGCATTATATTTTTAGAAGCAAATTAGTCAAAGAAATTGAAGGGCAAAAAGAATTATTTTCAATAAGCCTTTATGAAGCATCAATAAAATTAAATGAAATCGACCCAAATGAAATTATTAGAAAACCAAAAGTTGACAGGATGTTTCAAGACGATGATTTTAGTAAATACATAATGCAGCTATTTAGTTTTACAGGCTTGCTGCATTGGCTGGATATTCAAGGCATTTGGACTTTTGTGCTTTTCCCAATGACAAATGGCGGAAGATATTATACCATAAATATTGGACCCCATGAAGTAGCATTTAGTACATTAAATACCAAAAACAAAAAATCAACACATATGATACTCATGGATAAATTAGTATTTGATTATAAACCGGTTATTGAGTGGGTAAAAAATCATAATGGAAATATACAAGAGGAAGCCTATGACAGGGCATTACCCCGTTCTGTCTCTATAGTATACGAAGGCGATTTTAATGTTGCAGAAGAATTTATGCACCTGGATGGGATACGAAGGGCCATTATAGCATATTGGACAGAAAGTTTAATTTTGTTAAAGGAAAAGGGAGTGGCAAGCTCTTATGCAAAGCATCATAACTATAATGCGATTGCTGAATTAAATATCAAAATGAAACAATCCGGGCTATAAAAGATACAGCATAACCCGCAGGTTCCTACTATGATTTTTGCCGTATTATCCTACAAACCTCCTTTACAAATCAATCCAGTATAGAGTATCATCTATAATAGTAAAGAAAATCTATACCATATTATTAGGGTTGTCAATGGAAAACGAAAGAGAACGGTTCAATTTTATCCAAAAAACCACCGGCCTAACCAAAAAGGGCTTTGCCGAAAGCCTCGGCCTTTCCAAAGCCCTGGGCTACCAAATTTCCACCGGTATGCTCAAACCCTCCCGTGAAACCCTAGAAAAGCTTTCATTTATATATAACGTCAACCTAAACTGGTTCCTTCTGGGGGAAGGCTCCCCCTTTGAAACCGAAAAAGCCACTATCAAGCTGCTTCGTCAGGAAGCCGCCGCCGGACAGGGCCGGGAGATAGAAGACTACGCCGAGGAGGAGACCCTCAAACTCCCCCGATCCCTTATCAGCCCCTACCGCCCGGAGAACTTACAAGCCGTCTATGTCGCCGGGGATTCCATGATAGGCGAACACATCTACAATGGTGATGCGGTTATTTTCCACCCTGGCCTTACCGAAGGCAACGGCATCTATGTCCTGTCCCTGGACACCTCCCTACTGGTCAAGCGGGTATCCTTTGACGAGCTACCCCGGTCGGTCTTCCTCATCAGCGCCAACCCTGCCTATCCTCCCCGGCAGATAAGCGGGGCGGAACTGGAAAATCTGCGGATCCAGGGGCGGGTGGTTACTTGCGTGCATAGGGTTTGATAGTATAATAAGGTCATAAGGAGACCCGCCATGCCCGAACCAGCCAAACGAGACCCCAAAGCCCCACGATTCCTTCAGATTACCATCAAGGACAGCGAGGGCAAAGAATGGACCACAACTATCGCCCAGCCCAAAGACTTCTCCTCCGGATCAGTCGGCTTTTACGCTTCCGATAAAATAACCAATCCGGAAAGCGGCGAGCGATATCAATGCGGGCTGACCTTTACGCTTATCGGGTCAAAGCCGGGAAAATAGGATTTCTTTAAAATGAATAGAGATTTGCAAACAAAGGCTGAAAGGTCTAATAAAATAAAACAATCCATATTTAATTTTCTTGATATGGAAACAAGAAAAATTGTTCTCTCTATTCTTCCAAATAATGAATGGCGCTTTCTGCCACCTAATTTCTCTGATAGTAACAGCATTGAAATTTTTGAAGACTATTTCTTTGTCATTGAAAAATTTTTAAACACCCATATAATTCCCCAGAAATACTACATATTCCATTCATCAAAACTAAAAAACCAATTAATGGAAAATAGTGATATTGAAACACAGTTAAAAAAAAGGATCAAATACTTTCAATGCGAAACTAAAAAAATAAATGACAGGTCATATAATTTTCTTCCAAACTCTGCATATACATATTATACTGATGAATCAAAAGATAAAAATCACAGAAAGTATATTAATGATTTTTTATTTAATTCTTTTAGAATACGGCATTTTCATTTGGTTAAGAATAAAGATAATGATTTGATCTTTTATGTGATCTTTAAAGATAATCTCTATCTTATTAATAAAGGAAATCATAATTCCATATACGAGGAAGAGACGCCAAAAATTTTAATTGAAGAATTTCCTGAATTATTAGAGCCATTAGGAATCCATAAATTATCATCCGCCAATGACCCAGGTTACCCTTGTTGGGGTAAGGAATTGGAGTGTCAATTAAAAAATGGAAGATCGGTTATTCCTTTAATTAACGATTGTTTGTATATGCCCGCATTAATGTCCCGGGATGGCATGGACTCGCAGCCATTCAGTATTTTAATTACCATTCTAAAAAAACTTGATATTCAAATTGATAAAATGCTCACTCTTCTTAAAAATAGCCAACAAGATATTTTTATAGCAGAGGAAAATAGCAAAATGTCCTTAAAACTTGGTGGTATTTATATTGCGGATAGAAATTCTAATTTTGAATATTGTATTGGCTTGCCATATTTCAAGAACCTACAATTAGTTGATAGAATTAATTCCTATAAAATAAACTCAAAAGAGGCGACAGCATGAACCCCTTTGAAACCGTAATCCAAAAATACCGTGACACCGCCTTCTCCGAACGGGACAAAGGCTACCGCTTTGAAAAACTCATGCAGGAATACCTCAAATCCGATCCCCTCTATGCTGCTCAGTGGAGCAATGTCTGGCTATGGGGCGATTTCCCCTCACGGAAGGACTTTTCTGGCAAAGATACCGGAATAGACCTCGTTGCCCGGACTATCCACGGCGATTATTGGGCTATCCAATGTAAATGTTTCAAAGAAGATACCCGGATCAACAAACCAATGGTAGACACCTTTCTGTCTACCTCCGGCAAATCCTTTTACGATGTTCTGGAGCCGGGTAAAAAAGTCCGTTTCTCATGCCGCTTATGGCTTGATACCACCATAGCCGGGTTTAACCCCGAAGCTGAAAACACCATAAAAGGCCAAACCCCGGAAGTCATACGGCGGGGGTATTTAGATTTAGTTGACGCCCCCGTAGATTGGGCCAAACTGGACAAAGGAAGTTCCGGCGAACAGGCCGTAAAAAAGCGGTACAGCCCCAAACCCCACCAGCAGACTGCCATAGATGCTACCCATAACTACCTTAAAACCAGCGACCGGGGCAAACTGATAATGGCCTGCGGAACCGGCAAGACCTTTACCAGCCTTCGCATACTCGAGAACGAAACCGGGGGGGAAGGCTTTGCCCTTTTCCTTGTCCCCTCTATCGCCCTTTTAGGCCAAACCCTCCGGGAATGGTCCGCCCAGGCACAGGAACCCCTATACCCCATCTGTATTTGTTCAGATGCCCAAGTGTCAAAAACCAAGGACGATGATTCTGTCGTTGATTTAGCCTTGCCAGCTTCCACCAACATTAAGAACATTACCCAGCAATACGACCGTGCCATAGCTTCACAAAAGAAGTCAGGCGGCTTAGTGGTAGTATTTTCAACCTACCAATCCATAGACGTAATCAGCCAGGTACAAAAATCCATAAACAAGCAGAAACAAGGCTCATTTCTATTTGACCTTATAATATGCGACGAAGCTCACCGCACCACCGGTGTAACTATTTCCGGCCAGGATGAATCGGCCTTTGTAAAAGTCCACGACGACAAATTCCTCAAAAGCAAAAAACGAATCTACATGACCGCCACCCCCCGGCTCTATTCCGAATCGGCGCAGAAAAAGGCAAAAGAGGCGGATGCTCTTTTATGCTCCATGGATGATACCAAATTATACGGTGAAGAAATGTACCGTATTGGTTTTGGCGAGGCCGTAGATAAAGAATTATTATCCGATTATAAAGTCATTGTCTTAACCATCGAAACAGAGCAATTAAACGAAAAATTAAAAGCCGCTATAGAAAAGCATAATTCAAATGAAAACAAGGAAATCGAAGTAGAGGATGCATTAAAAATTATCGGTTGTATCAATGCCCTTTCCAAAAAATCCTTAACCGACAAAGAAATCTTTGAAAACATAGACCCCCAGCCCATGCACAGCGCCGTTGCTTTTTGTCAGAATATCGCCATATCAAAGGCAACAGCCGAAGCTTTTAATGATGTTCGGGAAGCCTATTTTGAAAGCCTCACCGAAGAACAGCGCAAGGAAATTGTTACCGTAGAATCCAAACATGTAGACGGTACCATGGGAGCGCAGACCAGGGAACGGAAATTGCAATGGCTTAAATCGGCGGATACCGGAAAGCAGGATTGCCATATCCTTAATAATGTCCGCTGTCTTTCCGAGGGTGTAGATGTTCCATCCCTGGACGCCGTTATGTTCCTGTCCGCCCGGAACAGCCAGATTGATGTAGTCCAGTCCGTAGGCCGGGTAATGCGTAAAGCCCCCAATAAAAAATACGGCTATATCATAATCCCTGTGGTTGTACCGAGTACAGCGGAACCGGAAAAAATCCTTGCATCCGACCGCTTTAATGTAGTATGGACCGTCCTTAATGCCCTCCGCGCCCACGATGACCGTTTTAACGCTACCATCAATAAAATAGAACTCAATAAAAAGAAGCCCGATAAAATTAAAGTAACCGGAACCAGTATAGGCGGGGCTGCCGCCGATGGAGACGATGACAGCGGAAGCGGCGCCGCAAAGGACCGAAAACTAAAATCCGAATTCCAGAAACAAATGGAACTGGAATTCGCCCAATTCCAGGGCTACATTTATGCCAAGATGGTACAGAAATGCGGCAACCGTTTATACTGGGAACAATGGGCCGCCGATGTTGCTAAAATTGCCGAGCGTCATATCGAACAAATCACCGCCATTGTCTCGCAGGAAGGAAAACCCAAGGACGAATTCACCCGCTATCTATCGGGCTTACAGAAAAACATAAACCCTTCCGTATCACAGAAAGACGCAATAGAAATGCTGGCCCAGCACATCATTACCCAGCCTGTATTTGAAGCCCTTTTTGAGGATTATTCTTTCGTCAAAAACAACCCCGTATCCCAATCCATGCAGGGTATTATCAATGTCCTTAATGAAAAAACCACCAAAGAGGACAGCGAGCAGCTTGACCGCTTCTATGTATCGGTCCGCAAACGTGCCGAAGGTTTAGACAACGGAGAAGCCAAACAAAGGGTAATCAGCGACCTTTACGATAAATTTTTCCGCACTGCTTTCCCGCTGGTAACGGAAAAATTGGGGATAGTGTATACTCCGGTGGAAATTGTAGATTTTATTATTCACAGCGTTGAAGATGTTTTACAAAAGGAATTCTCCCGCAGCTTATCCGATGAGAATGTCCATATCCTTGACCCCTTCACGGGGACCGGGACCTTTATAACCCGCCTGCTCCAAAGCGGCATAATCCGCCCGGAAGATTTAGAACGGAAGTATAACAAAGAAATCCACGCCAACGAAATAATGTTGCTGGCTTATTATATCGCTTCGATTAACATTGAGAACGTATACCATGATTTATTAAAATCTCTTGACCCCTATAACGAAATATTTTTAGAGCCTATTAAGGAATTAGCCGTTGCAGATTCCGGGGCAAAAGCTAAAATTAAGAAGTTCCCAAAGAAAGCGGCTAATCATGGGTATACAGCTTTTAATGGTATTTGTCTTACCGATACTTTCCAGTTAGGGGAGACTAAAGAAGGAGAAAATCTTTTTAGCGAGATATTCCCCCAAAACTCCCGCCGGGTGCAGGAACAGCAGAAAATGCCCCTCAGGGTAATTATTGGTAATCCGCCTTATTCTGTAGGACAGAAATCGGCAAATGATAATGCGCAGAATCAGGTATATCCTAGACTAGAAGCTCGAATTGCACAAACTTATGTTGAAACTTCCAATGCTAATTTGAATAAAGCGGCTTATGATAGTTATATTAAGGCATTTCGGTGGGCTTCTGACCGTTTAGACCCCAATAATGGTGGTATTATTGGCTTTGTTTCTAACGGTTCATGGCTTGACAGCAATGGTCTTGACGGTTTCCGTATGGCTCTTGAAAAAGAATTTTCAACAATTTATGTTTATAATTTACGAGGAAATCAACGCACAAGTGGAGAACTAAGTCGAAAAGAAGGCGGTAAAATATTTGGTTCTGGTTCCAGAACGCCAGTATCAATTTCCATAATTGTTAAGAAACCAAATGAAATTGAAAATAAAGATGAAATTTTTTATAAAGACATTGGGGATTATTTAAGTAGAGAGGAAAAACTCAATATTGTTAGCACGGCGCAAAGTATACTTAACCCTTCAATAAAAATGACGCAGATCAAACCAAATAAACATGGGGACTGGATAAATAAACGTAATAGCAGGTTTAATGAATTTATACCAATAGAGGCTGAAAATAAATTCGATAGTAATTCACATTCATATTTTACAGCGCATTCATTAGGTATAGCCACTAATAAAGATGCATGGCTTTATAATTTTTCTGAAATCCTACTTACAAAAAACATTAAGGCTATGGTTAACTTTTATAATTCGCAAAGAGTTGATTACCAAAAATCAGAGAATGAGATTTATTCTAAAAATTGGGTAACTTATGATACAAGTAAAATAACTTGGACAGATATGTTTCTTAAAGATCTTGAAAATAACATCAAATATAATTTCGACAATAATTCATTATGTGTGTCTTTATACCGCCCTTTTGTAAAGCAAACATTTTGCTATGAAAAACAATTCATCCAAAGAACATATCAACAACAAAAGTTATTTCCAACAGCAGAATATAAAAATCATTTAATTTGTGTTTCTGGCGTAGGTGTTACAAAAGAATTTTCTTGTATAATTACCGATGTTTTACCAGACCTTGAAGTAATTGGAAAATCCCAATGTTTTCCTCTGTATTGGTATGAAAAGAAAGATAAGGTTCAGGGTGGATTATTTGAAAATGTAGATGATGAATATATTCGCCATGACGCTATTTCAGATTTTATTTTTGAACAGGCCAGAACCCGTTATGGGAACCGTGTGACAAAAGAAGACATTTTTTATTATGTCTACGGTATTCTCCATAGCCCGGAGTATCGCAAAACCTTCGCCAACGACCTTAAAAAAATGCTCCCCCGCCTTCCATTAGTAGAAAAGCCTCATGATTTTTGGGAATTTAGCGAAGCCGGAAAAAAACTTGCGGATCTTCATCTAACTTATGAGGATCAGAAGAAACCTGCCGAGGTTAAAGTAACAGGGGTAGAGAAAAAAGATTTTGTAGTTAATAAAATGGAATTCGCTAAAAAGGATAAGAAGGAACAGAAAGATACTATTATCTATAATGCCCAAATAACAATTTCTAACATCCCCGCTAAAGCCTATGAATATGTGGTAAACGGAAAATCTGCCATCGAATGGATTATGGAACGTTACGCTGTAACCACCCACAAAGAAAGCGGTATAACCAATAATCCCAATGATTGGGCTGCGGAACATGGGGATCCACGGTATATACTGGACTTATTGCTGTCAGTCATAAGCCTAAGTGTGAAAACGGTTGATATTGTAAATAGATTGCCAAAGGTTGAATAGAAATGATAGGCAATACATTTCTTACGAATGAGCGAGTACAATTATGAATGAAATTGCAAAAAGGGAGTTATTAAATTGGATTAGGCTATTAAATATACAATCATTATCCGATATGGATATAAAACTACTCAATATAATCATTTCTAATTTTGATTTACTTTCCTCTCTTGGTACGGCATCAGGCCAGCGGGCGAAAAAAATTTCGGAATTAATCCTAAAAGAAAAAGATACTATACCCGGAATACTATCAATAAATGGAGAAAAAGATGCTGCTAAAATTGATTCATGTGAAAGAATATATGAATTAGAGATAGGTCCGTTTCGAGGTTTTACCTCACAGGAACATTTCATATTTGACAAAAAATATACATTTCTTTACGGGCCCAATGGTTCTGGTAAATCAAGTTTTTGTGAGGGCCTTGAATACGCCCTTCTTGGCGAAATTTCAGAAGCTGAAGCAAAACGAATACCTCTTGATTTTTATATACAAAATGTTGGCAGGAAAATATCAGAAGTTCCAATTGTCTATTATATTGATTCCGCAGGGCAAAAGAAAAATATAATAAAAAATCAGGAAAGATTTCGTTTTGCATTTATAGAAAAAAATCGTATAGATGGATTTGCTCGTATATCCGCAAATACCCCCAATGAGCAAAAAAATCGTATCGCGGCTTTATTTGGCCTTGATGCCTTTAGCGATTTTGTAGATGGATTTACAGATAATTTTCAATATCTTCCTACAAATACACCTAAAGCAGATTTATTTAAAATTGAAATTGAAAAAAATGAATCGGAGAAACAAAGACTTGTAGAGAATAAGAAAAAATTTGAAGAAATTTCAACTAATGTAAATACACTTATAGATGAAGTCGGAAATAAAGATATTAAAAACAGAGACGAATTATATATATTTTTGAATGGGACTAATGGAACTGGTGGGAAAATTGAAGAATTACAAAAACAGAAAGCACAGCAAATATCGGAAGATATAAAAACGGAAACGATTGATAATGTATCAAAAAAAACAATTGAATTGCATTCCGACACTTCAAAATTAAACACAGATATTAGATGTCTATACGAACTATCTTCTGATTTAAATTATAAGGAACTATATTCAGCCATTGTTGCAATTGAAAATATTGCCGATTCAGACAAATCTATTTGTCCAGCATGCAAAACTCCAATTACACAGACTATTTCCAATCCATTTATAAATGCACGATCAGAGATTAATAAACTAAAAAGCTTAACAGAGCTACAAAGCAAAATTCCTAACGTGGCAAAAAGTGTTGAACGTCAAATACGCGAGCTGGACAAAAACATTCAGGAAATAAATGAATATTTGGGAGTTATAGATTACGATGGATTTTTAAGCAAATTAACCGAGCAGACATTTACAGACATTGCTTCAATTTTTCTTAACCTTTCTATTATTTCAAATGAAATTACTATAGTGGAAAATGAATCTAAAAAATATCCAGAGATTAAATCATTGATACAAAAACATAATGATTTGTTAAATCAGAAACGAAAAGAAAAAGAAACCAGTGATAGTGAAATACAGAAATATCATATATTTAATAATAGGTTATCCGAATTAACTGCAAATGAGAAATTAGTTAATGATGAAATAGATCGTATTAATTTGTCATTGGAAAATTTTGAAAAAATAAATGAACCGATGTTTAAAGAAATCGAAAATGAAAACAATCAAGTTATGGAATATAAAAAATATATAAATGCGTACAATAATATTATATCGCAATTAAAGAAATATCGCAATGGTTTACCATCATTATTTGCTGCTGGGCTTTCCGAAAAAGTAAGAAACTATTACAATATTATAAACGATCATGATTCAGATTTTGAAAAACTTGAAAACATAATACTGCCTTCCGGATCAGGTGAAAAAATCATGATAAAGTTTTTTAGTTCTACCGATAGCTATGACGCTCTGCATATTTTAAGCGAAGGGCATATAAGAGTCTTGGGACTTTCAATATTGTTGGCAAAGGTAATTAGTGAAAATATTGGTTTTATTATTTTTGATGATATTGTTAATGCCATTGACGATGATCATAGAAGTGGAATAGCAGAACTATTAATGAACAACTCTGATTTTAAAAATAGGGAACTGATTATTACATGTCATGGTGAAATGTTTATTAGAATATTGGAAAATAAACTAGGTGTAAAAAGAACGCAAAAAGAAGTAACGCAATATTACTTTTATCCCACTGAATTAAATTCTGTTCGTGGTATCAAATTCTCCATCGGTGATTCATCTCATTATTTAGTGCAGGCCCAAAAGCATTTTGAAAAAAACGAACTAAAAGATGTGGCCTCAAAGTGCCGCCAAGCAGTTGAAAGTATTGCAGAAAATCTTTGGAAAAAAATCGGGAAAAAAATGAAAAGCGATCTCTCTGTATCAATGCGTTCTCCTAACTCTAAACCAGATTTATCTAGTCTTATTGATGCACTTAAAGAAAAATTAAAAAAAATAGATAATAAATCGGATATCTATAATTTGTTTGAAAAGTTGAAAGGACAATATATGTGGAATTTACTTAACAAGGGAACGCATGAGGAAGATGATTTACCAGAATTTGAATTGACAGACATTTCCAATCTTCTTGATCTTGTGAAATCAATTGAAACAAATGTTATTTCATTTGATATTACCACAAGAATAAAGACAGGATAAAATCATTTATTGTATATGAGGGTTCATACGTTTATTAATATGAAATGTCTTTGATACTATAAATTAAATACGAAAGGAGTGACATATATGGTTAAAATAACGGTACAGAATATAAAAATCACCGTAGGGTATATTGCCGGATATAACCTTCCCCTTCCCAAGGTAAATCAAAATGCTTGAAAATACCGCCATAAACCAATACTATATTGGAGGATTTGCTTAACAATGCCAAATGAATTAACCGCTCATTTTACCGAAATAGTCTCCATTATCGAAAAAGCCAAGGCTAAAATATATAAATCGGTAAACAAAGCTTTTATCGATATGTATTGGGATGTCGGCGAATATATAAGCCAGAAAGTCCTTGAAAACGGTTGGGGAAAAGGCACAATCCGGGAATTTTCACAATTTGTTCAATCCAAATATCCGGACATTAACGGGTTTTCCCCTCAAAACGTCTGGAGAATGAAACAATTTTATGAGATTTATAAAGACAAGTCAAAACTCTCACCACTGGTGAGAGAAATTACCTGGTCTAATAATCTCCTCATAATGGCCGGCGCAAAAAGCGATGAATCAATGGAATTTTATATCAGATTATGCATAAAGCACAACTATTCAAAACGGGAACTTGAACGGCAGATAGACAGTATGTTATTTGAACGGACCATGATCTCAAATAAGAAGAATAAAAGCCTTATAGAGAAAAGTAATGGCCTTGCAGTGCTTCGTGATAATTACACCCTGGAATTTATCAATCTCCCTGAAAAACACCATGAAAAAGATTTGCAACACTCAATCCTTGCCAATCTGAAAAAGTTTATCCTGGAATTCGGTAAGGATTTCTCCCTTATTGGTGAAGAATACCGGGTACAAGTTGGTAATCAGGATTTCTACATCGATTTGCTCTTTTATAACCGTGAATTAACCTGCCTTGTAGCCATCGAATTAAAAGTAGGCAAATTCAGCCCCGAGCATTTAGGGCAGCTCAACTTTTATCTTGAAGCCCTGGACCGGGATATAAAAAAACCCCACGAAAATCCGAGTGTCGGCCTAATCCTTTGTGCCTCCAAAGACGACACCGTCGTAGAATACGCCCTCAGCAGAAGCCTAACCCCGGCTCTTATTGCTGAATACACTCTTAAACTTCCTGACAAAAAAATCCTTAGGAAAAAGCTAGCTGAATTGACGGAAATTTCTGAAAGCGAGGGAACAAATACATAAGCCTGAACTTAGTCAAAAAGTGTCCAGCTTTACAAATTAAATCTGAAAGGAGTATCTATATGGCTAAAATCACAGTACAGAACACAGAAATTACCGTAATGCAGATTGCCGATCAAGACTATATCTGTATCACTGATATGTTAAAAGTCAAAGACGGCGACTTTTTTGTTACCGATTGGCTTCGAAATCGTAATACCCTGGAATATATAGGGATATGGGAACAGATACATAACCCCGATTTTAATTATGGCGAATTCGCCATAATTAAAGGGAAGTCCGGTTTGAACAGTTTCAAAGTCAGCTTCAAAGAGCTGGTAGAGCTAACCACCGTCATAAGCCTACAGCCAAAGACGGGCAGATATGGTGGCACCAAGAACCTAGGTTCCGATAGGGTTATTGGCAAATGAAACGCTTCCAAATGTCGGAATAACCCAAAGGAGTTATCATGGAAAAAATCACTGTAAAAAATACCGATGTAACCATCATCCAAAACAATGAAAACGACTATATCTCCTTAACCGATATTGCCAGGTTCAAATCTGATGACCCTACGGCAGTCATAGCCAACTGGCTACGCAACCGGAACACCATAGAGTATCTGGGAATTTAGGAAACCCTTTATAACCCCAGCTTTAAACCCCTCGAATTCGAGGGGTTTAGAAAACAAGCCGGATTAAACGCCTTTACCCTGTCCCCTCAAAAATGGATTGATACCACCGATGCCATAAAACAAAACCTTATACCTCCCGAATTAACCAAAAAGCAGACCTCCATTATCTATGCCAATGAAGCCGATGTCCTGAACGTCGCCCTCTTTGGTCTTACCGCCAAAGAATGGCGGGACAAAAACCCCAATCAAAAAGGAAATATCCGGGATTACGCCGATATTAATGAACTGATATGCCTTTCAAACACGGAAAATATCAACGCCGTCCTGATAAATGACGGAATAGAACAGCACGAACGCCTCAAACGGTTGAACAAAATCGCTATCCAGCAAATGACTATACTGGTATCTGTCGAAAACAGGAAATTGCTAAAATGAAAAGGGCAGAACTATTTTTCATACTCCCATAACCGCAATTTCCCCATCACATTCATAATCGGTTTTTCATACAAAACAGCCTTGTCAAAAATCCAGTGCAAGCAAGAAGGCTCAGCAAATTCATCTTGCGAATCATCGATAATATCGACCAGCTCAGCCTCCCCGACAATACATTGACTAGGCATAATAAACCCATATTTCTTGGCAGCATTTTTTGCTTCGTCTACAGGCATTTTATAAGTAAGTTTCTCGCCCAAACCATACAGCTTAACTATCTCATTTAAAAATTGAATATACCCTCTAAAAGAATCCGGGGCATCTTTAGGCAGAGGGTCATACCCATAATATTTAAGATGGTATTTAGTAAAAATATCCGGCATATATTTTAATTCTGGCCATGCAAGCGGCTTGCCGGAAGCGTGAATAAGCAGCTTCCCCCGATATTTAGTATCCCAAGCCCTATTTTCAACAGCTTTTATCCCTTTACAAACAAGTGTAGCATACGGCTGTCGTATCGATATAGTTTTCATAGAAAAAGTATAAAATATTGGTAAAAATTACTCAAGCAGTTATAAATACTGTCATTGCTTTTGGTAAGTATAGGATCAAGACCGAAGTAAAGAACTTACATAAAAAAGAGCCTCAAACCATTGCAAAATATAACAGAATACTTCAGCCCTTTGTTACAAATAACGGTATGACGCAATACCCGTTTTCCCATATTGACCCAAGCCTCCGGGAGGGGCGGGGATGCCTCTCCCGGAGAATGAGCCACCATGGCTTAACCCTGAGAATCGCGCTAAACCATCCCACCAGTTGAAACCGCCCCCTGATACTGCTATAATTCCCCCATGATTCAATACCCCATTTATACAGAACGATCAGAATGCCAGGATTGCTTCAAGTGCATCAGCCGCTGCCCGGTGAAGTCAATCCAGGTTAAGGACGGACACGCTGAAATAATACCAAAGATCTGCATCTACTGTGGGAATTGCGTTATCAGTTGCCCCGCCAGGGCCAAGCGCGTCCGAAACGATGTGGATCAGGTCAAAAAACTGATAAGCCGGGGGGTCAAGGTCTATGCCTCAATTGCACCCGCCTATGCTTCGGAGTTTCATGGGCTTCCCCAGGCGAAATTTATCGGGGCCCTGAAAAAGCTGGGGTTTTTTGGGGTTTCCGAAACCGCCCTGGGGGCCGACTTTGTCTCTGCGGATATCGCGGCGGATTTGGAAAAGGAGCCTGAAAACAACCAACGGCTTTTTCTGTCCTCTGCCTGCCCCAGCGTTGTTATGTATGTCAAGCAGAATGCCCCGGCCTTTGTTCCCTACCTTAATGACCGGGCATCGCCCCTGCTGTCCCACGCAGTATATCTGCGGAAACTGTATGGCGATAAAATTGCCGTGGTTTTTATTGGCCCCTGTATTGCAAAAAAAAGGGAAGCTGACCAGATGCGGGAGATAAACGCTGCCCTTACCTTTGATGAGCTGAGAAACTGGTTCGCCCAGGAAGGCATTAGCCCTGAGGATATCGAAGCCGGGGAGGACGGCTTTGTACCTTGTAGGGCTGCCAAGGGCGTCTACTATCCCGTTGACGGCGGGATGACCCATTCGCTGGAAAACTACAAGTCTTTTTCCGGGGTGTCAAGGATGTCTGTGTCGGGGATCAATGCAATAGCAAAACTGTTAAAGAACGATTTTTCGCCCGGGGATCTTCCCGCGCCCCTGTTTCTTGAACTGCTGGCCTGCCCCGGGGGCTGTGTTAACGGCCCCTGCACTACACGGGACACATCGGAGATTATGCGCCGGGCATATCTGCTGCAATATGCGGCGACCGCCGAAAAACAGCTTGACGATAAAACCCTGCAGGACGGCTTTGTGCCCAAGGCGACCTTGACCCTTATAAAAAGCCCCCATGTGGAACATTCGGTTTCAGAACTGCGGACCGCCCTCAGAACCATCGGTAAATACGGAGATGATGACGAGCTTAACTGCGGAAGGTGCGGGTATGATAACTGCCGGACCTTTGCTGCGGCCTTGCTGGAAAAGCGGGCGGAAAAAACTATGTGCGCCACCTATATGCGGAACATGGCACAGAGAAAAGCCAATGCCCTGATTAAGGCCAGCCCTAGCGGGATATTGATCGTCGACAAGGACCTTCACATTCTGGAGGCGAACAGAAACTTTGCACACTTAATGGGGAAGGAAATCGAAGAACTCTATGAGCTAGTCCCGGAATTAATCGAACTGAACCTTACCAAAATTATTGATTTTTCAGATTATTTTGTAGATGCCTTTTCTGCGGAAACCGCATCGAGCTTTGATTACGATATTCGGTATGACAAGAAGGTGCTTCATCTGAATATTTATGTGATAGAAAAAGGAGAAGTGGTCGCCGGGGTAATCGATGACATCACGGTCCCGCAAATCAGGCGGGATAAGACAGTGAATAAGGCACGGAAAATTATCGAAAAAAATGTTCAGGCAGTCCAGAAAATAGCGTTTCTGCTCGGGGAAAATGCCGCAGAAACCGAGGCCATATTAAACACAATCATAGAATCCCATAGCCAGGGTGAAACCGAAAAAAGGGGAGCAAAAAATAAATGACCGAACTGCTGGCCCCGGGGGTCATTTTTGTTGAGGTGGATTATTTTCAGGTAAAAAAGGCCGGGCAGACCGCTGCGGGGGATATCTTTCTTTACCAGCGGAGCCCCTCAGGTGGCAGGATAATCACCACCCTTTCTGACGGCCTGGGAAGCGGCATTAAGGCAAATGTGCTGGCTTCCCTGACCGCAACAATGTTAAATAAATTTGTATCCTTTGACATACCCATAAAGCGTTCAGCAGAATTAATAATCAACAGCCTTCCTGTTTGCAGTGTGCGGGATTTAAGTTATGCCACCTTTACCCTGCTTGATATAAATCACTCAAGCAAAGATAGCTGTTCCCTGAAGATACTGGAATATGATAATCCCCCTGCCATCATCGTACAAAACGATAAAATAATAGAACTTGAAAAAGACAGAATCCCTATCGAACGGAAAAATAAAAAAACAGGGCCGGAAAAGGAAATCGTTTCCTTTTCCACATGGACCGCATATCCCGGGGACAGGATTGTCTTTTTTTCAGACGGGGTTACCCAGGCGGGCATGGGGTCAGAAGCCTACCCCCCGGGCTGGGGGATAGAAAATGCGAAAAACTTTATCCTTAAACAAATAGAAACCACCCCGCTTATAAGCGCCAGGGAACTTTCAGAAAACCTGGTAACCGAAGCGGAGTACAAGGATATGACCGGCGCAAAGGACGATATTACCTGCGCGGTGGTTTATTTCAGGGAGCCCCGGGATTTACTGGTATTTACCGGGCCGCCCTATCACCCTGAAAGCGATAAGGAAATTGCGGAAACCTTTGTTGCCTTTAAGGGCAAAAAAATTGTTTCCGGGGGGACCAGCGCGCAGATAATCTCCCGGGAACTGGGAAAGAAAATCGAAAGAGGCAATCTTCTGTCCGGGGGAGGGCCGCCCCTTTCTAAAATAGAAGGGGTTGACTTGGTATGCGAAGGAATACTGACTCTGGGGGCAACAGCGGAACTGCTGGAAGAAAACAAGAAAGTAAAAAATAGGAAGGATTCACCCGCCCATCGTATGACGGAATATTTACTGAACAGCGATAGGATTGTTTTTTTAGTGGGTACAAAGATTAACGAGGCCCACCAGGACCCGACTATGCCTGAAGAACTTGAAATCCGCAGAAACGTTGTCAAAAAAATTGCGGCCCTCCTTGAGGAAAATTTCCTCAAGGAAGTACACATTCAATACGTGTGAAATTTTAGGGCTATGTATTGCATAGCCCTAAAACAAAAACTACGCTTTCTTTGCAGCATCCACCACGTGGGAGATGAGGATACAGTTGGTAACCGATCCTACACCCCCGGGTACCGGGCTGATACCGGCCACAATGGGTTCCACTTCGTCAAATTTTACGTCACCGCAGGTTCCCTTTTCGCCGTTAGGCTTGGGATTGACGCCCACGTCAACTACATACTGGCCGGCCTTAAAGCTTTCCTTGCCCACGCTCAGAGCGCGTCCCATGGCAACCACCACAATGTCCGCTTCCTGGGTTATTGCAGGAAGGTTCTGGGTCTTGGAATGGCAGACAGTCACGGTTCCGTTCTTTTTAAGCAGCAGCATTGATACGGGTTTTCCGATAACCGTACTGCGGCCCAGAACGACCACTTTCTTTCCCGAAGGGTCGATCTTGTAATGATCAAGGATCTTGATAACCGATTCGGCGGTACAGGGGGCATAGCCCTGGTTTGAATCGGAATAGATTCCCGCCATGGAACCATCGGTGATGCCGTCCATGTCCTTTTGGGGAAGCAGGGCTGCCCGGGCTACATTGTCATCAATGTGCTTGGGCAGGGGGCGGAAGAGCAGGATGCCATGGACACCCTTATCATCATTCGCTTCTTTAATAACCTTGAGCAGGGCTTCCTGGGTTGTATCTTCCGGGAGTATGTAATTTTTTACCGCCGCGCCCACTTCTTCGGCCCGCTTGGTCGCGCCCTTTTCATAGGAAATGTCCGGGCCTTTTTCACCCAAACGGATAATCCCCAGGGTGGGTGTAACACCCTTTGCCTTGAGAGCTTCCACATCTTTCTTAAGAGACTCCGCCAATGCGGCGGCAACTACTTTCCCGTCTAATAATTGAGCCATACTTTACCTCGATTAATTTTGATGTAAATCCCTAAAAACTAAAGTTTCAGGGATTCCCTAAGTTTCGATCATTTCAACTGATCTTTTACGCCTTTGAAAATCTTATCCGCCAGGGGTTCGTACTCGTTAAGGAGTGCGTTAGCCTGACGATTGATGTCTTCCGCATAGGCCCGGTCGGTCATGGCAGCGGTATTGATGAACACGTTGAGGCTGGCCCCGGACAGGGCAGCTTTGCAGAACAGTACCCCTACCCCGGCGTCACTCAGGGCAAGCTTGCTGCCCTTGGCGGCAAATTCTTCAATAACCTTGATAGCCTCGCCGCACTTCTTCATGATCGCCACAGGAACACTGCACGCCTCTTTCAGGGCCGCTTCCATAACCCGGGTCTTCTCCGCCTTTTCAGCCTCGGTTTCCTTGGGTAGCCCGTAAGCCTTGGCCAGGGGTGCAAAGACCTCGGCATCCCGCTGAATCAGGGCGATAAAATCCGCCTGGATACGGTCAGAATCTTTTTTCAGCCTGATGATGTCCGCTTCCACATCGGCATATTTTTTCTTGCCCACCGTAAGGGAGCCCACCATGTTGCCCAGAGCGGTCCCTACGGCGCCCACCAGGGCGGACGCGCCGCCACCGCCGGGCACCGGTTCCTTGCTTGCCAACACGGTAACAAAATCAACGCAGCTTTTCTCAGCAAAACCCATTCTTTCCTTCCTTAATAAAAGAACGGGTAATGAGAAATACTCACTACCCGTTCTTCAGTGTTACTGAATCAGAACAAGCCGGAAATTTTCCCGGTGTTGTCCACGTCGATTTTTTCGGCGGAGGGCACAGGGGGGAGACCGGGCATGGTCATGATGTCACCGGTAAGGGCTACAATGAAGCCCGCGCCGGCGGAAATCTTGATGTTACGAACCGTGAGGGTCCAGCCTTTCGGCGCACCTTTGAGGTCCGGGTTGTCGGAGAAGCTGTATTGGGTCTTGGCCATGCAAATCGGCACCTTGTCCATGCCGAGTTTTTCGAGCTGGGCAATCTGCTTTTGCGCCACAGGAAGAATGTTTATGCCGTCGGCATGGTAGATCTTCTTCGCAATGGCTTCGATCTTATCTTTGATGGAAGATTTTTCGTCATAGCTGAAGGTGAACTTGTTGGGCAGTTCGCACAGTTTTACGACTTCTTCGGCCAATTTCTGGCCGCCTTCGCCGCCTTTTGCCCACACTTCGGAAAGCGCGACATTGACGCCCAGTTCCTTGCACTTCTTCTCCACCAGGTCCAGTTCAGCCTTGGTGTCTTTCGGGAAGGCGTTGATGGCAACCACCGCCGGAAGGTTGTACACCTTGGTGATGTTTTCTACGTGCTGGAGCAGGTTGGGAAGGCCTTTCTCCAGGGCGTCAAGGTTTTCTTTTTCAAGGTCAGCCTTGGCTACCCCGCCGTGGGACTTGAGGGCCCGGACGGTGGCAACGATAACTACTGCGGAGGGCTTGAGCCCGGCGAAGCGGCACTTGATGTCCAGGAATTTTTCTGCGCCCAGGTCAGCGCCGAAGCCGCCTTCGGTTACCACATAGTCGCCCATTTTGAGGGCAAGCCGGGTGGCCATGATGGAGTTACAACCGTGGGCGATGTTGGCAAAGGGGCCGCCGTGGATAAACGCGGGGGTACCTTCCAGGGTCTGGACCAGGTTCGGTTTCAGGGCATCTTTGAGCAAGGCAGCCATGGCGCCCTGGGCATTGATCTGGCCGGCGGTAACCGGTTTTTCGGTATTATCGGACTGCTTGCCGTAGGTGTACCCAACGATGATGCGGCCCAGCCGGGCTTTCAGATCGTCGATGTCCTTGGAAAGGCAGAGTATGGCCATAACTTCCGAGGCTACGGTGATGTCGAACCAGTCTTCACGGGAGGCGCCGTTGGCCTTGCCGCCCAGGCCGTCCACGATGAAGCGGAGCTGGCGGTCGTTCATGTCAACGCAGCGGTGCCAAATGATCTTGCGGGGGTCGATATTGCACTTGTTGCCCTGATAGATATGGTTATCAATCATGGCTGCCAGGAGGTTGTTCGCAGCGCCGATGGCGTGGAAGTCTCCGGTAAAGTGCAGGTTAATGTCTTCCATGGGGATGACCTGAGCCCAGCCACCGCCGGCCGCGCCGCCCTTGACGCCGAATACCGGCCCCAGGGAGGGTTCGCGCAGGGCTACTACGACTTTTTTGCCGATCTTGGAAAGACCGTCCGCCACACCAACCGTGGTGGTGGTCTTGCCTTCACCAGCCGGAGTGGGGGTGATGGCGGTTACCAGGATGAGCTTGCCATCAGGTTTGCTCTTCAGCTCGTTGTTCAGGTAATTGTAGTCTATCTTAGCTTTGTATTTTCCGTATTGCTCAATATATTTTTCAGGAATGCTTAATTTTGCTGCGATCTCATTGACATCATAAGCGTGTTCAGGATAAACCGCCTGGGCAATGTCAATATCTGAACCGATGAATTTTTTCACCGCATCTGAACCTTTAGCCATAATAATCTCCTATATGGTTTGAAAATATTAATTGGCGGGGGAACAAGCACAAGCCTATCCCCCGCCAAAACTCCCGGTAATTACTTACACAGTGCGATCAGGTTGCCGTCATTAACAATTTTGATAACTTTTTCAGCTTTGTTGAGCGCATAGAAGTGCACGCCCTGAAGATCGGTCTTCAGGTAGTTCTTTACTTCGTTGATGGTGTATTCCATGCCGTATTTTTCAAATTCCCCTGCGTATTTTTTGACCAGATCATCGTACTGCTTGAGGGTTTCCTCGGAAGCACTCTTGGGCGGAGGGGGCGGGGGGCTGTATTGGCCCACGATCCGTGACAGTTCCACAGGAACGGCGCCGGGAATGGTCATGTCGATGGCGTTTCTGCGGGAAAGAATCGGCATAATGCCAATAACAATGGGAAGTTTGATACCGGCCTTGCGGCACTGGGCGACCCACTTCTCATAGGCGGGGATATCATGACAGGTCTGACACATAATAAGCTCGGCCCCTGCATCCTGTTTCGCCTTGAGGTAATTGATATCACTTTCAAGGCTGGAGGCGAGGAGGTGCCTTTCGGGATAACCCGCAGCGGCAAAACACACCTGGGGGAATTCTTTGTGCAAAAAGCTGATAAGCTGGTTTGCATGTTCAAATTCGCCGCCTGTGGAAGACTTGATGTCCCCGGTGACCGGATCTTTCTGAAAATCGCCGCGCATGGCAAGGCCGTTTTCAAGCCCCATGGCCACATATTCCGCAAAAATTGCCTTTAATTCGGCGGCTGTTTTCCCAATACATGTAAAGTGGGTTACACAGTTGACCTTGTGATCCACGATGTATTTGCAGATTTCCTTAGACTCCCCTACGTTGGTGCCCATGGCGCCATAGGTACAGCTAATAAAATCCGGCTTCATTTGAAACAATTGATCCAATTCTTTTTGCAGCTTGGGAACACCATCTTTTTCCTTGGGGGGAAACACCTCAAAGGAAAACGTCTTCTTGGTTTTCAGAATTTCTGAAACTTTCATCCCTTACCTCCTCTCTGGTTTATGCTTGTTATAACAGGAAAAAAATCCTGTTGCTTACTGATATAGTTATAGATATAGATAATTATATATATATAACTATTTATCGAATGCCCTTTTATGATACGGGCAAATCAGCGGTTTGTCAAGCAAAATTTGCTATATATATAAATAATGCTATGTTCTAAGGCTATTCCATATATGCTTTGGCTCTGAGGGCGTCCGAAATTTCATCGGTCCGCTTAAAAACACCGTAGAGGAAGGGTTTCAGTACATACTTGACATTTTTTATACGCATTTCCATGCCCTTGGCCTGCAAGCCCTGCTTGATCTGTTCCAGCTCCCGGGAAAGCACCGGGATAAAGGCGATACAGATGCAGATCATGAGGCTTATATCCTTGGGATTCACCCGGAATAGTTTCAGGGGGTAGAACAAGGTTTCTATGGCATTGGCAAGTTGGGTGGTGGAGAGGATGTACTTAAAGCTGTGGGTAACATTGCAGACTACCAAAAGGCGTATAAAAAAAAGCAGCGCCGTGTTTGTATCCTCCAGAAAGAAATTGATGGCCGCCGCAAAAATGATAAAAGGCAGGATACCTGCGGTATAGCGGAGAGCAGGTTTAACCTTTACATGGACAAGGATCATGACAAAGATATTGATGAGGCAATACGCCCCCAGGATATAGTAGTTTGAGGTAAAAAATACAATAAAGGTGTAACCTAAAAATAGCAATAGTATAAGCAGGTTCTTCATTTTACCTTTTCTGCTATTTTTTCTGTTAAATCGTCCAGGGTATAGTCTTCCAGTTCAATGTCAATGCCCCGGCTTTTCAGTTTGTCCACACTTTCAAAAATGAAGGGGGTTTCCAGACCCAGTTCCTTTAGTTTATCGATATTGCGAAACAGGTCCTTTTTTTCAAATTCGTATTTTACACTGCCCCCGCTGAGGATGATTATCCGGTCCGCTGAAAGTACCTCGTCAATAACATTGGTGACATAAACCACCGTGAGGCCCCGCTTATGCTGATCCACAATGATACTGTGGATATCCTTCTTTCCCCGGGGATCCAGCATGGCGGTGGGTTCGTCAAAGATGATACACTCAGGCCGCATGGCAAGCACCCCTGCAATAGCAACCCGCTGTTTCTGCCCCATGGACAGTTCAAAGCCGTCGGTAAAGTTTTCGATGCCCATCATGGCGGCGGTTTCCCGAATGCGGACAGCGATTTCATCCTTATCAAGCCCCAGGTTGCCCAGGGCAAAGGCCATATCGTCGGCCACCTTCTCAAAGACGATCTGGTTTTCCGGGTTCTGAAACACGATGCCAATAGTTTTCCGCAAATCCAGGGCCAGCTTTTTGTCCCTGGTATTGATCCCCCCTGCCAGAACCTGTCCGGCGCTGGGGAAATCTATACCCGCCATAAGCCGGGCCAGGGTTGATTTGCCTGAACCGTTCTGCCCGACAATGGCGACAAATTCCCCTTTGCAAACAGAAAGATTGATATCATGCAATACCCTGGCGCCGGAATGATAGGCATACTCCAGCCCCTTAATTTCTATCAGAGAAGGCGCGGACAAGATTACTGCGCTTCCGGGACAGTTTGGGGATCCTGATCCCGGTTATCCATCAGGTATCGGTTTATAGGTTTATCCAGAAACACTTTCAGCAGGTACATGATCCCCACCTGTATGGGCATCATGATCAGGGCTGCGGTGAGCCGGGTTGCCACAAAGAAGGTCCAGGCCCTGCCGGTGGTAATAGCCACCCAGATACTGGTAAGCCCCATGCGGACAAAGATCAGGATAAGGACATTGGCGAGGATCAGGCCCTGGAGGAATTTTTTGTTGGATTTGGGGTTGTAGATGCACAAGCCGTAGATTAAACCGGTGACCAGGGAACTCAGGGTAAAGCCCGGGAAAAAGACCCCCTTGGGAAAAAGGAGGGCCCCAATCACGTCCCCCAAGCCCGCCACCAGGGCGCTCCAGACCGGCCCCAGGAGCAAGGCGCTCAGGGTAACTGGGACAAAGGCGAAACTGATTCGGAGTATAGGGGTTTGAACGCTTAGAAGTCTTTCAACAACGATCAGGATGGCCAGTAATAAACTGGCAAGGACAAGTTTCTTTGTTTTGGACATAATAACCCTCTCAAAATCGGGACCGGATTTACCCCCAAGGGGTAACCATTCCCAAAACTCAACCGTAAAAAGGGTCGCAGGTATGTTTACCTGTACATTACTTTACGGAGAGCCGCATATACAGTCACAGTATAAATGCACTATTGTGGGCTGTCAAGCGTTATTTTAACTCCAATTTTTTGATGATCTCACCCAGGGCTTTTTTAATGGGGGAATCATCGGGCAGGTCAACCAGGGGCTTCCCCTCAGCATCAAATTTATAGACCGAATCATCCGAAGGTATCACACCGATAAGGTTAAGCTTTTGCTCGGCAATTTCGTCCAGGAGCCCCTGTTCCAGTTTCCCACCCGGGGCGCGGTTCACGATAAGGCACACCTTGTTCGCCTTAAAGTCCAACTGGCCTATCATTTCGGCGATACGTCCTGCAGCCTCTACACCCCGGCGGGAACAGTCGCTCACCAGGAGGATCAGGTCCACCGGAGGCAGTATACCCCGGCTGATATGCTCCAACCCCGCTTCGTTATCTACTATTAGATAGTTATAATTCTGGTAGTACTTCTCAAGCTGATCCCGGAGCAGGTCATTGACAAAACAATAACAGCCCTTACCCTGGGTCCGCCCCATGGCCAGCAAATCGTAATTGTCCATTTCCGTAACCGCGGCGCTGAAACGGAAATTGGCGTAGTCCTGCTTGGACATCCCGGTGGGAATAGGGTTTTTCTCCGCATATTCCGATTTGGCAATCTCCTCCCGAATATCCCCCAGGGTGATGGTTTTTTCCACCCCCAGGACTTCATTCAGGTTAGAATTAGCGTCCGCATCCACTGCAAGGATGGGACCCTTTCCCGTTTGGGCCAGGTAATTCAAAAACAAACCGCAGAGGGTGGTTTTTCCCACACCGCCTTTTCCGGCCATGGCAATACTGTACGTCATAATTACAATATACTGCCCTTTGGGGCATACGTCAACGGCTGTTTTACTGCTATTCTCTGTTAATGATAGCTGTATTGGGTTACTGACCGGGGCGGGCGGGTACTACCCCCACTCCCCTAACCTGTAGAATCCGCCTCCGTCAGCCCCTTCGGGTCTGCTACGGCGGGGAATTCCAGAGACGGGGAGCGGGGGTAGTACCCGCCCGCCCCTGCCTCTATCCCCATGCATTTACCTTAGGAGAATTGCTGTAAACAGATCAGGGGGGCCTGGTTGAAAAATTGGCCGTCAGGCCCCCCTCGGGGGAAAAAGGCATTGCGTACCAAAAACACAGCAATCGCTTTAAGGTAACTATATGGGATAACGGCAGGGAGGGGAGGGCGATTCGCTGCTCCCCCCTCCCCCACGCAAGTGGGTTCTTTCTGGAATTCCCTGCTGGAGGAGACCGCGTAAAAGAGTGTAGCGGGCTCCGTAAGCAGACTCCACAGGTTAGGGGGAGTAGCGAATCGCCCTCCCCTCCCGGTCACTACCCTAATAAAGTCATCATAAACTGAGAAATTGCTGTAGTTTAGGACTTGACGGCAGCCCTTTTAGGGTTTATCTATAATTGATGTTCAAATTATGCTTAGGCGGGAGTAATGGAAAAAAAATCTTTTCCTTCATTTAAAACATCTCAGGAAGTATTCGACTGGCTCAACCAGTTTGTAAATCCGGAAACAGTCCAGCCCAGCAGCTTCCGCCCCGAACGGATGGATACCATCGCAGCAGCGGCGGGGCATCCGGAACTGTGCGCCCCCTCTATTCATGTGGCGGGCTCCAAGGGCAAGGGTTCCGTTACAGGGATGATAACATCGGTTCTGGAAGCCATGGGGCTCAGAACTGCCCAGTACGTTTCCCCCCATATAATGGACTACCGGGAACGGATAACAGAGGGCCACCGTTTTCTTGATGAGCGCATCTATATTGAAGCGGGAAACGAACTGCGGAATCTGGAAGAGGCCCTGAAGGACTTTTCAAAGCCCGAATACCGTATCTTTTCCGGGAACAATGCCAACGAGGGGCCCCCCACCTACTTTGAGCTCCTGACTCTGTACTACTTTCTCTGCGCCCGGATGATACACTGCGATACCCTGGCGGTGGAAACCGGCATGGGAGGGCGGCTGGACCCCACCAACATTGTGGAGAGCATCGTTTCGGTGATTACGGTTATTGAACTGGAGCATACGGAATTCCTGGGCAACACCATTACGGAAGTGGCCGGCGAAAAGGCGGGGATCATCAAACCCGGAAAACCGGTTGTTCTGGCGGAACAGTGCGAAGAGGCCCTGGAGCTGTTCAGAAAAACTGCAGCGGAGAAACATTCGCCCCTGCTCTACTTACCGGAGATCGCCGAAATCAGGGATCTCACGGTCAGTGAAGAGGGCACCAATTTTACCCTGAGCTTTAAAAAGGAAGGCTTTTTCCCGGCGCCGCTGAAACTTTCGGTAAGCATACCCGGGGCCGTGCAGGCCTTGAACGCCGCCCTGGCTGCAATAACCCTGAAAACAGCCTTCCCCTCCCTGGATGGGGAAACCCTGCAACGGGGTCTCAGGGGCTTTAAAATCCCCGCCCGGTTTGAAAAACTGCGGGAGGATACGCCGGTGATCATTGACGGGGCGCATACTGAAAAAAGTGTGGAACTTTGTGTAAACACTTTTACTGCGCTTTACGGAACGGGGGGGATGCTCATCTTCGGCTGCGCTGCCGGAAAAAATGTAGAGGCCATGGCGGCGATCCTGGCCCCGGCCTTTTCCAGGATCATTATCACCACCCCGGGAAACTTCAAGGTGAGTGACCCGGGTAGGATAAACGGGGTCTTTGAAAAAGAAGTGCAACGTATAAAGGAGAAGGCCGGGGCTGCGCAAACGGCGCCGGAACTGCTGTTTATCCCGGAAACGGAAAAGGCCATACAGTACATTCTGACAGAAAGCCGAAAGGCGGGGCTACCGGTTCTGGGGACCGGGTCCTTCTACCTGGCGGCGGAGATACGGGGGCAGGTCTAAGCGGCCCTTACCCATTGCCCCATTGGGTGGTTACGTATTGATTTATTTACCCACCTCTGTTATACTGGGGAAAGGTGAGATTTTAGGGTTTTTTAACCGATTTACCCGAAAAACGGTTATTCGGAATGCAGTATGGAGTTTTCGCCCCAGGTGAAAACTCCAAAATAAAAAACCGGAGGTTTTTTATTCAATGACGGAAGTTCTGTCCCAGGATGAAATAGACCAGCTGCTCACCGCTATCAACGCCGGAGACACGGAACCGGAGGATTTTAAGCCTGCCGCGGATACCCGGAAGATCAAAATTTATGACTTCAAGCGGCCTGACAAATTCTCCAAGGAACAGATCCGGACCATCTCTATCATGCACGAGACCTTTGCCCGGCTTACCACCACCGCCCTGTCCGCCCAGCTCCGGTCCATGGCCCATGTCCACGTGGCTTCGGTGGACCAGCTGACTTATGAAGAATTTATCCGGTCTATCCCCACCCCCACTACCCTGGCGGTTATCAACATGGACCCCCTGAAGGGGAATGCCATCCTGGAAATAGACCCGGCCATCACCTTTTCCATTATTGAGCGTCTTTTCGGCGGCACCGGGGAGGGGACCAAGTCCCAGCACGAGTTGACCGACATTGAGGCTGCGGTCATGGAGGGGATGATAGTCCGCATCCTGGGGAATTTGCGGGAAGCCTGGGCACAGGTGATCGACCTCAGGCCCCGGCTGGGGCAGATCGAAACCAACCCTCAGTTTGCCCAGATCGTACCCCCTACGGACATGGTGGTTCTGGTCACCCTGGAAACCAAACTGGGGGAAGTGGAAGGGATGATGAACTTCTGCATCCCCTACCTGACCATAGAGCCCATTATCGGAAAACTGTCCGCCCAGTTTTGGTATTCTTCGGCACGTCGGGCGGCCACCAATGAAAACCTCAACACCCTCAAGGAAAAACTTTCCACCGTGGATATTGACGTGGTGGCCGAAATTGGGAGAATACAGGTTCCTATCAAGGATGTGCTTGCCCTGCGGGCCGGGGATGTAGTCCGGCTCTACAATGTCAAAGTTGGGGACACCTTTTCCCTCAACATTGGCAATAAAAAGAAGTACCTCTGCCGGCCCGGGGTTATCGGGAAGAAGATAGCGGTCCAGATCATCAGCAAAACAGAAGAGCTTGAAAAAGAAGAGTTTGAGGAACTTACCACCGAAGAAGAAGAGTTGTAATTCTATACCTTTAAAACCATTCCCTGGGAAAATCAGTACTGTAACTCATTTTAGGCACAATCATCTTAAATTCACCGGTAAGAATCTCGTAGAGCCTTTTGTTGGTGGTAATTTCTTCTTCCACAACTTCACTGTTCACCGTTTTTCTGAATATTTTATTGTCGATGACTAAAGTTCCCGTGGGGGTACGCATACGGACCACTCGGTTTAGGGAAAACATCGAAACAGGATTAGTTGCCATACTGTTATTCAGGGCGATAAATTCCAAAGGAGACTGGGGCCGGGTATAAAAAGTATAAAAACCCGACTCCCCTTCCGGAACTCCCGACGAAGCTTCCCGCGGTGTATGGGTAACCAGGGTCATATCGCCAAGGATATCACCTTCATGGCGGCGTATGGAGAATTGATGTCCCCCTATTTCCTGAATGCCCGGATCATCAAGGTTGACCGGCCCTTCAGCGCAGCCTGCGCCGCCGAAGCCCACATCGCACAGATACCGTGTGTTCCCAAGAGTAACAATAGTTATGCGGTGGGCCACGGGGGTCATAATGTTTCCGCCGAATAAAATACGGGCCTGGCAGGCGGAACAGGTATAGCCCAGGGCTTCCAGAATTCCCATAAAAAAACCATTGCTTTCATAGCAATACCCGCCGCGCCGGTTTATGACAAATTTTTCAAACAGATGGGGAAGGCAGAAATCTATCTGCCTTTTATAATCATAGATATCCAGATTCTCAAAGGGCACGGTCATCAGGCAGGAATCCATCAGGGTGCGGAGATTTTCTAAACCGGGAGACGAAACATCACTCCGGCGGAGGCCAATACGGGCCAGAGCCATATCAAGGTCCGGCAGGGGGGCAAAATATTCGGGAGACATAATCGTATAATCCATATGTGTTAAAACCTCTGGTGATTTTATCACAGGAATGCGAAAATTGTCCAGTTTTTTGCCCTATGAAGGGCGGGATTAGGGGCTCGTTGCCGGAGCTTTCCCGCCTTCCCGCAGTTCCCGGTTGGCCATAAAGGGGATCGCCAATAAAACGGTTACCATGCCGCTGCCGATTAATATCCAATCTATGGAAATATGATCCGCCAGGGGTCCGAACAGCAGCATTCCCAAGGGCATGCAAATCGTTGACATCATGGCAAAAACACTGAACACCCTGCCCATGTAGGCGGGATCCACCTTTGTTTGTATTAAAACGGTGCTGGTGGTGTTATACAGCGGCATGGTTACGCCGCAAATTACCATAACTGCCAGATACACCGGGAAATTAGCCACCAGGCCGAACACAATGGACTCAATACCGAAGAATACGCAGGAAAGTATTATGGTGTGTATTTTATTTTTAAAACCGCCCCAGAGAGTCATTAGGAGCCCACCCCCCAACATACCAGCAGAAAAGGTAATTTCTATTGCCGTAAGCCGCCATACTTCTGCGCCAAAATTTCTGGTTGCCTGCAAGGGTGTCAGCATCGCAGGGGGCGCGGCAAAAAACAGAAAAACACCGGAAAGAATTATGAGACGCAAAATAAACTTGTGCTTTGAGATATAGGAGAATCCTTTTTTAAGGTCATGAAAATAACTTGCAGCATTACTGTTCTCAGATTCTCCTGTCTCAACAGTTTTCGGTACAGAAGGAACTTTTACCAAAAAAGACACAAAACCGATTCCTATCGCCGCAGTGATTACATCGATAAAAAAAAGGTATTCTATGGAAGCAAAGGTTAATAAGGCTCCGCTTGCCATGGGAGAAACAAGCATTATACAGGACTGGATAGATGCATTTATACCGTTAACTTTTGTCAGATGCTCTTCCGGAACTAATTGGGGAATGAAGGCGCCAACTGCCGGTGTCTGTACCCCTTGCCCTAAGGCTCTGACGGTTGCACAGGCGAACAGGATCCACAACTGCTCAAAACCAGCCAAAAATAGAATCGCTACCAGGAGCGAGGCAAGAGCAATGATACTGTCCGCACCATTAATAAGGTATTTTCGATTATGCCGATCCGCCCAGACGCCGGCAAAGGGGGAAATGAAAAAGGTCGGGAGCATTCCTACGATAACAAACAGGGTCATCATCGACCCGGATTGGGTTTTAAGGGTAATATGCCACATAATAGCATACTGAACCAACATGGATCCGAACAGAGATATGGTTTGCCCGGACAAAAACCAGGCGACATTTTTTTTCCAATTTTTCTCCAAAGGTGTTTCTCCTAAATTGTATGCAGTATTGGAGCTTATAATATAACACGGATGATGCGGAAAAACAAGAAAAATAAGGCATTCCATTTTATAGATATATACAGTAATATATGCAGACTGTGGAACATAGTACAAATCAGAAAAAGATCATCGGTCTAACCGGGCCCTACTGCGCGGGAAAAAACTTCATAGGCCGGCTTCTGGAGGAACGGGGGCTGCCGGTGCTGGATGTGGACAAACTAGGGCACCAGGCCATTGAGGCCGGGAAGGCGGCCATCCTGGAGCGCTTCGGGGTGGATATTCTGGACGAGGCGGGGGCTATAGACCGGCGGCTTTTAGGGCAGAAGGTTTTCGGCAGCCCGGCGGAATTGGCCGCATTGGAGGGGATAGTCCACCCTCTGGCTAACCGCATGACCGATGAGTGGATTGCAGAACAGGGGGACCGGCCCTGTGTGATCAACGCGGCGCTGCTTCACCGATCTTCGGTCTTTAAAAGGCTGGACTGCATATTCCTGGTGCAGGCGCCCTTCCTGGTCCGGCTCCTCCGGGCCCGGAAACGGGATGGGCTCCCCCTGGGACAGGTACTGCGCCGATTTAAAAGTCAAAAGGATTTCACCTCTCAATATTTAGAAAAAAAGGTCGATATTTATATAATAGAAAACCCGGGATATTTTGGTTTCTGCGCTCCCCTGGATAGGCGGCGTATAGAAACCAGGCTTAACGAAATACTCTCCCGGGAGGGGACGGCATAAATAGTATGGAAAAGAAAAAATTACTCCTCATTGCGGTTTCGGTGGGTGTTTTCCTGGTCATTGTGATAGGAGCTTGTATATTGGTGGTTGCACCCAAGGGGCCCTCCCCTGCTGCGGCTGCGGTATCGGTTAAACCCCAGGTGCGCCCGATCCCTGTGGGGGAGCCGGAAGACACGGCCCTGTTGCCGGCATCGGTCAATGCGGTGGAGCTGGTTAAGAATTCTATTGACATCACCGGGCTTCAGACCCCGCCTGAGGCGGGCAAACAGCAGGAAAATGTCTTTTACATTTACGGCGAAAATCCCAATGAGACGGTGACCGTGGATCGAAGCACCACCACAAGCGGCAATCGGCTGATCGTTGACGTGCCCCGTCCTACAACTGCGGCGGTTCCCAATGCGCCCCGCCCTGCCGCAAGGACTTCAGCTCCTGCTGCCGCCCCGGCCCGGCAGCCCACTGCGGCGCCCAGCACTGTCGCCTCGGTCCCGTCCCCGTCCAAAGCCCGGGACAATTACTGGGTACAGACCGGCTCCTTCTCCACCAAGGTCCGGGCCGAAGGGGTCAGAGAAACTCTCTCCGGCAAGGGCATTACCTCGTTGATAGAAAATCGCGAGGTAGAAGGGAAAACCTATTTCCGGGTACGGGTAGGCCCCTACACCTCCAAAAACGAAGCCGACTACTGGCTGGCCCTGATCAAATCCATTAACGGCTTTGAAGAAAGCCAGGTGTGGAAAAGTCCCGCTAAATAAATAAGAAAACAAAATAGAAAAGAGGCTATTCGGGGATGTCCCGGATAGCCTCTTTTATTGTTCACATCCTCCCAAGCTCAATGAGTCAGCATCGTTACCCCCGGCAGGGGCCGGAAGGCCTTAAACGAAAAATACTTGACCGGGTGTATGTCCAGGGCATTGGGGAACCAGCCTTCCAGTTCGTCGGTGTCTACCACGTTCACAGCGGGGCTGAAGGAAATGGGGAGTACTGCCCCGCGGGACAGGAGGAGTTTTTCTGCCGCTGCCAGGGTTTCCAAGCGGGCAGTTCCGTCTTCGGACATGGACTTTTCCATCAGGTCTTCGTAATCCGCATCGTCGTACCGGGCGTCATTCAGGTTGGAGTCCCGGCGCCACATCTGGAGGAAGGTATAGGGGTCCGGGAAATCGCCTATCCAGGTTGAAAAGCCTACCTGGTAGTTATCCTCTTTCAGGGTTTCAAAATACCGCCTGTAAGGAACCACCTCTACCTTTACCTGGATCCCCAGTTCGTCTTTCCAGGTGGAGGCCATGAGGCCTCCGATACGGGCGGCTTCCGGGGAGGGGGTCAGGCGTATCACCAGTTGGGGCAGGCCCATCCCATCGGGGTATCCTGCTTCGCTCAGGAGCCGCTTGGCCTCGTCAATGTCCGTGGTATCCAGGCCTTCAACTTCCGGGTAGCCCGATATGGGGTAGATGAGGGTCTTGGCGGGGAGGAAATGGCCTTGCCGGACCTGCTCCCAGGGCAGGGCTATGGCCAGGGCTCGCCGGACCCGGGGATCCGACCAGGGTTTGAGGGAGGAGCGGATAAAGTAGTAGTGGGTGGCAAACATGGGGTTAACCACGATGCCGCTGCGATCCGTCAGGGTTTCCATATTCACATCCCCGGCGATCCACCGGGCTTCCCCGGAATTCCAGAACGCCGAGGCTTCATCTGCGTCTTCCGAATATTTGACCACGATCTTCTTCAAGGCTACCCGGCCCACATCCCAGTAGAGTTCATTCCGGGTAAGCACTATGGAGTCCTCGGTATTTTCCAAGATATAAAAAGGGCCGTTGGAAACCGGTGGAAACCGGGACCAGTCTTCATTTTCCAGCATGGCGGAATGTATGGGGCTGAAGGAGTGATGGCAGAGCATACTGGGGAAGAAGGAGGCCGGGGAGTTGAGTTTTACCACCAGTTTGCGGGGTTCGGGGGCTGAAATGCCTACCTCGGCGGGATCGCTGATATTACCCAGCCGGTAATCCCGGGCGCCTTCGATGATGTCAAAGAGGGACGAATAGGGGGACTGCCGCTTGGGGTCCAGCAGGGAAATCCAGGCGGCCCGGAAATCCTCCGCCCTGAGGGGGTCCCCGTTCCAAAACCGGGCGGTTTCCCGGATGGTGAAGGTCCACTCTTTTTTATCCTCCGAGACCTCCCAGGCGCTGGCTGCGGCAGGTACCGGTTCCATGGTATAGGGATGGTAGGAGAACAGCCCCTCGTAAAGGGCGGTAAATAGCTGGGCTTCGCTGGCAAGGTAGGATTTCCGAAAATCCAGCTCCACCTCGTCCCGGGAAATCACTATGGTCAGCTCTTCCCGGTTCGCAATCTGGGGCCGGGATTCGGCAAAGTCCGGCGCTGTAGGAACTTCGCCGGGCACGGGGGTTTCCGCTGTTGGGGGCGGTACTAGCTGCCCGGGGGATTCAGGCGAGGGGGAAGCCGGGGCATCCGCCGCAGATGGAGGCGCTAGTGGGCGCTGTCCGGGGGACTCAGGCGCAGGGGAAGCAGGGGCGTCCGCTGCTGGGGCAGTACCCGGCGCTGGGGACGCAGCTGGAGCAGTCTGTCCCGGCTGGGGACCCGATTGGTCCTGCATGGGCTGAGCAAAGGCGCCGGGCACGCCGGCGAAGAAAAGGCACAGTACCACAAGTACAGCCCCGCATTTTGTTAACAAAACTGAATACCCTTTAAAGGCCTTTGGCAAACCCTTCAGGTTTGCTTCCGATTGAAATTTACAAGGTGTATGCAAACCTTTCAGATTTGCTTCCGATTGAGATACACAAAGTGTATACATAATTTTCCCCTTTAAGTTCCGGACGTAATGCCAAGCTTCTTAAGTTGTTCTTCCTCTTCCTTCTGGGCGCTATATTCATGACGTCTTTGATTTGCTTTGACAATGGCGTTTTTCATGGTCGCCAATTCCGGTTTGATTCCCTTTACCTTATCCCGGTCTTCCCTGCCCGCCTCAAGTTTGAAAAAATCATCCAGGGCGCCCAGGATCTTGTGCATGGTTTGTATGTCCCGGATATTTTTTTCCAGGAGCACCACAAGCTGGCTTTCACTCATGGACTGCATCTTGTTGAAGGCGGCGCCGGTTCGGGAGGACAGGGCGATCAGGGTACGGCACTTGCGGTCCATTTCGCTCCTGAAGTTGGAAAAATCTACCTTTTCCTTGATCGGTACTCCCTTAATGGGGTCTATGTACTCCACATCGAAAATGGTTGGGTCCGGTTCCTTGTTCAGCATCTGCTGGATTACACGCTTGAGTTTATCCCAGAAGCCGTTTTTCCGCCCTTCCAGGAATTCGGCGTTTTCATCCAACTTGGCTGCAATTTCGTTAATAGAAGTATTGGAGGAGCCTATGGCGTTGAGCCCTTCGATGAGTATTCCCTTAAATGATATCTGGGGCGCCTCCATCTTGGACTTATCCTCGGGCACCACAAGCTGTTTCAGGACCTTGTCCCGCAGGGCTTTGCCGGCCTTGGAATTTTCTTTGTTGATCTCCTCCAACAGCTCCGGGTAAAAAGGCTGGCCGGGCATTTCTGCGGCAATTTTTTTCTTTAAAAGCGGTATGGACGAGGCTTCCCCCGGGTTCAGGCTGCCGAGAACCTTGGTCCTCAGGGTTCCCTTATAGGCTTCCCGGTTATAATCAGAGAGCATCTTTAGGTATGAAAGGATGCTGCCGGTGGTCCTGGATAATTTGGAGAGCCCCTCATTGATAATACTGGCAGACAGGGGATCTGCTCCGGCTTTGGCCTGATTTATAACCTCCATGGTAGCCTTGTTATTGGGGGCCTCGCTGTTACTGGAAAGTTTGGTCCAGTCAATAAACCGTACCAAGCCCAGAATGGTTTTTATCTTCTCCATGCTCAGAAAATCAACGCTGAATTGGTAGAAGTTAACCAGGAAGTCAAGCTGATTATCATAGTTGGATAAGCGCAGACTGTACTGATCCTTCCAGTCCCCTTCCTCAAACGGGCCGGTTTCCGGTACTTCCAGTTCGCTGATCTTTACTTCATTTTTGTAAACATCCGCGATGATCAACCCTTTTTTTAAAAATAAATTGTAAAGCCCCGCAAAGGCGGTATGAAAGGTACGAAATTCTTCCTTTAGCTTGGCCAGTTCTGATTTCTCAAACCAGGCGGCCCGGGCTTCCAGGACTTCAGTGAGCTGTTTTTGATAATCTTCAATTTCAGCCATTATAAAAATAGTATGCAACAAAAAAGAAATTAAAGCAATCTTCATACCATATACCTACCTTATGTATGAAAGGAAATTGTGTATTTTTGGTTTTTCTGTTAATCATGGCCCTAGGGGCCTGCGGAGATCCGGTTATTCCCCAGGAATACACCGTGGTAATGCCATCCCTGCCCTCCCTCTGGGAGGAGACCCTGGGACAAGCCCATTGGCGGCTTATCTGGTTAAACCAGGAGGGGGTCTATCAAACTGCGGAAACCGCCGGGGGAAAGGCAGCTGTTTCGGTGGTCCAGGAATGGGCGACCGGCATCCTGGCCTTCCCCTACTGGCCAAGCAGGGGGGTACTTCCCGGGGAAATGCGTCCTGCCGGGGGTATTTTCCCCTTCGACGCTAAAGAAGGCAGTATCTACCTCAGCTGGCAGGGCGGCCCGGAGGCCTGGTTCTACCGGGAAATGGCCGCCGCAACGGAAGCATCGGCGGATCCGGGGAAACGGCGGCCCGAGTACTTCGATTGGCCCCGTTTCCGCTCACTTTTGGCAAGTTCCTCAGTCCCCCCGGAGATACAGGCCGACCCCTGGCGCGCGGACTGGACGGACATCGCGGTCCGCACGGTAAAGTCCGGGTTTGATCGACGGCGTATATCCCTTCGGAAAGAAGTGGAACTACCGGTATCCCGGGAAGCCCTGCTCAGGGAAGGGCCGGGGCAGCCAGGGGAAACAATTGGGCCCTTTATCGGGCCATCCCCCTTTGCTAAACCGGTAATAGCCGAACCTGGGGTGGGGTTCCGGTTCAGGGTCGGTGCAGAGACGGATACCTATGTTTCAGCCGGGGGCTTGCTCCGGGTCAGCCGGAGCGGGTGGATGTGGGTGAAGGCGGGGAACTAGGCCGGGGGAGAGCGGAGGAACCCCTTTGTGGGCGCCTGTGGTAAATCTTCTCTTTATTCCAGTCATTCCCTGGCGTCTACATTCCGACATTAAACTATGGTCTCTGTCTTATCCTTGATATGCCTGCTTTCCCTGTTTTCATGCACTGGAAAAAACACGGATCTTCCAGCGCAGTTTCCTGCAGAACTTCCAGCCGGTGAAGCGGCGATCCCGAAAATGCCCCCGGTAGAATACGGGCAGCTTCCCCGGGCGATCCTGCAAAGTGGGGAAAACCCCCTGTGGTTTGAGCTTGGAGAGGATGGCCCGGCGCTGATCCCCTCCCCTGATGAGGCATCCCTGACCCCCTATATACCTTGGCCCCTTGCCCAGCGTATTGCAGGCATCCTGGCCCGGGAGGACCGGCTCTTCCTGGGTATAAACCGTGAAGGCTTCCTGGCCTTCGCCCCCTGGGCAGGTTCTGCCGACGGGAGCGAGGGAGTTACCCCCGCCACTAATGCCGGGATAGCCCTGTACCAGGCGGATATGGGCCGGTATTGGAAGGACTATTCGGTGGATACCCTTTTCATCTATGGGCAAACCCCGGCAGCCCTGCTGTACCGGGACGATTACTTTATCGATACAAACCTGCCCCCCCCTTCGCCCCAGGTCTGGGGCTTACAGGCCGCCGCCGGAACCAGAGCCGGGGGCCTTGAGGAACTGGACATCCCCGCTTTTAGGGATCTTCCCCCTGAGGAAGGCTGGGATTTGGAAGACCTGCGGGAAGGCCCCGATGACGCCTGGTATTACCGGGCGGTAAAAAAGGCCGGAACCGGTCGGGGCATCGGGTATTTCCATACTGCGGCTTTATCGGCGCCCGGAACGCAATCAAGCCCGGGGGCCCTGCAAAACGCATCCCAACCCCGCCCCCTGGAACAGGCGCCGGACCTGCTGCGCCAGGTCTTGGAAAAGATGATCCCATCGAAGCTGTCTGCATCCCCCGAAGCTCCGGGGATTGCAGCGGTGGTTTCCCCGGAATTCACCAGCCTCCGGTATTATGCCGATGACTCAGTTTTAGGCAACACCCAGAATGATATTCTGATATTCCCCGGGTTTTATCAAACGGAATATCCGGTATCCCCGGAAAATTCCGGCGGCTATGTCAAAAAACCCCTTGCCCTGGTGATCAGCCCAAGCGGAAAAGGGTTTATTGGGATAAACCGGAATGGGCTTACGGAAATTCAGGAACTGAGCCTACCCGCCCTTCCGGCCGGTTTTGTCTATACCGGCCTGGGGGTCATGAGCGGGTCTCCGGGAGAGAAATTTCCCCGGACCGTACTGGCAAGCTGGGAGGAACAGGACGGGTGGAACGTGGGCGCCGCGGGGTTTGTGCTGGTGGGGCTCCGGGAATAAGCACAAGAAAACGGGGCCCTCCAGATACCTCTATGCCTACTATACATTTTTGGCTACTGTTGTTTAATTACTTTTCCAATAGCAGTGTACTCATAGTTATTATTAGCAGCATCTCCTTGCCCAATTGCCCATGAAATATCCCGTATATCAATATTTATATCGGGGTATTTATTTTGCGCTTCAGCCAATAGGGTGATATAGGCTTGCGTATTAATGGTGCTTCGGTATCTGAAAGAACCACTCACCAAAAATGTACTTTGAACTAACCCGAGTACTTCCGCATTTTCCTTTGATTTCATTTCCATGTATTGCCCGGTTGCACATGAAACAGATATGACGACCAATACAAGCAAAAAAAACATTCCAAATTTTGTCTTCATACTTTTAATCTCCTTCCGATTTTATTTGGATAAAAATCCATGTTTATAGCCGATGTTAACAGCAAGCATATTCCAAAGATGATTCCCAACCTTTTTATCGTTGAATTTGACGGTAACTTCGGAAAAATCTCTCAAATAACCTAAATCTAAAAAAATGATTCCATTGCCAATTTTAACTCCAAAACTGCTGGAAACAATGAGCCCTAACGGATTAGGATGATCAACTGAAAAAAGTTTCTTGCCATAGGCTTCTGAAACGGTGTATCCATTGTCATTGGATCTTTCGACTGTTGTATTCATTAGTACCGGGGCAACATATAGACCTCCGCCAAATTCAACGGAAAAGATACTTGGGTTGATAGTTGCCTTCAAAAGCAGCGGGAAAACCATGTGTGTTTCCATGCCGGCATAGGTTTCCATTATGCCGGAACTGGGATCTGTTTGCTTCGGGGCTTCTACCTTTGTTTGCGGGGCAAAATAAAACCCCATCCCGGTTCCAAGGGCAAAAAATTTAGCCATCTGCCAGTCAAGCTGTATGGGATTGAGATTGCCCCCCAAAACAACTCCATCCTGCCCCAGGATTGGGCCAAGGCCAAACTTTCCGCCAAAATAGAGCCGCGGGGATTGTGCAAAAATATTTCCCGTTGTAAAAAGCAGAATATAAATAACTATACCAGCTTTCATCTTTATGGCTCCCCAAAAAATAATTGACTTAAAAGCCTTGGTATGCTAAAACCTAACATGGAGTTCAATATAATACAAACTGAATGAAACACTACGTTGTGTTTATGTCTATTTCTGGACAAAATTCCAGAAAATGTCAAGGTAAAGAAACGGAGGAATTGTTAATTCATGGAAAACAAACAAGCAAAAGATAACCGAAAAGCCCGTTATACCAGGATGGTTCTACGTGAAAGCCTCATGGAATTGATGAAAACAAAACCAATTTCGCTCATTTCCGTCAAAGAGATATGTGCGCTTGCCGATATAAGCCGTTCAACATTCTATACCTATTATGCCGATCAATATGATTTACTCCGAAAAACCGAAGAAGAAACGCTTGCTTTTATTGATAGTATATCTAATAAATATGAATTTTATAAAAATGATAAACATGGCGCATTGCAAATGATGGAAGAAATTTTGCAGCATGTTGCGGACAATAATAAATCAATTTATGTGTTATTTAGCGAAAATGGAAATATTAATTTTTCCAAGACGCTTTTCAGTTCTATGTATCGGAAAAATTTTTCAAAATTTTTAACTGATAAATTGCCTGATGAGCAAACCAAGGAATACTATTTTATGTTTTTAGCTACGGGTACTATTGGCATTATATATCATTGGGTAAATAATGGTATGAATAAATCAATACATGAATTAGCTAAACTTATGATTAATTTAATCTTTCAAATAAAGCAGTGATTGTCTTGCTAAATGGTTTGAAAGTTTCCTTCAATCAGCCGCAAAGGTGTAAGGCTCCAGAGCTTATTTTATGCTGCGCCCTTGGGCTCCGGAGCTCACTGCGGACATGGCGGGTTGAGGCGCTGCCATGTCCCGGGAAGTATCGGCGCTTTCCTTAAAGCGGCCTAAGGGTGCCGGGGCTGTTACATGATATGGGTCTTGATGGGCAGGAACCCATTGAAGCCCACGGATGCATAGCTTGCGGTGTAGGCTCCGGTGGATAAGAAGTAGAGTTTGTCCCCAACCTTAAGATCCACCGGCAGGCGGTATTTATAGTCTTCGTAGAGGATGTCCATGCTGTCGCAGGTGGGGCCGGCCAGGATGACCTCCGCTTCCTTTACCCCTGGTGCGTCCTTGCTGGTGACGATGGGGTACTTGATGGATTCGTCCAGGGTTTCTATGAGGCCGTTAAATTTGCCCGCGTCCAGGTAGACCCAACGGTTCAGAGCGGTGTTGTTCTTCCGGGAGACAAGGACCACCTCGGTCATGAGGATGCCGGCGTTGCCCACCAGGGAGCGGCCGGGTTCCAGGATGATTTTGGGGAGATCGTCCCCAAAGTCGTCCTCAAGGTAACGCCGTATTTCGGTGGCGTATTCGCTGAGATCGTTGGTGGGGGTGGTATAGGAGGCGGGGAAACCGCCGCCCATGTTGATCATCGAAAGACGTATGCCCTCGTCCTCCTCCAGGGAGGAGAAGAGGTATTTGGTTTTGGCAATGGCATCGTCCCACTGGCCTATATCCCGCTGCTGGCTTCCCACATGGAAGGAGATACCGTAGGGGACCAAGCCCAGGTCCCGGGCGAGGATGAGCAAATCGTAGGCCATGTCGGGGTGGCAGCCGAATTTGCGGGACAGGGGCCAGTCGGCGGTAACGGAGTTTTCCACCAGAATACGGACGTAGATTTTGGCCCCCGGTGCAGCGGAGGCTATGTTTTTAAGGTCCTCCTTGCTGTCGGTGGCGAACATGCGGACCCCCTTCTCGTAAAAGTAGGCGATGTCCCTGGCTTTTTTAATGGTATTGCCGTAGGAGATCCGCTCGGGGATAACCCCCAGGGCGAGGACTTTGTCCAACTCGGGCCGGGAGGCGATGTCGAAACAGGAATCCATCTCCGCCAGCATGGAGATAATTTCCGGGTCCGGGTTGGCCTTGACGGCGTAATAGATTTCGCTGTAGGGGAAAAGGCCCCGCAGACGCTGGTAGTTTTCCCTTATGGTCTGTAGGTTCATGATAATGCAGGGAGTTTCCCGGTCTTTCGAAAAATCCTGGAAACGCTGCCACTCGGAATCGGAAATATAGTCACCCCTGTTTACCATGACGACACCTCTTTGCAAATAGATTTTTAGGAAAAAAGTTTTCGCGTTTTAGCATATTCAATATGGATATCCGTGTATACTGGTTTTTAAAAAAAAGTATCAGACCGACCGGGGATAGGATTGCCGATTCAGGGGAATAAGGCGCCGGGCGCCTTTTGACATTGTCCGCGGCTATTGACAATACGTGTAAAATATATTATATTTACACGTAGGAGTCACCTATGGAAACAAAGCTAACCCTGCAAATGGACCAATCCGTAATTCTATCGGCAAAGGAATATGCCGATAGCCGCCATCGCAGCTTATCAAAGATTGTTGAAAACTATTTTAGGAATCTTACCCAAAAACCGTCTCCTGAAAAGAAATTTTCGCCGGTAGTCGAAGGTCTGCTTGGCGCGGTTTCCAAGGAAGAAGTGAAAAAGCTGTATAAATTGGCGGAGACCGATGAGCGGCTGCAACGGATACTCGGCGGAAAATAGGGATGGAAAAAGTTTTTATTGATTCGGACATTATTCTTGATGTGTTGCTTTACCGCGATCCTTTTGCCTTGCCTGCCGCTGAATTATTTGAGCTTGGCAGTAATAGTAATGTTCAGCTGTTTACCACCCCGGTTGTATTGGCAAATGTGTTTTATATGCTCAGAAAATCATTCGGAAACGACAAGGCAAAAACGAAGCTTTACGAATTACGCTCGATTATTCATATAGTACCTATAAACGAGAAAACAGTCGATTCCGGTCTATCCTCAAAATTCAGCGATTTTGAAGATAGCCTTCAATATTTTGCCGCAAAAGAAAATAAAATCACTATTTTAGTAACCAGAAACACAAAGGATTATCCCATAAAAGACATGGCAGTCCAAACCGCAGAAGAATACATAAAGTCCCGGACAGATGGCACTGATGGCTGACCACCGGGGAAGGGGAAATGTTCACCCGGAACCCGAACAGAACGCATGGCTTTACCGGCTACGGATTCCAAAGGCGGAGCCTGGCACCCCAGGCTCCGCCTTTGAGGGACCTGAAAGGGAAAAATGCTTTAATGGAGCTGCCGAAGGCGCTCTTATCAGGCACTTGGCACCCCCAGCCCGGTTCAAAACTAACACCGGGTAGTATAAATTTATCACTTTGCTATATCATTTATCCCGAATGAAAAAACCTGCTCAATTTGCAATATATTTCCTTCTGGCCGCGGTTCTCATAGGCGCGGCGCTTTTCTTTCCAAGGCCGAAAAATTCCGTTGCAAGCCCCTTCAGGGTAGCGCTGTCCGACTGCCCTATTTATGCAAAAAACGGCTTTACCTTTCAGGATATAATCCGGGAATTTTCTCCCCTTGACTGGGAGGCGGTGGCGCTGCCCAAGCAAGGAAAGCCCTCGCTTATTATTAAGGACATCCTGGGCCTCAAAAGCAGCCGCCCTTTCCTTGCTCCGTGGGCAGATGCCGATCAGGAATTCACCATGGCCATCCCTTTTGAAGTCGATACCGACGCGATGCGCGCCCTGAGAAGTTCGCCGCCGGTAACCCCGGGCATTTATTTGGCGGGCATCGGGGATAACTGGGAAATATACCTCAACGGGTTTTTAGTCCATTCAGAAATCCACCTGGACCCAAAGGGCCAAATAACCAAACACCGGACACGGCGGGGCGCGGGTATTCCGGTGTACCGGGATATTTTTCATACAGGCACGAACATTCTTGCCATCAGGATCATAAGCCCTCCCGGTTTCGATTACGGCGGGCTTTTTTACAGTGCCCCGCATTTTATTGATGATTACCGCATCGTGATGAGACAGAGCGCCGACCAAAGGACATTGATTTTTTGTACCGTGTATATTTTTGTCGGCCTCTATACCCTTATGCTTTTCTTTCTGATGCGGAGAGAGGAAAAGTACAATTTCTATTACGGCATCTTTTCTGTTATGACGGGGATTTATTTTATTGCCCGGAGCCCTATCATCCATAACCTTATCAGCGATTCTGCAATCACCCAAAAAATTGAATATTCGGCCCTCTATATTCTGGTATTCTTTCTGGCGTCTTTTATCGAACAGCTCAACTTTAACCGCATTCTATTGCCTGCAAAGCTGTATGGCCTGTTCTGTTTCGTCCTGATTGTCCTGCAGTCGTTTTTCTCCACTGAATTTGCTGACGACGCATTGAACCTTTGGCGGGTAGTCTGCATGTTCATGTTGATCTTTGTTTTGGGACATGATGTAATATTTACCTTCTGCAAAGACATTCACCGCCAATGGAAAAAACATGCCTATGCCAAATGGAATCTCCTGAAAGTGATACAGAACGGCCTTACCAAGACCCTGTTCGGAAATATCGTTACGGTTATTATCTTTTTGAGCCTGACCGCCGTAGTTGACACACTGGATGCGGCATTCATCCATACCGGTATTTTCCTGACCCGCTACAGTTTCTTTTTTGTGACCACCGGTATGACCATCGCTTTGGCAAAACATCTGACCGATTCGTATAACCAGGTACATCAGCAAAAAGCGGAGCTTGAAATTTTAGTTGGGGAAAGAACCCGGGAACTTGCGGAACAGGTAAAGATTGCCGAATCCGCATCCAGGGCAAAAAGCGAATTCCTTGCGACCATGAGCCACGAAATACGCACGCCCCTTAATGCCATCATAGGCCTTTCAAACATTGTGCTGGAAAAAGCTCTGCCCGAAACTGCCCACGGCAGCATTGAAAAAATCAGAGTTTCGGGAGTTACCCTGTTGGGAATCATAAATGATATTCTGGATATTTCAAAAATTGAAACGGGCAATTTTGAAATAATTCCGGTAGAATACAGTACCGCTTCTCTGATAAGCGAATCGGTGCGCCTCAATATGGTGCGCATAGGCGAAAAACCGATAAGCTTTGAACTTTCGGTGAGCGACGATTTACCGGAAACTCTTTTTGGCGATGAATTGCGGATTAAGCAGATCCTTAACAACATCCTATCCAATGGGATTAAATATACCAAAGCAGGAAAGGTGCGGCTTGAAATAACCCACGAGCCTTTTGAAAACGGAATACTTTTGATACTGAAGGTTTCCGACACGGGGATCGGGATCAAGCAGGAAGATAGGGAAAAACTTTTTACCGAATACAGCCAGCTTGACACCAGGGCAAACCGGAAAATCGAAGGCACTGGCCTGGGGCTTTCGATCACAAAAAAACTTTTGACCCTTATGAACGGTACTATCAGTGTGGAAAGCGAATATGGAAAGGGCAGTACTTTTACCATGACACTCCCGCAAAAAACAATAGGAAATTCCGTAATAGGGAAAGAAATAGCGGAGATGTTCGCGGCCCTGCGCTTTATGGAAGAATCCCGGAACCCTGTCCAGGATTTGAAAAGGGCCTGGATGCCCTACGGCAGGGTGCTCGTGGTGGATGATGTGGCCATAAACCTTGAAGTAGCCCAGGGCCTGCTTGAACCTTACGGGCTTAGGGTTGAATGTGCCTCCAGCGGCATGAAAGCCATAGAAATGATTAAAGACGAAAAACACCCCTACGATCTGGTGCTCATGGACCACATGATGCCCGAAATGGACGGCATAGAAACAGTGCGCATCATCAGAAATGAAATCGGCACGGAATATGCAAAAAATATTCCGATTGCAGCCCTTACCGCCAATGCCCTTACGGGCAACGAAGCGATGTTTCTGGCAAATGGTTTTAACGGCTTTGTGTCAAAACCCATAGATATTATGGAACTTGACGAGATGCTCAATAAATGGGTAAAGGCCAAGCAGAGCGCCGAAACTTTGGCGCAGGCAGAAAAAGAAAGACCCGGCGCGGCCGAGGCTGAGAAAAATGAAAGCGAAAAACCCGTGCCCGGTTTGGATATACCAGGGGGCATTAAACGCTACAACAGTGAAAAAATATACAAGCGCATCCTGACAGCTTATAGTAAAAGCGCCCCGGCGATGCTGGACACAATCCGCGAACCAAATGAAAAAAATCTTTCCGATTATATGATCACGGTTCACGGCTTAAAAGGGGCAAGCCGGGGTATTGATGCCGTAGAAATAGGCAATATGGCCGAAGAACTGGAATTCGCTGCCAAAGCAGGCGACTTTCAAAAACTAACGAAAAAAAACAGCAGCTTCATAGAAGCAGCAGAAAAATTAATCAGCGATATTCGCCTTTACCTGGATAGCCAACAAACAGAATAAGCCAGGTTTAGTGCCAGCCCTAAATCAGCTTGTGTTCCTTGGCCTCCAGGCAGAGCGCCTGGTTCCAGTAATGCCGGTTCAGAAAAGCTTTGTTAATTTCGATATCGTCGATGCGGCTGGCCCGGCGCTGGAGCCGTTTGAAGGCCATGCTGACCGCGGTATTCATGTCCACCTCCGCCGCCCCGGACTCACCGAGTACGCAGTAATAAGCGTAATAGTAAAAAGCATCGTTGGGGTCCATATCGGAAAACTGCTCGTCCTGAAAGAGCTGGTCCATGCTGCGGCGGGCTTCTGCCTTTGGGGAGGGACCCTCGCCGGGCCTGTCCAGGCGGCAAAGGGCCAGGGCGTGGTAGGCGGCGATCAAGGGGCCTAGGAATTCCCGTTGTGAAAACAGGTACAGTTCACCCTGGGCAAAGCCGCTCCGCCAATCGGGCTGCTCAATAAAGAGAAAGTCCCAGGCCGGGAGATCCTCCAGGAGCCGCTCCGAAAGGACCGCCGTCAGGGGGTAGTCCCCGGCCAGGTAGGAGGCTTCGATTTCGAAAAACCGGGCGTCGCCGTTTGCCCGAGCGGGTTTGGGGATACCGGCACTTCCCAGGTACACCGCAGACCGGTATATCCAGGCTTCCAGGGTGTCCTCGGCATCCGGGGAAAGGGTTCCTGTGGGCCGGCTTCGCAGTTCCGTAAAAAGATCCAACGCATCCTGATACAGGCCGGACTCAAAGCGGAGTTTCCCCCGGAGGAAGCGGCTCCGGTCCGCCCAAGCGGTAAGCCCTACTATCAGGGCGGTCTCCTCCGCCTTGCGGGCCAGCCGCTCTGCCTTGGCGATATTGCCGAACAGGAACTGGGCTTGGGCCGCATAATAGGCGGAGAGGGTAAATTCCTCAAAATCCTCGGACTTTTCCGCCTGTTCCATGGCAAAGGCAAAGTAGTCCATGGCATCCGACAGGCGCCGCCGGGAAAGGTTCACCAGGGAAAAAAGGCGGTACGCCTGGGCAAGCCCCCTGCCCACCGATCGGCCCTGGCATAATAGCATGGCCTTTTTGATCAGCTCTGAGGCTTGATCAATAGCATGGACACTTAAACTATAGCTGGTCTCATTGGTGAGGATACGCACCTTATAGGGGGGGAAATCCTCTTCAGGAGGCGGATCCCCAAAGGCGGCAATAATGGCTGCCCGGTCACCCCGAAGCAGACTTTCCTGGGTTTTGAAGATATAGAGCAGCGTAGGGAGCCGGTCCGGGCCGGCGACCTCCTCCAGGTGGGACTGCTCAATGGCCCGACGCAGGTTCAGACAGGTACCGTTAGACAGATCCAAGCTCAGGGCTTCCAGGACCAGTTCCGGGGAACCGATTTCCCCCAGATCTGCCAGGGCCTCCAGCAGCTTAAAACTGGGCCGCAGTTTGCCCGCCCCCACCCAGGCCAGCAAACGGTTCCGTACCAAGGAGTGGATACGGTCCTTTAGGGGGCCCAAATGCTCCTCGGCCAGGGTAAAAAAATCCCGGAACCGGGGCAGAGGATCCCCGGTAAAATCAATGATCCCCAGGGCGGCCAGCATATCAAGAGCCCGGGAGATCATTACCGGATTCTTCCCTTCCTCCTCAAGAAGCCTGAGAAACAAGGCCGGGGGGAAGTAACGCCTGAGCAGACCCATGGTATAGGCTATCTCCCATAAGTCCCGGGGCAATTCCGGGGATAATCCACGGGGATCCACCGGGCTCGAAAATTCCGAAACTTCCGGCATGGTTTCCTGGGATGGGGAGAAACGCAGCATCCGGGAAAAGAGGGCTTCCCAGATGCCCAAAGACGGTTTGCCCCCCGGACTCCCTTCGCCCCCCAAATCGGAGCTTGCTTCGCCTGAGTTTGCTTCGTTAGCATTTGCTTCAGGGAATCCCGCTTCACCGGTACAGGTTCCCAGTATATAAACCCCCTGGTCCGTTGGGGGAAACAGTTCATTACAGACCTCTACCACAAGCCGGGCCGCCAAAGGATTGGCTTGGCTTATATTTTCCAGCAGGATAACCGGGATAATTGACCGGTCCTTTGCTGCAACAGCGTAATTTTCCAGGAGCGATTGAAAAAACCGACGGGTTTTCTGCACCCCAAAGGGGGAAAACTCATCCCCCAGCCGTTCTTTGAAGATGAAAGTCCCGATGCTGTCGAGTTCCGTCAAGAGCCCCGCCTTCCCCGGTAGTTCCGGCGAGGGTACAGCGTCCCGGGGGCGGGTGAAAAGGGAACGGATAGACAGGCTCAGGGCATCGGTGATGCAGGCAAGCCCGGTCCCGCCGGCCCCAAACCGGATAACCAGGGGGGGGAACTCCCCCAGCAGGCGCCGGCAATACTGGGAAAGGGCTTCCCGTTTACCTGTAAAGGCCGGGGCCAACAAAACCGCCCGGCGGGCGCTTGCTAAGTCACTCTGGCCCAGAGCTTCCTGTATCTGTTCGCTGAAGGGGAAGAGCTTGGCAAAGCCGGCATCATAAGCGGCAAGAGCTTTGAAGTTTTTTAATTGCCCATAGGCTTCATTGTTTTCACCGGGGGCCTCAAAAAACGCATAGGGTTCCAGGGCCGTTCGTACCGTTTCAGAACACCATATCCCGGTGGCGCCGGCCTCGCAGGGCAGTTGCCGCAGCAAGACCGGGCCGCCTTCGGAGCCCTCCTCCCCGGTTTCATACTCCCCGGCGGCTATATCCCGGCCCAGGACGCATACATGGCCGTATAGCTCCGGCGCAGCCCTTTGCAGAGCCCCATGGACAGCCTCCAGGGTCATGAGTATGTCCAGCCAGAACCCCAGGGTTTCTTCCTTAAAGGAGGCGGTGATACAGTGGTGTTCTTTCCGAACCTTGGCCCCGGAGATTTCAGCCGCCCGGACAATGGCCCCCTCCAAAGCCGAGACCAAATCCGACCTGGTCCTGCGAAGCTGTGACTGGAATCGTAGGGAAAATAACATTTGTATCATGGGCTATATTATGGATAGACTAGAATATAGGAAGCGTCAAGCGTAATTGACTAAAAACAATCTATTTTCTATAATGATATTTCACGCTGTTTGATGCCGCTTATGCGGCTACCTATGAGGGACAGAAAAGCGTAGATACCAGGAGGATTCTTCATGAGCGCCAGAATCAGGCTCAAGAAATTCGGAACGAAAAAACGGCCCTATTACCGCATTGTGGTTATGGACAAACGGGCAGCCCGGGACAGTAAGACCATCGAGGAATTGGGCTATTATCATCCTATTGAAGCAGAGGACAAGCAAATCCTCTTTGATGCGGATAAGGTAAAGGCTTGGCTCCAAAATGGTGCCACCGTAAGCGATACGGTACGCAGGATCCTGAATAAGAAAAACATCTCCTTATAATTTTCACGTTCAAAAGGAGAGCCTATGGAAAAGGATCTGGTTGAGTATATTGTAAAATCCCTGGTTGATGACCCCGCTTCGGTGGAACTTACGGTCATTGAGGGGGAAAAGTCTACAATTCTGGAACTGAGGGTGGCGCCGGACGATATCGGTAAGGTTATCGGTAAACATGGCCGCATCGCCAAGGCGATCAGGACCGTTTTGCAGGCCGCCACCGCCAAGGGCGGGAAACACACGGTCCTGGAAATTTTGGACTGACCGAAACCCCCGGGCTGCGACCCGGCGGGTGGAAGTTTTATAATGAACAACGGAAAATGATCGACAAATTTGTGGCAGCCTTGGTGGGCGCACCCTTCGGCGTTAAGGGTTTTGTGAAGATAAAACCCTTTTCAGGGGAAAGGGAACACCTAGAGCAGCTTGAAACTGTACTACTCCGCCGGGAAAACCGCGAAACCCCCTTCCATATAGAAGAAACCACCCGGATCGGCCCTTCCCTGGGGATAAAATTCCGGGGTATTGATACCCCGGAGGCCGCCAAAACCATCACCGGGGCGGAATTGGTGGTTGACCGGGCCCATGCGGCGCCCCTTTTGGAGGACGAGTACTATGTGGAGGACCTGCGGGGCGTCGAGGTGCTTGATCGGGACGGCAAAGTCCTAGGGGAAGTCCACGATGTGATCGAAGGCGGCGGCGGCCAGTTGATAGAAGTGAAGCTTACCGGGGGGGAGCACCGCCTGGCTCCTTTCAGAAAGGAATTTTTCGGGGCCATTGATATGGAAAAGCGTACGGCCCTGCTCCTGGAACCCTGGGTTTTGGAATAGAAGGGCCTGTGAAGTATACGGTGCTCACCCTGTTCCCGGAAATTATCGACGCCTTCTTTGCCAGCTCCATCATGGCAAAGGCGGTCAGCCGAGGCATTGTGGAGTACCAACCGGTAAATATCCGGGACTTTGCCCAAGATAAGCACCATACCTGCGATGACGCTCCCTACGGCGGCGGCGCGGGTATGCTGATGCTGCCGGAACCCTTAGGCCTGGCCCTGGAATCCGTGGGCGCTGCCAAAAAAGGTGACAGTCACCTTTTTGAGGCCGCCGACACGGGGCGCGTAATCTATTTGAGCCCGGGTGGTGTGCCCTTTACCCAGGAGCTTGCCCGGGAACTGGCACAGGAGGAGGAGCTGATACTCCTCTGCGGCAGATACGAGGGAATAGACCAGCGTATCATCGACGCCTATGTGGACGATGAGATTTGCGTGGGGGACTATGTGCTTTCCTCCGGGGAAGTGGCGGCCCTGGCGGTAATCGACGCCACCTATAGGCTGGTGGACAGGGTGATTACCCCGGAATCCCTGGAAGAGGAAAGCTTTTCCGGGGGTCTTTTGGAGTATCCCCAGTATACACGGCCGGAAGTTTATGATACACTACGGGTTCCGGAGCTGTTGCTCTCGGGGCACCATGAAAATATACGGCGTTGGCGCCTTAGAAAGCGGGTTGAAAAAACCCTTACCCTGCGGCCGGATTTAATCCGCCGGGGGGAAGCGTTGGACCTGTTTGATGGGGAAACCCGTAAACTTATACAGGAATTGGGCGGCCTTTCAGATGAAAAGCCCGTCGAATCCGGGGGAGAAAAGGATGAACGAAATACGGGCGATTGAAGCCTCCCAGATGAAGGAAACACTGGACGATTTCAAAGTAGGGGATACCGTGAAGGTCCACTTTAAGATCGTTGAAGGAAAAACCGAACGGATCCAGGTCTACGAAGGCCTGGTCATTGCCATGAAGAATTCCCGGATAGGAAAGACCTTTACGGTCAGGAAAAATTCCTACGGCGTCGGGGTTGAACGGATATTTCCCATTCATTCACCCCGGATCGCCCGGGTAGAACTGATGCGCCCCGGCCGGGTGCGTCGGGCCAAACTCTACTATATCCGTGACAAGATCGGTAAGGCCGCCAAAATCCGGGAACTTATCATCAGGAAGAAGCCCCAGACAGCAGTTGCCGCCGCCCCTGCGGAAGCGTCCGCTGAAGCTCCGGCAAGCGCCCAGAGCTAGGCCGATCCCGGCGGGGCAGGTTCCCCAATGAAGCTCGCGGCCCAGGAAGGGATCGGTAAGCGGCCCGGGTTTCTCCCGGAACTTCCAGCACCGGCTTTAACCGGCAAGCTCCCTGGGGATATTCCAGCACTAGCCGGTAAGCCCCCTGGGAAACTTTCAGTACCCGCTTCAGCCGGAGAACTCCCCACGGAACTTTCAGTACCGACTTCAGCCGGTAAGCTTCCTCCGGAACTTTCAGTACCGACTTCAACCGGAGATCTCCCCGCGGAACCTGGGGCATTGAAACGCTTGATTCTTACCCTGGGGCTTCCCCAGGATACCCTATCATCTTCATTGCTCTCTTTTTTTAAATTTTTTTCCCTTCCCATGGATACAAAGCTGATCCAGCAGCTCCGCCAGGAAATTCTGTTCCTGAAAAATCGCCTCCCTCGCAAGGAGGGGGACCTGAAAACCCGGGAATTCCCCCGTTCCACAGCATTGGCCGCCGCAGCCGCCGCCGACAAGGGCCTCACCCTGAGTACCGAAGCCCTGGAACGCTATACCGCCGCCTATGATGACGGCGAAAAAGGTGACAGTCACCATTCCGGCGAGGGCGAAGATGGTGCCGGGCAATTTCGGGATCTGGCGGACAGGGTTGAGGCCGAAACCCCCCTGCTGGGGCTGCTAAACCGGGCAAGGGGCAGGGACGGGAAACGCTGGGTTACCCTACCCTTCTCCTTTACTGCGGAGGGTGTTGAATTTAAGGTCTCGTTACGAATAGTATTAACCGATACCAATACTATCCCATGGAAAGCGTCACGCCTTTTTCTTGATATATACAGTGAACGCCGCCGCTGGGCATTTATGTTGGAAAACCCCGGGGGAAAGGGCTCCCGGGCAGTGGTCGGGATCTTTCCTTCGTTGGAACCGGGAAGGGGTATCTCTCTGGAAAAAGAATTGTTGACCCTGCTGGGACCGCTTGCGGAACAGGTAACTCTCAGAGACATAGGTGAAGGGTTCCTGTTTGAAGAGGATGACCTGGATATGTCCCTGTCAGTCGTTAATGAGGAGGTATAGCCCGGTGAAAAAAGCGGCGGCCATCGGCTATGCCCCGGAACAGCCCGCTCCCCGGATACTCGCCTCAGGCAAGGGACGGGAGGCGGAGCAGATCATCGCCATAGCCCGGGAAGCGGGGGTTACGGTGCTGGAGGACCCTTCACTGGAGGCGATCCTGGACGCGGCAAAAACCGGGGACTATATCCCCGAATGGTGCTGGGATACCATGGCAAAAATTTTGGCTTTCGTAATTGCGAAGGAAAAAGAATGAAGAAAATCCCGGTAAAGGAATTACGGGAGGGCCTGGTCTTTACCAAGCCAGCTTTTATAGAGGGAGATAGCCTTTTCATGACCTCAGGGGTAGTACTCAAGCAATCCTCCATTGACCGGCTGAATAACTGGGGCATTACAGAGGTGGAAACCGATGGGGAACTGGTGGTGCCGCCTCTGGTACCGGAGGCGGCAGGATCGCCGGCATCGGCTTCTCCGCTCCCTGAAGCTCCTGGGTTGGGTTCGTCCCCATTACCAGCGTCCGCTGCATCAGGCGCCCCGGCGCCGGGCGTCCAGCTGCCGGATTTTCCGGTTTCGTCCGGGGTATTTGAACAGGAAATTTCCGCCACAACCAGGGCGGAACGGGCGGCCCTCCGGAATGACTCCAAAAGCTTCCTGTCCCTGGCGGAGGTTAAGGAGCCTAGCGGAACCTACCGCAACTATACCGCCCTTATCTCCTGGCTGGACCGGATATTTCTGACCATCACCGCCAAGGTTGCCACGGATAACCGTCTCATAGACAGCATGACAAACCGCATCCTTGATTTAATCAGGAAAGACCGGAGTGTTTTTATCAACTTCATCCTGGGCGGAGAAGTTCAGGGCCATGAAATGGCAAAAAATTCCGTGAATACCGCCATTCTGAGCGCCCATATTGCCCAGGAGATGCGGATGCCCAACCACCGGATCATGCAATACATCACCGGCGCCCTGCTCCATGACGTGGGGATGCTTCGGCTGCCCAAGGAATTGGTCAACAAGGCCGGCAAGCTTACAAAAGAGGAACTCCAATATATTAAGAGCCACACCCTTTACGCCTACAAGATCGTCCATGAGGAGCTTAACTACCCTGAAGATTTGGGGCAACTAGTGATGCAGCACCATGAACGCTGGGACGGGGGAGGCTACCCCCAGGGCCTCAAGGGCGACGAGATTAACCAGGGCGCCCGGATCATCTCGGTGGCTGATGCCTTCGAAGCCATGGTCAGCCAGAAACCTTACCGCAATTCCATGATAGGCTACCAGGCCATGAAAAGCCTCCTGGCGGACAATTCCCTGCGCTTTGACCCGGATGTGATCAAGGCTTTCATCAAGATCATGGGGGTCTACCCCATAGGGTCCATCATACTCCTGAACAACGGTTCCATGGCCCGGGTAATGGAAATCCGGGGTGATGCTCCCCTTCGACCAAAAATTGCCATACTCATAGATGAAACAGGGCAGATACGGGAGCAGGTCAAGGGGGAAACTATCGACCTATTAAGTGAAAAATCTCTTTTTATAGTCCGGGCCATTAACCCTAAGGAGCTTTCCCAGGGTGGCGCCTAAAAACAACCCCGGTCGGGAGGGCGAAACCAGGGCTGCGGCGGCCCTTGAAGAGAAGGGAATGGAGATTATTGCCCGAAATTTCCGTTCCCGGACCGGGGAAATCGATATAATCGCCCGGGATGGGGACATAATTGTGTTTATAGAGGTCAAAACCTGGTCTTCCTTTGGGTTTGAGGAGCTTCGGATCGGTTTAAACGAAAAAAAGCAACGGCGCATCATAGAAACAGCTAAGTATTTCCTCTCAGAACATCGAGAATATAATGAAATGAGTATCAGATTCGACGTGGTATTTATAAACCACCATGATATTACCCATCTTGCATCAGCGTTTATGGAGCGTGTATGATTACAGTACCGCGGAAAACTCCATTGGTAAACGCGATGGAGAACCCGACAGGACCCTCAAGACTTGAGCTTTTACGAGCCAAGATCAATAGTGAGGATTATCTCTACGAGGCGATTCAGCGCATGGCGCAGGTCCTGAGTAATGAGATCCTGGGGATTCCGCAGGGAGGGACCTTTTATGAGCGGCAGCGGAAGGGGAGGAAATAACCGCCGGGGTTTTAAACACCGGGAGCGGGATAAGGATAACAAAAAGAAAGCCGGGGACAATGTCCGGTTCGATAAAGCCAAGGGGGCCCTGGTTGACCGGCCCAAGTGGACGGCGCCAAAAATATCCGCCGAACCTATACCGGTTCCGGAATGCCCCTATTGCGGGAAACCCATACGGGACCTTGCGGCGGCTCTGACGGATAAGTCCTCAGGCCAGGCGGTCCACTTTGATTGCGTCGTTGCCCGGCTGGCGGAAAAGGAGACCCTGGAACGGGGGGATACGGTCACCTATATAGGCGGCGGCCGTTTTGGGGTGGTCCATTTCAGCAACCCCCAGGATCCCCGGAACTTCACCATAAAAAAAATATTTGAATGGGAGGACAAGGAACACCGGGCGGACTGGCGCAGGTCCCTGGCGGATCATTATTCCATAACCTAATGAACGAAACACCAGATTTACACCATTTTTTAAGCGACCCAAAGATCGTGGAGCACTATTCCCTGCTGGAAGAGGTTGGTGTCTTTGCCCATATTGATTCCCTGAACAAGGAGATCCGGGACTATAAGGATCTCCTGGACGGGGCCATGGATATTTTCAACCGCACCAATATTGAAGAGATCATGGACGCCACGGTGCGCCAGATTTCGGATCAGTTTTTACCGGGCTTTATTGTGTTCCTCTGGAAACCCCATCAGAACAAAGAAGAGATAACCATCAAAGGTTACCAGAACTACAAAAACGTAGAAATTTCCCTGAAGATTGAAAGCATCACCCCCTTTGAAGCGTTCTTTCAAACTCACCCCAAGCCGGTCAACTTTGATCTCCTGGAAAGCCAGACGGAAGCCGCCACCACCTTCAGTACCCTGAAACAGCTTAAGCCCGAACTGGTGGCGCCCATCATGGGGCCCTCGAACCTCTACGGGCTGATCATCATCGGCCACAGGATGCTCGAAAAGGAATATACCCCCCGGGAGCTGACCTTCCTGGAAGAGCTCATGTCCTTTGTCTCCCAGGCCATACAGAACCACCTCCACTACGAACAATCAGTGCGGGATGTAAAGACCGGCCTCTTTAACCACGGTTTTTTTATGACCCGGCTCATGGAAGAAATTGCCCGGACAAGACGGAGGGACGACATCTCTTCCCTTATCGTTATTGATGTGGACAAGTTCAAAAACTTCAACGACTCCTACGGCCACCTGGCCGGGGACCGGGTTCTGGAATGTCTGGCCCAGACGATAAAAGGAAGTGTCCGCACCGAAGATGTGCCCTCCCGCTTCGGGGGCGAGGAGTTTACCATACTGCTCCCCAGTTCCAACAGGGATGCTGCCTGGCTGGTGGCAGAACGGCTGCGGAATTCGGTGGCGGAAATGGAAGTCCCCTGGGAGCCGCCCCTGCCCCAGGTAACCATCAGCCTGGGGATAGTGACTTTTGACAAGCAAGCGGGCCTCACCGCAGATGACATTATCAAGCGGGCTGATGCGGCTCTGTACCAGTCTAAGGAACAGGGGCGGAACCGGTCTACGGTGTGGGAACCATCGACGCCTGAGCACACAGAAAATTAAGCCTAAAATGTTATAGAATTATACCCGAAACCGCGTTTACAGCTTTTCCAGTTCACCCCGGGATTTAACACCGATCTTGTCATAGATGATACTCAGTTTGTTTTCTACGGTACGGATATTGATGCCCAATTCTCCGGCGATCCGATCGTTAGAATACAAACGCTGTACCAGCTCAAAGATTTGTCGCTCTCGTTTGGTCAGAAATATGGTGATATCGGAAACGGCGGAAATTTTGGGGAACAGGTAGGGGGTGAAATAAATATCACCCTGAAGGATCGTGTCCATGGCGGTTTCCAGCTCGGCTTCCCGCTGGGATTTGCACACATATCCTGCGACACCGGCGCGGGTTGCGGCTTTGACATGGGCATAGTCGTCAAACACCGAATATACCAGCACCGGGGGCTTTTTACCGTACCATTCACGGAGCTTAGGGACAAGATCGAGACCCCAGGCGCCGTTCAGATCAATGTCCAGAAGTACTATATCAGGCAGGGGCACGCCGGTTTTCACCAGAGTTTCAAAAAGCGCCGAAGCTTCATCCAGTGTTGCGGCTTCCCCCACTACTTCCCAGCGTTTCTGTTGGGAAAAATAAGAAGCCAGACCACGGCGCATCATGTCGTGATCTTCAATAAGTACAAGAGTTTTCATACATCTCCTCCCAGGGGCATCACTAAAAACTGAAGCTTTTAGAAATTCCTAATGGAATCTCTATCCGTACCGTAAGGCCCTGACCTATTTCGTTTATAAAGGCAAGGTCCCCTTTAAGAATGGACGTCCGTTCATACATGCCCCGAATGCCAAAGACATCTTCCCCGGCCCGGTTTGCGGCACTTAATGGATATGGGCCGATCAGGCTATCATCTTCGATTCCGCAGCCGTCATCGGACAGTATTATGAGCAGGGTGGGCCGTTCACCTTTTTGGCTGTTCCGCACGGTTAGTGATACTTCCGTGGCATGGGCGTGTTTTTCAATATTAGTAAGCGCCTCCTGGACAATACGGAAACACTGTAACTGCATATCCGGCTGAAGCCCCTCTGCAGAAATATCCTCACTAATACTGGCTTGGCATTTCACTCTGGTCCGCTTTTCAAAATCAAAACACAGCTGCATCAGGGAATCTGCCAAAAGGAGCCTGCTGAAATTGGGCGGCATTATTACCCGGCAAACCATCCTGAGTTGTGTTATCAGCCGGTCCTCCATAGCCAGGATAGCTTCACTGCCCTGGCCGGTCTTTGCCCCGTACTCTTCGGTAAGCTGCATGAGCCGCCCCAGATCCTGCAGCACCGTATCGTGGATCTCCATGGAAATCCGGGAACGTTCCGCTTCCTGGGCCAGTATAATCCTCCGGGAAAGATCCGCAGCTTCCTGATTCTGCCGCCGTGAATACTGCAGGGCGGACTGCTGGTGCCAGAGAAAATATATAAGAGCCGCAATAATCAAAATAAAAAATACAAAAAGCGAAAAGGTTTTCGCGAAAACCGTATTCGACACGGTGACTTCAAAATGCTGCCAGAAAACAAGCGTGGAGCGTATAGCAACCGCGTTTTCTGCAGCCTCAGCCATGTTCCCCCTGGCAGCGGACTCAGCAAAGGTTTCGATTAACTCCATCATCTGCTGTTTTTGTTCCAGAGAAAAAAGAACCGCCCCCTCATACTGCATAAAAAGGGGGGATTCGGTGTAAGCCTCCAGGGTCAGCCGGAATTTCATGAGCGAAGACAGAAGAGCGCCGTTTTCAGCAGGGTTTCCCGAAAGGGCTTTCTCCACTTCCATCCAATCCGCAAATACCCCGGTGATGGAAGAATACTCCGTCCCGAAGATGGGGAGAGCAATAACTATACAGCGGCACAGGAGGGCCAAAAAAATGGCGGCTCTGTTGCGCGGGAAACTTCGTTGCAAGAAGCGGTGGGGCATAGGAAAAATATAGCACGAACAGGCGATTTGTGGTATACTAAGCCCAGTGAGGTAACCATGATAGGTATTATTGGAGCCATGGAGGAGGAGATAAGCCTTCTCCGTTCAGCCCTGGAGGATTCCCGGCTGGAAACAATCGGGGGCTATAAATTTTATATCGGGAAGCTGGAAAATAAGCCCGTGGCGCTTCTGCTCTGCGGGATCGGTAAGGTAAGCGCTGCGGTGGGCTGCGCTTTGCTCATCGATCATTATCACCCGGAACTGGTGATCAATACCGGGTCCGCCGGGGGGATTGACCCTGCACTGAGCTTTGGGGACGCTATCATCTCCGATGGGCTGGTCTATTACGATGCGGATGTTACGGCCTTTAACTACGCCCTGGGGCAGATACCCGGTATGCCGCCTATTTTTCCGGTGACCGAGGATTTGATACGCCGGGCGGAGGCTGCGGTGGATAGCCTTAAACGGGAGGGGATACTGCCTGAGAACTTCAACCATTGCAGGGGCCTCATCGGTTCGGCGGATATCTTTATGCACGAGCCTGAAATGATCAACGAGCTGCGTAAACGGTTTCCGACCTTGCGGGCGGTGGAAATGGAGGGGGCCGCTATAGCCCAGGCTTGCTACATTTTTAAGGTCCCTGGGCTGATCATCCGGGCCCTTTCGGACATTGCGGGGACCGAATCGCCGGTTACCCATGACCAATTCCTGCCTATCGCTTCGAAACATTCCGGGGAGATTGTGCGGCGAATTGTACGGGAATGGTAATGCCCGCATCTTGCAACGCAGTTCCCCGCGCAAGAAAATTGACTCCAGGAAAAATTGTAAAGCTGATTATTCTGTGCGCCTTTGCAACAGGATGCAATTTTCTCCTGAATACCCTGATCTGCGAGGTCTTCCTTCTGCCCCTGTTTCTGGACACCCTCTTTACCTGCGCTGTATGCTTTGCCGCAGGGCCTATACCGGGGATTCTTACCGGCATTCTGACCGCTGTTCTTATCGTGCTCAGAACCGAGCAAGTTACAACCTACTATTATATCCTTTGCAGCATTGCGGAAGTACTGCTGATTTGGAGTTTCTGCAGGTCCTGGGCGGAAAATACTGAACCGGAGTCGGCTTCCCCGATCAGCAAAATCGCGATACTGCTCCTGGTATTTATAACCGATAGCGGCATGCTAAGTGTTCTTGGGGGCATTATTGATTTTGTTATTCACGTTGTTTTATTGCAAAAAAATATTCTCTTTTCTCCCGAGGACGCCTTCAAACTCGGCCTTCTGCGGAATAATGTACCTTTACTGGCAGCGGATGTTTTGTCCCGGATACCTATAAATATTGTGGACAGGTTTATTGTCATATTCGGCGGCTACTTTCTGGCTCAGCCGGTGAAAAAATTCCTCCGGGGAAAGCGGCCTGTTAGATAAGGTCGGAAATCTCTAAAAACCAACCGAGTTTTTAGAGATTTCCGATGGTCATTTACCTGTTTTTTTGGAAAAATTCCCTTCCATTTCTTTTTCAAAGGCACCTATGAGGGCATCCTCTCCAGGCAGGGCCGGCGGGTCCCTTCCGGCTTCACCTACGCTGACCGGGGGATAGACGGCCCAGGAATCACCCATGGGGTAGAATTTTCCCTCTTCACCGGCGCTTCGCCATTGCTCAATGCCGGTTTGCCAGGCCCGGTACAGGCCCTTTTCGGGGATGGTGATTTCCACGGGCATCCAGAGCCGGTCATCATACACAATGAAGCCTCCGTCACTTTCCTGGTCTTCGGCTGGGGCTTCCAGGCCCGTGTCAAAGGCGGCGTAAATATGCCCCGGTATGGTGATGAAGGCCGTATCTACCCGAAGAACTTCCAGGAGGGAACAGAACAAGATGGAAAGGTCGTCACAGTCACCGCCGTGGTAGAGCAGGGTCTGGTAGGGGTAGTTAAGGTTGTCCAGGGCGGAGGCGTTTTCCGAAAGCTCCAGGTAGGAACTGGAGGGGTCAATGATGTAGTGAATGCCGTATTCCTGGAGGGCCGCCAGTAGGCCCAGGGCGTATTGGATGTTTCGGGGAGTGTCAGGGCGCAGACGACGGTCCACCACCGAGGCGGTATACCGGGCAAAGAGCTGAGCGGCGCTATCCCGGGGGGATACGAAAGAAGCAGCCCGGCGGTCATCGTCCCAGTTCATGGCGTTCCGGTGATAGACCGGTATCTCTAGGGGAAAATCCGCTTCCCGGCGGCTGCCCAGATTGCGGTAACTCAGGATGATCCGGGCATTGGCGTTGGTATTTTCCTCCAGGTCCAGCATGGTCCCGTTAAACAGGGCTGTTACGGGGATATCCACCGATTCGCCGGGCTTTAATTGGGGGATGCCGGGCAGGAGAAAGGGTTCGTTCATGTACTGTTCCAGGAAAAAGGACAGCCGCAGATCCCGCAGGGTGTTCCGCTCATTGTTGGTCACCCGGACCGTTGCCAGGGGGTTATCCTCGTACCAGGCGAAAGAAACGGGGAATACCGGGTTGTCCAGGGTTTTCTCCGCCTTGATCCGGGTCTGAGGCCGGATCAGTTCCAGAAGGTTTATGCTGAGCCCTGCGCCGATGCTCAGGGTTTGGGCCAGGGGTTCCCGGTTGTATTCATAGCGGTGATAGCCCCCGTTGAGGAAAACCGATAAATAGGGGGCCAGCCGGAAAGCGCCTGAGAGGGTTCCCCCCCAGCGCAGGGCGGACTGTTTGAGCTGATCGTAGCTGAGCTGGTATATGCCCAGGTTCCCGGTTATTTCCAGGGAAAACCGTTCCCCCAGGTCGAGCCGCACCAGGGGCCCCAGGCCCAGATCCAGCAGGGAAAGGGAAGAGCCGTCCTTTACGCCCAGGGAGCCTAATCCCCCCTGGCCGCTTAAACCGGCGTTTAGGCGGTCCTGCAAAGGGCCGGTCTTGAACAAGCGGCCCAGGGGCAGGAAGGTCCAGTCCAGGGCGGCGGAAAGGCCAAAGCCCGGCTCAAAGCGGTTTTCAGAAAGGGGAAAAGCCCCGCCCGGGGCAAGCCGGAACTCAAGACCCTGTTCAGCATGAATGGAGAGGATAGGTAAAAAAAAGAGCAGGGCAAAAAGAACCGGCGAGTTTCGTTTTTTCATATTAGCCCCGGCCTGCCCTGACCCTCTCCAATCCCCGTTTAGCCGGTTCATACTCAGGGTCCGTGTCCAGGGCCCGGTTAAACCAGGATTCCGCATTGTTCCAGTCATCGTCCATGAGAAACAGGTTCCCCAAATTCAGCATGGCGGGAAGGGACCCCATTCCCGCAGCCTGTTCAAAGGTCCTTTGGGCATCCCGGTGGGAACCGGCCCGCAGTTGCAGCAGACCCAACTGGTTGTACAGAGCAGGGGTAGCCCCGCCCCGGATCTGTTCCTGAAGCCGGACTATAGCCGGGGCCAGTTCCTGGTCAATGTAGCTTTTCAGGGCCCTTTCCACCGCAGCGGCGGCGGCGTTTTCATCGGGCCGGGTATTCCGGTTCCGCAGGGGCGGGGCCGCAGCCGGGGGATACACGGTCCAGGCATCGGCGCTGGGGATAAACTCAAAACCTTCCCCGGAAGCCTCCGCCCGGTTCAAACGTTCCCCCGCCTTGTCCCAGGCGGCGATGAACCCATCGTTAAAACCGGATAGGGCCAGGGGCAGCCAGATTTCGCCGTTAACTACCAGGAGTTTCTCCGTATCCTTGAAAAAGTTCCCTGCCTGGGCTTCGCTGATGTTCAGGGGCCAGGCGACGATGAATTCGTCATCCAGGGGGATATAGGCGGAGGAAATCCCCGCCGCTTCCAGAATCGCCGCAAAAAGCAGACCCAGATCGTCCAGGTCGCCGGTACGGAAGGCCAGGGTCTGGAAGGGATACTGAATATCGTCAATTTTCTCAGGGCTCTGGCGGTACTCCACATAGGGGGTTTCCAGGGGCCCGCCATAGCCCAGACCCGCAGCTTTGAGACCCTCAAAGAGCCAGATCCCCAACTGCATATTCCGGTTCAGCTCGGGCCGCAGGCTCCCCCGGGCCAGGCCGGTTATTTGCTTGGAAAACTCCAGGGTATCCGCCGAAGTGGGGGACACAAAGGCCCCAAGCCCCCAGGGATCGGCCCAGAGGAAACTGTTGCGCCCATGGACCTGCACAGGGACGCTCAACAGGGCGGTCCGCTCGGCGCCCAGCAGGGTATACCGGACCAGCACTTCCCCGATAATGCGCCCGTCAGCGGTAAAATCCATCAGGGCCCGGGAAAAATCCGCCAGCAGGGGAATTTCGGTGCTCCTGCCCCGGACCAGCAGGGGGACGCTTCCGCAGAACAGTTCCGAGGACGTGTAGCTCCCCGCCTGGAAGCTTACCCGTACATTCCGTATTTCCGCGCTTTCCCGGTTTGTCAGTATAAGGCTCCCTACAGGGTTGTTCCGGTACAGGGAATGGTACAAGGGGTAAATCCCGTCGTCCTGGTCCAGCCGGACATCAATTCCCCTATAGGAAGAACGGGTTTCAAAATTAAGCTGCAGGGTAAGTCCCGTGTAAAGTCCCGAATAGAATGCTGGGCCGGTACTTTCGCTGAAACGGTTATTATAGTAACGGTACCCGACGTTCGCAGAAAGGGTAATCAGAGGTGAAAACCGGAACCCCGCCTCGGCTCCGGCCCGCCACCACAGGGAGGATTCGGACCCTTCTGCGGAATTTCCCCCGGAGGAAAGGCTCCCCTGGTAAAGGCCCAGGGCGCCGTCCAGCCGCAGGTTAAGCCGGGAAATAGGGTAGTAAAATACTCCCAGCCCCAGACCGCCGGAAAGGAAACTGATACTGTCCGCAGCGTCGGTTTTCAGGGGCGTAAAACCCGCGCCCCCTTCAAGGCCCGCAGAGTAGCCGATACCCCAGGGATTGGTGAGGAGGCTGGATATATTCACATCAAAGAGCAGGTCCCCCCCAAAGCCCGTATCAAAGCGTTCTACGGTCTTGTCACCCAGGGGGAAAAGGGCAAAGAAGCGGGGGCGGAGGGTAAATTCTACCGAAAAGGCGGAGGCGGTAATGGCAAGGATGAATACTGTCAGGATCAATCGTGTTTTCATACTTTTTCCTATTCGGTAATTTCCGGCCCTTCCTGGTATATCCTGTACAGGGCGGTAGAAAAATTTCCCAGGGGATCGTACACATCGGCCTGTAAATCTATGTATCCCTGATATTCGGGGGCCCCTTTAAATTCATACCTAAAAATATGAAGCCCCGACAGATTGCCATAATTTTTTTCCACATCAGCGATCAGAGTCTGCCATTCGGGCTTTTGATAATCTTCAGTATACCAGAAGGTAATGGGGCCGGAAACGGCGGAACCATCGGCCTTTTTTTCGCTAATCTCTATCTGTCTGATATCTGCGAGGGAAATCTGATCCAGCGCAGAGATGATAAGGTCCAACTGAGCCCCCGGCGCCAGATGGCGCTGAGGGTGGTCCGGATTCCCATAGGGCAGCTCCACCGGATCTTCCCCCTCCTCTGCGGGAAGGGCGGCGCTGAAACGCCGTATCACCGGGCCTTCGGTGTCAAAACCGTCATTCACCGCGTACTGAAAGCGCACCGGGGCGGAGAGGGTAACATAATCGGCGGAGCTTATCTCCTGGCCCAGGGTTACGGAAATATAGCTATAGGCAAGGGAATGTTCCCGGGCATAGGCCAAATTCACTTCCAGCTTCAGGGTATCCCCGTTTAACTGAGGATCGAGAAACCAGGGGGCGTAATTTACCGGTTCCCGGGTTCCGAATTCGGGGCTGCCCAGGATGGTAATATTTCTGAATTCCCCGCTTTCATTCCGCCACACCGGATCGCCCTTAGCATCGTACCGGAAAACAAAGGATTCGACACGCATCGGTTTAGTAAACCGCACCACCACCGGAGTATTGATATTCACCGGGTTATCGGTCCCCCCATTGGGGTGCCAGTCCCAAACCAGGGGCCGCTCCGCCAGAACCGGCTTAAGAGTAATCCGGGAGTAGGTATCCGTAAGGATGATCACCTGGGTAGAACTGTTGTTAGGTTCCTCAAAGTATATATCCCGGGACGCCAGGACTTTCCCCGATGGGTCAAGGGCGGTCCAGCCGGTAAAAGCCCAATCCTGGTTCAGGGGAGTATAGGTCACGGTAAAGGGTATCTTCTGCTTAGCCTCCCCGGACACCGCAGGAATGGTGAAGCCCTTGTCATTTTCCACGCTGTAGGACACGGCGATCCGGGGGGCGGAAGCTTCCCACACCTTCTGATCCACCACTGCCAGGATATCCGTCTCCCCGGACAGATCGCAGGAAGCGGCGAGCAGGGCAGCGAGAAACCCCAAAACCAGGGGCCGGCCATAAACAGGCAGCGTTAGTTTAGCTACCATGACTGTAAGGTTCCGTCGGTATTGAGAAAATACCCCATGGCTTCAATGGATTTCCGCTGGGGGCCTATCACAAAATCTCCCAGGAGAAAACGATCCAGAGGGATATCCTGGGTTCCAAATGATGTTTCTTTCTTAAGCACTTTTATAGGGGGGAGCCAACTACTGGAGCTGCCGGAAAGGTCGATAAGGGCGATGGGACCGGCGCCGGTAAACGGCTTGGTAAGGGTTATCCATTTACCGGGCTCAATACATACCAGGTTATTGGTATCTATACGGCCAAGCTCGGCCATTTCAAAGGTTCCGGTGTACACGTAAACTCCGCCGCCTCGGGAATAGGAGGGGGTAAGTGAGGATGCGGTATTATTACTGAAGGTACCTCCGCTTATGGTAAATTTTCCGCCGTCCAGGTACACTCCGCCGCCATAGGAATAGGACTCACATGAGGAGATATTGGCGGTGATAGTTCCTTTTGTCATGTTCACGGTTCCGCCGCCGACATACACCCCGCCCCCATAGGAGGCGACTGAAGCTATGGCGCTGTTATTGTCGAGGGTTCCATCGCTTATGGTGAAGATACCGGTCTTGACATACACCCCGCCGCCTCTGGAATAAGATCCGCCATTGGCGATATTGCCGTTGATAGCGCCGCCAGCCAGAGTGAAGGAGCCACCGCTTACGTACACCCCGCCGCCTTCTTCAGCAATATTAGCACTAAGAGATGCTTTCTCAACAAACTTGGTTGTTCCGCCGGACACGTACACCCCGCCACCGAAGGGGGCAGTATTAGCGCTGATGAGTCCGTCTTTCATAGTAAAGGTTCCACCAGATACATACACCCCACCACCATTGATCTTAATGGAAGGGGAGGTAGGGGAGGATGTCGTAGCATTACCGATTATGGCTCCGCCAGTCATCTCGAAGGCTCCACCAGATATATTCACCCCCCCGCCGTAGGCAGCGGGATTGTTATCATTGGGTGATGTGGCGGTATTGCCGCTTATGGTTCCGCCAGTCATCACGAAGGCTCCACTAGATACAGATACCCCCCCACCAGAGGAGGTACTGTAGGTGGTGGTAGTGGTGGTATTACCGCTTATAGTTCCATCATTCATAGTAAAAGTTCCTCCAGATACAGATACCCCCCCACCACTGGTAGTGGCAGATGAGTCGGTGGCAGAGGCGGTATTGCCGCTTATGGTTCCGCCATCCATAATGAAGGTTCCTCCAGATACAGATACCCCCCCACCGGAAGAGGCTGAAATGGCAGCAGTGGCAGAGATATTACCACTTATGGTTCCACCAGTCATAGTGAAGGTTCCGCTGAGTACACTCACCCCCCCGCCACGGCTTGAGGAGGTATTACGATTTATGGCTCCGCCATTCATAAAGAATTTGGAAGTTGTTTCACCAGCAGTCTCTACAAATACCCCTCCACCGGAGAAGGAGGAGGAGGCGTTGTGGGTATTATCGCTTATGGTTCCGCCATTCATCGTGAAGGTTCCACCGGATGTTACATACACCCCACCTCCGTTGCTGGCAGCGTAATTACCACTTATGGTTCCGCCATCCATCGTGAAGGTTCCACCGGATGTTACAGACACCCCACCTCCGCTTACACTGGCAGAGGTTTTATTTCCTTTAATTTCCGATCCGCTCTGCATGGTTAGCTTACCCGTGCCCTCAACGCGCACTAAACTATAGCCGTTTGAATTACGTCCTTGCAGGATAATCTTATCACCTAAAATCAATTCGGCATTATTACCAACAACAAAAAGAGAGCCGCTATTGTCAAGGCTCACCTCCCGGGCTGCTCCACTTCCCTGCAAGGTAACGGTGACAGCTTTGCTAAGATAGCCGGTGCTATCACCAGTGCTGCTTGCCGGCGAGAGGGTCGCATTCGTAGTCTCACCTAAAATTATGACAAAGCGATCTCCCGGACTGACAGATGCTGATGTTTTGATGTAACTCAGTGCATTGGCAAGGGAATGCGTTGTATAGTCTCCGGTTATTTCTTCAAGGCTTTCAGCAGCATTCTTCTTGAACAACCCTGCCGTAAGCGGCGTTTTAAACTCCGCAGCAATGCCCACATCCTCCGCAGGCATGACAAAGGACGCAGTTTCATCACCAGAAACCGTCTGTGTTTCCAGAATGACACCCTTTTCCTGGGTGATACCCTTGTATTTCAGGCTCCCCCCCTTAAACTGCTTACCGCTATCCGGGTGCATCGTAAGGGTAACGGTCTGCCCCTCAAAGGCTTCCACAGGGACCGCAGTAACACTGCCGCCGCTTAAACTTGTGGGAATGGTAATAGCATACGTAAAGTCCAGCGCTATTGCTCCCTCCCCATCATGGCTTTGCAGTTGGTCAAGGGCAATGGGTTTGCTGAGAAATTTTGGGGCAAGGGTTCCATCTTTACACACTTCCACCTTAAAATACACCGATTCATACCCCGATGGCACCGTGAAGGACCATGCGGTTTTTGCCGTGTTTATACCCCCAACTGCTGCATCAATCTTCTGACCGGCGCTGCTATAAATATATATCTCCGTTACCGTATACCCCGTTTTTGTTGGAACCGGGCCGCTTATGGTTACTGCGGAACTAAAGTCGGCATCTTTAAATTCATACGTCGCTTCGGTCACTAGATTGTCGTAGATCTGCAGGGCAACGGTTTTTCCCGCAGGGAGTCCGTCCTTATTCAGGGTCAGGGTTAAACGATAATCTCCCGATGCTAGGGGCAGGGAACCGGAAGCGCCGCTAAGCAGTAAATCCACCGTTTGATCGCTTCCCCCGGCAAAGGGGCTCACAATCATTTGGGCGGAACTCAAATCTGTGGGCAGCGTGATATTGTAACTAAGGGTCCCCTGTCCGCCGGTAAGGGCATAGAGGCTTACGTTTACTGTGGCGGGGGCGCTTGGGCTTACCGTTACTGTGGCATTGCCCTTGGCGGCAGCCAGGGGCAATGCAGCTCCGGCCACATAGGCGGTAAGTTCCAGGGCCCACTCCCCCACGTTCAGGCTTATTACATCAGTGGTTTTCCAATCCGGATAGGATTCCTCAGCGGCGCCTTTGGTAAAGACCAGATCGTAGCGGACAAAATCCGGGGCTTTGGGCAGCAAGGTACGCCCCGCACCATCAGAACCGTTGATGATTACCAGGACCAGGCCCTTGTTTTCAGGCAGCTCAAAATTTACCGATTCTTTTAATATATCGGAACATCCCCAGAGGAGAAAGATACATACCAGGGCCCACAGAATAATTATTCGATTGGCTTTTTTCATTATTTCCTCCCCCTACTTATCATAATGAACAGTAAAGGTCTTTTCATAGGAATAGTGTTTCCCATTCTTAAGGATGATAACACTCACCCTATGAGTCCCCAGCGGGTAGCTTACCGCGTCCACATTGAAGGAATATTCACTGCCTCGTTGCAGCCCATCCACATACCAGCCATATACGGTAAGTCCCTGCCCGGTAGGTACGCTTACCGTAAAGCTGCGGGGTTTGTCGGAATCACCCACAGTCCCCTGTTTATAGATAAGCGCCGTTCCATCCGCAGGACTACCTGTGATACCCGTTATTTCCGTAGGCAGAGAAAGGGTAAAGGCCGGCGCAGCACCGCCGCTACCGGAGTCGGTTCCACCGCCAGGGTCAGTCCCGCCACCGGGGTCAGTCCCACCGCCAGGATCGGTTCCACCACCGGGGTCAGTTCCACCACCAGGCTCGCTTCCAGTGCCGGGGATGGAGTTGCGCCTTACCCAGATAGTATAGGTATTGCGGTATCCGGGGTCCTCGGCATTTACCGTCAGGGTCAGCCGGTTTGATCCCAGGGCCAGGGGATGATTGTCCAGGGCGTTCACCGCCCCATTAGGATCAGAAAGCGTGCCGGACACATTTATTGTTTCAGCAGTGGTGGTAATTTTTGGTGTTGTGGAACTGCCGTAGCTCATAATGGTCCGGTCAAATCCTGACAGGGGCGCGCCGTTTATGCTGATACCGGAAAGTTCTGCATCGATGGACATACGGACCAAGTTGACCGTGTACTCCTGGCTCCCGCCTTCGGACTGGACCTTCATGGTATAGCTCAGGGTATCCGTCCCATCAAAGCTGAGTTCCCTTTCTTCGGTTACTGCGCTGTCTCCGGAAGTCAGTCCGGCTCCGGCCCCATCGGCTATGGTTGCCCCGTATTCCGCCGCTTCCGCACGGAGGGTCGCTTTTTCATTGTAGGGTACCTTTATTGTATAAACCAGATTCCCTTCCGGACCGGTGCTTACGCTTACCTTGTCGTCGGATTCATCAATCACCAGGCCGTTTACCCACAGATGCCGCAGGGTGTTGTTTTCCGGGTCCGGGGCAGTTCGGGTAACCGTAAAGGTGTAGGTTTCCCCGGTCCCATCCTGGGCAGTTACCCGTATGGGTATCTCCCGGGGACCGTCGAAACTCAGGGGATAGGTTTCAGTCCCGCTTATTTCGGCCTTGGTGTCCGCAGGGGTACAGACCAGGGCGATTTGGCTCATGGTACTGGGCGCTTTCAGGAAATAACTCGTTACGCTCGGGAAAAAATTCAAATTTTTGCCGTCTTCCCCAGTATAATCGGAAAAGGGCCACTGGTTCCCGTTCTGATCCCGCACCCATACTTCCGCAAGCGCCGCATTGCGGGATACCGGGCTTTCCCGGGACGCCGTTATTGTATAGGTCTGCACCGAGCCCCAGTCCGCAGAGTATACCGTAAAGGTGATCTCCGCGCTTTCGCCGTAGGAAAAATGTTTCTCTATTTGCTTCTGGGGGCTGATTCGGACACTGATGTCCCGGGGCGCCGCTTCCAGAGTTATGCTCTCTATATGCGCTGGGACTGCCAGGGTGTATTCGGTTTCCCGGGGATCAAAGCCCGGCCACTCCCGGTGAACCCCCTGGAGCTGAAGCACCTCGGTCCCCCCATAAACCAGGATAGTCTGCAAAAGATCCCCCGAGTTTTCGGACCCCACCGCCTGGTTACAGGCGCTGACCAGGATCCCCGCCGCAAGCAGGAGCCCGCTGAAAAAAACCTTCCCTCGCTTTTTCATAGATACGATTTTATGTATTCTTTTGCAGCTTTGCAAGATCAACAGAAATAGTGCATTTAGACTCAAAAACCTGTGCAATACACACAAAACAGAAAACGTGCGTTTACACACAAATACTCGTGCGTTTGAGCTGTGAGTTAGGTAAGCTTCACCAAAATAGCGCCAGGCGCCCTTTTTTGCAACGAGCAAAACTCTCCCCTATTCCCGGTAAACCGGGTAGCTCCGGGTAGTACTATTACCCTGGGGATCCAATACATCGACCTGTAGTTCCATGGGGCCGGTATAGTCGTAAGTCTCGGTCCGGGCCAGGGGGGTGTAGGAGAAAATGTGTATTCCCTCCAGCTTATTGGTTCCGCTGCTGTCGTATATCTTTTCCGCATTTTTTATCAGGTTTTGCCGCAGGGGATCATTGTAATCCCCGGTGTACCAGTGGGCCTGGGGCGGATAGGAGACGCCTTCAGCAATTTCGGTGATGCGGATTTGCCCGATATTCATCCCGGATATTGTATCATTGGCGGAAACCATAAAGTACAGGGGGACCCCCGGGTGCAGGGTAAAGTCCCCGACGGGGGCATCCTCCTCCCCCACCGCCGCGAAGCTCAGGGTTTCCCCATCGTCCCCGCTAACGCCGAAGAACAGGATGTGCGGGCCTTCATCATCGAATTTATTACTCACTGCGTATTGGAACAGGAAAGGCGCCGACAGGGTTACCTGGGTTCCGGAGCTGTTTATCCCCTGGCCAAGTATTACCGTAATATAACTGTAGGATGGTATGGCATCAAGGGGATTGGGCTCCAGCCTCAGGGTATCCCCCTGTATCACCGGATCGTTAAAGTACCGGGCGAAATTTACCGGCTCGTTTCCGTAGGAGCTGCCCAGGATGGTAATATTTCTGAACTCGCCAGCAGCCCGGTATACGGGCTCATAGTTTTCATCGTATTGAAGCCGCCCCTGTTCGTTTCTGATGATAAAGGATTCACCTGCAATGTTCTGGGTAAAGCGCACCACGATGGAGGTATTCTTAACCAGCGGGGTATCCGTACCCCCGTTGGGGCGCCAGTCCCAAACCCGGAGCCGTTCCTCCAACTGGGGTTTCAACGTGATCCGATCATACTTATCCGTAAGGATGATAACCTGAGTAACAGTATTACTGCTATTTTCAAAGTAAATATCCCCGGAAGTCAAAGGCGTCGAATCATGATAAGCCGTCCATTGGGCAAAGGCCCATTCCTGGTTTATAGGAGTGTAACTTACCGTAAAGGGCAAACGCTGTTTAGCCTCGCTGGACACCGAAGGGATAGTAAGCCCCTTATCGGAATCCACCTCATAGGACACCTGAATCCTGGGGGCATTGGCTTCCCAGACCTTTTGGTCCACCAGGGCCAGGATGTCTGTTTCCGGCTGCTCACAGGAAACAGACAGCAAAGCGGAAAGGGCCAGGGCCGCAGTGAAGAGGCCGGGGCTTTTGTTTTTTAAGCAACTCATAAAGGCCTCACTTTTACTGTCTCCGCAAACGCCCGGTGGCATCTATACTATAATGAGCCGGGTCGATGGGGACCGATACAGACGGGGTCTGGGGATTAACAAAATTTCCCAGGATAAAACGGCTCCGGGGAAGGGGGGTTGCCATCCCGAAACCTCCTCCCCTCTCAAGCAGAGTTTTTCCAGCCCATTGCTCGGCGGCAAAACCCGAATTAACGTCCAGGTCTATTACGGCTATGGGATCAGTCCCAGCGGATCCGGAGAGTTCAATAATACCGGGATCCGTACCAGCCGTTACATTATTTGATATAAAAACACGATTATCCGCAGCCACCCTTGCATCGGCGCCCATAACAAAGTCGTATACTACAAACACCCCGCTGCCTGCGGGTGCGGTATTCCCGGTTATGGTTCCCCCTGTCAAGGTGAAGATTTCCTTGACATATACCCCGCCGCCGGAAGCGGAGGCGATATTAACACTGATACTTCCCCCCTCCATGGTAAACCAACTACCGGCATATACCCCGCCGCCATTAGGGGCGGTATTACCGCTGATGGTTCCGCCTTCCATGGTAAAGTCGGTATTCAATCCCTTCACATACACCCCGCCGCCGCTAGATGTGGCTTGATTACCGCCGATGCTTCCTGTCTTCATGACAAACTTACCCCACGTCGTCAGCCCCGTTGTCACAGACACCCCGCCGCCCAAGCCGCCACTCAAGCCATCGTCGACAGTATTGGCGCTGATAGTCCCTCCATCCAGGGTAAACACGCCACCTGGCACAGACACCCCGCCGCCGCTAGAGGCGGCTTGATTGCCGCTGATGGTTCCGCCATTCATGATAAAGCCGCCACCTGTCATATACACTCCGCCGCCGGTAGAGGCAGCAGTATTGCCGCTGATGGTTCCGCCATTCATGGTAAAGTCGCCACCTGTCATATACACTCCGCCGCCGTTTTCAAGGGCAGTGTTACTATTGATTATCCCTCCGTTCATAGCGAACTCTCCACCGGAATGAACATACACCCCGCCGCCGCCGCCATCAGCGGTAGACTTATTGCCCCTAATGGTACTTTCACCCTCCATAACGAACTCTCCGCTGGAAGCTACATACACCCCGCCACCACGTTCATCGGCTTCATTACCGCTGATGCTGCTTTTCCCTTTCATGGTAAGCTTTCCACCGGAAGCTACATACACCCCGCCACCATTGTCAAAAATGTTGCCATTACCGTTGATAGTGCTTTCCCCATCCATAACAAACTCTCCGCCAGAAGCTACATACACCCCGCCGCCGCCGAAGTTGGATATATTGATATGATTACCGAATATGCTTCCACCCGTCATGGTAAACCCACTGCTGGGAGTTACAGCAGACGCCACATACACGCCGCCGCCACGTTGAGAACTATTACTACTGATGGTCCCGCCACTCATGTCAAACTTACCACCGGAAGCTACATACACGCCGCCGCCGGAAAGAGCGCCGCTATCGGCAATGGTTCCGCCTGTCATGGTAAACGTACCGCCGGAAGCTACATACACCCCACCGCCGCCGTCGAGTGTTCCGGTGGCATTAAAGATATTATCTATCAGTCCGGTGCTTTCGTGCATTTCAAAGACAGCGCCGGAATTAACTACAACCAATGGAGCATTATTATTGTGTATACCTTGCAGGATGATCTTGTCATCCAGGATAAGGGTAACCCCGTTTCCCAGGGCAAAAAGGCTGCTTGATGGGGTGGACAGGCTTACAGTGCGGGGCGCTCCGCTGCCTTTAATGGTTATGGTTACAGTTTTGCCAGGATAGATAAGCTGTTGGGGACCAATAGCTTCATTAGCCCCAAGAACGATGGTGTACTGCTTGCCAGCAGATGGATATGAACCACCTGTAACATCGGTAGCAATATTGGCCAAGGCTGTAGTCAAGCCAGTAGGGGCAGGGGTCACAGGAACGCCATCCACAATAAGTCCGGCATCAGGGACATCTTCAAATCCCGCAACAATGCTTATATCCGCTCCGGGCATAGTAAAGGAGGGGACGGCCGCCAATTCATCCAGCTTGACCGTAGTGCTGCCGTAGGTATAGCCCAGAGTACCCCCTTCAAGCTGTTTCCCTGTGGCAGGGGCAATATTAAGGGTAATTTTATCCCCTTCAAAGGCTTCGGTAAGGTCCGGCGTCACAACACTACTAATCCCGGTTATAGCATACTTCTCAACCGTTAGCACTATACCGCTTTTGCCTTCTGTGGACAAGTTTATAGGCTGGGATTTGCTCAGGCGGAATATATCAGGACTCCCGTCAGAATCAGTATCCTTACCAAGCTCTACCTTAAAGTACGCCGGCCCGGAATAGGCCCGCGCCCTTATGGTCCAATCCGGCCATTCAATAGTAGTGTCATACATATAGGAAATCTCATTTCCATCGGAGCTGAACAGATAGACAGCGGTGATGGTATAGTCGGCGGACAGCGCGTCACTCATGCTCACCGTACCGCTGAAAAAGGCCGCCTTGGCAAAATCGGAGGCGGTAAAGGCATAATCCGCCCGGGTATCCAGGTTGTCATAAATATGGACCGCTTCGGTTTTTCCCGCGACCTGCCCATCCTTTTCCAGACTAAGAAAAAGCAGGTAAAAACCGGAAGGCAGCTCATCAAAGGAACCGGGATTGGTCAGCCCCGGGGACGCAAGAAGGTCCACCTTCTTTTCCACCGATGGATCAGCAAAGGACTGAAGGGTAAGCTCCGCCTTGTCCAATCCCCAGGGAAAGCTGGCGGTATAGGAGAAGCTGCCCTTCCCATCGGTGCGGGCATACAGGAAAATTTCCGCACTGGTAGTCCCCCCCGCTTCCACCACCAGGGGAGAAGAGCTTTCCCCCGCCGCCGCAGAAAAGTCTTGCCCCGCCCTCCTTACAAAGGCGGTGACTGCAAGGTTCCATACCCCCGCTTTTATACTGACAGCAGTGTTTTTACCGGTGATGGTCTCAGTAATACTGTTGTCGCTGTTCCCCGCATCGGTAAAAACCAGTTCGTAATAGGCAAAAACCGGGTTAGGCAGCAGACTTCTGTTCAGGGGCGAACCGTTATCCAGGTTCAGCCTGACCAGGCCCATGTCCGGGGGGATGGCGGCTTCTTCACCCTGAATGTCCCGGGAGGCCAAAATGTTGGAACAGCGGGGCAAGAAAAGCGCTGAAATTATCAGTAAGGGTATAAGCTTAATAAGAATACGATGGCAAGTCATCAAATCCATCCTCCACAACATTCATGGTAACGGTAAAGAATATTTCTCTGGAAATAATAATGTCCCCCTGCTGAACCATCAGGGTTACCCGGTGTTTTGTCAGAGAATAGTTAAGGGCGTCGATGAGAAGGGACTCGTTATTATTCCCCTTTTTCTTTCCATCCACATACCACCAATACCCGGTTTCCCCGGTGAAGGAAAATTCCACCGTCCTGGGCAGATCCTGATGCCCGGCGCCCGATGCGATGCCATTCTGATAGATAAATATATTGGAATCCGGCAGGTCCCGATCTATAGTTATGAAATCACCCCCATCGGAGAGAAGCAGGGTAATGGAGAGGCCCGCAGTTCCCGGCTTGTAGAGGGTGATCACATAGGTCTTTGTGGTCCCGTCCTGGGCGGTAACCACCACAGGAATGGTAGTTATACCCGGGGATATTTCAGTCACGTTCCGGGAAGCCCCGAAACTAACGTTGCTCCCTTTCACGGTCAGGGTTTTTGCAAGGGAAGAGGCGGGGGTTGCAGTAATAGTAACGCCGGCAGTTGCCGCCGGTATGGACAGGGAATAATTGGTTTCAGGCGAGGGAGAGGATGAGATCAAGGTGTGGGTCATTCCTCCGGCTTGCACCTGAAGGTTCGACAGATCAGCATTGCTGTCCACGGGCAGCCGCTCAAGCCAGATACTGTAGGTGTGACGGACCGTGGTGTCCTGGGCGGTGACCGTCAGGGTCAGGCAATGCACCCCCTCAGACAGGGTGTTTTCCAAAGGAGAACTTATCTGTGCAAGAGAACCTGTCGGAAGGGTCCCGGTCACCGTAATGTTTGCGGATTGGGTGGTAATTAAAGGGGTTTCTTCAGTGCCGTAAGCCCAGGATCTATCATCGGTTGGAAGAAAATCGATCAGAGCCGGTGTCCAGGTTTCAAGGCTCCCAGCCGCAGTCGCAGTCACCGTAATACTGCCCAAGCTGGCATCTTTGGACAGGCGGGTAAGGGTTATGGTATAAGCCATATCGGATCCGTCCACCGACGCAACCCTGAGGGTATAGGTGATTACGCCCGCCCCGGAGAAAGGAAGATCCTGCACCGCAGTTACAGCGCTGCCTTCCGGGTTTATCGCAGTATCAGTGCTATCATAAATCCTTGCTCCCAGTTCTTCCGCCTCCGCTTTTAGGGTTACTGAATCTGCCCAGGAGACATTGGCGGTATATGCGGCGTCCGAGCCTTTAAAATCCGCCGCAAGCTTGCCGTTAATCCAAAGCCTCCGCAGCCGATTGTTCCCCGGATCAGGGGCCGCCCTGGTGACGGTAAAGGTATAGGTCTTTGTTTCCGTCCTGTCCTCTGAGGTGACAGTAACGTTAATCTCCTCAGGAATGCCCACCGCAAGCTCTGTATAGGTATATTCAGCGGTTTTTTTATAATGTCCCGTATCACTTACAGCGGCGTTTTCATTGGTTGGCGTGCAGATCAGGGCAATCCGCTCCATGGAATTGGGGACCTTCACGGTATATGCAGTTAGCCCCGGAGAAAAAGCCAGGGGTTCATCATTGTCATTGTGATAGTCGGAAAAAGGCCATTTGTTCCCGTCCTTATCCGCTACCCACACCGAGGCCAGGTTCGTGTTTTTGGAAACCGGGCTTTTCCGCCTGACCGTAACCGTATAGTCTCTGACCGCCGACCAGTCCTGGGGGTATACGGTAAACACCACCACCGTGTCCACCGGGCCGAGGGGTTTTTCCACCACCCTACCGGGGCTCACCCGGGCGCCTCCGTCACCGGGAACCGCCTCCAGCCGGACGCTTTCCGCATCAAAGGGGACCAAAAGCTCATAATCCGTATAATCCGGGTTAAACAAGGGGGACAAATCACCCCGGGACGCAGTAATCGACAGGAGCCGGTTATCGGAAGCCTTTACACCCTCCACCTGGGGACAGGCGCTAAACAACGCCGTAAGAACGAGCGCCGCAAGGAGCCGGAGACCGGCAAAAAAGCACTTCACCCTTATATTCATAAGTCGAATTTTATCATAAATTTTCGTTTTTTACACAAATTTTCGAAAGATTTTACCAATTTTACAAGATCCGGAAAAACGTGAATTTACACACAAAAAACACGTGCGTTTATGGTAACGGCGCCAGGCGCCCTTTTTTGGCGAGGGGGACTGCCCATGGCGGATAGCATTATTTAAGCAACTGCTGTAAAATATAGCTGTATTTTACAGCAAGGAGCGTATCATGGAAAAAATTGCCAGTTTTCAGGTGGACCACCTCCGGCTCAAGCCGGGTCTGTATGTTTCCAGAAAGGACAAATTCGGTAGCACCATTCTGACCACCTTCGACCTGCGGTTCAAGGAACCCAATAAGGAGCCGGTCATCGACGTGCCGGCCCTGCACACCATAGAACATCTGGGCGCGACCTTCCTGCGCTCCCATAAAGAATGGGCCCCCAAGACGGTCTACTTTGGCCCCATGGGCTGCCGTACCGGCTGCTACGTGATCCTTGAAGGGGACTGGGATTCCCAGAAAGTCCTGCCCCTGATCCGGGAATTGCTGGACTGGATCATCGCCTTTGAGGGGGATATCCCCGGGGCAGCCCCGGCGGAGTGCGGGAACTATTCGGAGCAGAACCTGAACATAGCCAAATGGGAAGCCCGGCGCTATGCGGCGGTGCTGAAAAACCCGGGCAAGGAAAACCTGAACTACCCGGATTAGACAGCAAATCGTATTACTATTACTGCGTAAGCTTATTCCATAATACTGCGGGATCAATATGCTCAAGGTCACGGGACCCGGTTAAACTCATAACCCAATTGAGTCCCGCAGTTATTTCTTCAAACACTTTTTGCACCCCCGGGGCGCCGTCATTTTTCAGGGCCGGCATTATCACCTTGCCAACGGAAACAGCGGTAGCTCCCAGGGCCAGGGCCTTAAAAACATCGGTTCCCCTGGTAATTCCGCAGTCTACAAAAATAGGAATCCTGCGCTTAATAAGCTTTGTGATGCGGGGCAGTATTTGGAGCGGCGGGACTGCACAATCCACGATGCCACCATGATGGGAAACCACGATACCCCCGGCCCCTGCCTCCAGGGCCTTTTCCGCATCCCTTTCGCTCAGGATACCTTTCAAAATGAAGGGGAGCTTTGTTGCCTTAACAAAACTTTTGACATCATCCAGGGTTTTTGGGCTGACCGGGTATTCCATGGCAAAACCTTTTTTGCTTTTGCCGCCGAATACAAAGTCAATATCCATACCAACTGCTATGGCCCCGGCCTTTTCAGCGTGTTCGATTTTTTTGAAAATCAAATCCTTATCCGCATAGGGTTTAATAATCTTGATGGTCTTAGCCCCGGCGGCAATGATGGATTCCAACTCTTCCTCGCTGCCGATTCCGGTCCACATAACGGCCCCGGCAGCGGCAACCCCCTTCGCGGCTTCCACCGTGCCGTTCGGGCGGACCTTATCCAATCCCGACAACGCCGCCTCCATTACAGGGGTGGCAAAGGAATGTCCATAGAGGGTCATTCCGGTTGATGCCTCAACCGAATCAATTACCCGCAGTTCCACCAGGAGGGAATCAAAATAATCCCGTAGAGTTTCCACAGAGGTTTGTACCTTATCGCCTTCACCCATCACCTTTCTCCTTTAAGTGTCCGATTAGTATTAAATCATTATTTAATACCTGGTATTATTTTAGTACCGTTTTACCAGCTTGTCAAGATGGATTTTCAGCGATTCAGTTTAGCTACAGCCGGTGGTCCCTCCACAAGTATCGCACTTCATGCAGGTCCCGTTGCGGACCAGGGTGAAGGAACCACAGGTGGGGCAAGGGTCGCCTTCGTAGCCCTTGATCCGGGCCTGGGCGATTTTGATAGCTCCGGTGTCCTGGAGGCTGGGACCCGGGACGACAGCTTTGGCCGGGCTGTCCCGGTGCGCTGCTTGCGACGAAGCTCCCCGCATAATTTTACTGTTGATATGGCGGCCGGCGGAATTTGCAGGGGCCTCGTTTTTAGGACTGTTGTTGTCATCGATGTCTTCTGGCTTGATCTGCCCCAGGTCGGTGCGCTTGAGGTAGCTGATGGCCAGGTCCCGAAAAATATAATCAATAACACTGGTGGCCATCTTCACATAGTCGTGGCCTTGGACCATGCCATTGGGCTCAAAGCGGCTGAAGGTGAAGGCGTCCACGTATTCTTCCAGGGGCACCCCGTACTGGAGGCCCAGGGATACAGCGATAGCAAAACTGTTGAGGAGGCTGCGGAAGGCGGCGCCTTCTTTGTGCATATCCAGGAAAATTTCACCTAGAGCGCCGTCGTCGTATTCCCCGGTGCGGATAAAGATCGAATGGCCGCCGAGCTTTGCCTTCTGGGTATAGCCTACCCGGCGATTAGGCAGGGGCTTGCGTTTGCTCCGGCTGCCGGAAGCGCCCTCCCCTGCTGCAGGGAATTTGCGTTCCTCAGCCAGGGCCGGGTTTTCAAGGCCCCGCTCCACCGCGAGGATGGTATCCGCCAGGGGATCCGTGCCCGGGGCAAAGGAGGACAGGGGCTGGGAGAGTTTTGAGCCATCCCGGTACAGGGCCACCGCCTTGAGGGCGCTTTTCCAGGAAAGCATATAGGCACCCTTGACGTCCTCGTAGCCTGAGTTGTTGGGCATGTTGATGGTCTTGGAGATGGCCCCGGAAATGAAGGGCTGGGCGGCGGCCATCATGCCGATGTGGGCGGTCCAGGGTATGGATCGCCGGCCGTTTTTGCCCGAAGGGGTAGCGGTGTCAAAAACTGATAGGTGCTCCTGCTTCAAATGGGGAGCCCCTTCAAGGCCCATGGTCCCGCATGCGTAGAGTTCCGCCCCGGCGATATCTTCGTCGCTGAAACCCAGGTGCTTGAGGAGGCTGAAACCCAGGAGGGACCAGGTCGATTCGGGCACCTTGAGGGTCTTTTCCACAAAATCTTTTCCCAGTATCCAGGGGTTAAAGACCCCGTCCAGGCCCAATGCGGTCTTGACCGCATCCTCTGCGGCGGCCAGGGCTTCCGGGGTGAAGCCCTTTTCCGTCAAGGCCTCCGGGGAAATGGCCGGGGCGCCTGACAGGGTTTTCCGACCCGTGGCGTAGGCGATGATCCCGTCGATCTGCTCGGGACTGTAGCCCAGGGCTTCCAATGCCGGGGGAACCGACTGGTTGATAATCTTGAAGTAGCCCCCGCCGGCGAGTTTTTTGAACTTGACCAGGGCAAAGTCCGGTTCCACCCCGGTGGTGTCGCAATCCATGAGGAGGCCGATGGTCCCGGTGGGGGCTATGGCGCTGACCTGGGCATTCCGGAACCCGTGGGCGCTTCCCAATTCCAGGGCGCGGTCCCAGGCGGCCTTGGCGGCTTCCAGAAGATAGACGGGGCAGGCTGCGGGATCGATGCCCATGGGCGGGGTGTGGATGACTTCGTAATCTGCGGCAGGGGCATTGTAGGCGGCCCGGCGGTGGTTGCGGATCACCCGGAGCATGGCGTCCTTGTTGTCGGCGTAATGGAGGAAGGGACCCAGGTTCGCGGCCATACGGGCTGACTGGGCGTAGGCTTCACCGGAGAGGAGGGCCGAAAAGGCCCCGGCCAGGGCACGGCCTTCCGCGGAGTCATAGGCCAGGCCCATGAGCATCAGCAGGGTCCCCAGGTTGGCGTAGCCCAGCCCCAGGGTCCGGTACTCGTAGGAAAGCTGGGCGATCTTCGGCGCCGGGAACTGGGCCATGACCACAGAAATTTCCAGAATACTGGTCCATATTCGGATGGCGTGGAGGTAGCCTTCCACATTAAATTCCCTGGTTTCCCGGTTATAGAGGGCCGCCAGGTTGATCGACGCCAGGTTACAGGCCGTGTCGTCCAGGAACATATACTCCGAACAGGGGTTGGAGCCGCGAATTTCCCCGCCCGCCGGGCAGGTGTGCCAGTCGTTGATGGTGGTGTGGTACTGGAGACCGGGGTCGGCGCATTGCCAGGCAGAGCGGGCGACCTGGTCCCAGAGCTGCCGGGCCTTGATGGTTTTCACGGGCTTCCGGCTGGTACGGCTGACCAGGTTCCAGTCATCATCCTCCGTCACGGCCTGCATAAAGCCATCGCTGACCCGGAGGCTGTTGTTGGAGGATTGGCCGGACACGGTATTGTAAGCCTCGTCGTCCCAAGCGGTGGTGAAGAGCTTGGGGTTCACCCCCTGGTCGCCCTGCTCAAGCTGCCCCAAAAGCTGGTAAAGGTAAGTGGGGGGTATCTTGTCGTTCAGGGCATTGCGGATCGCCGCAGCCAGTTCGTGGTTCTTTTCGGCATTGAAGGCATCCGCATCGGGACCCCGGAAATCGGAGAGGGCCTTTTTTATGCCTTCCAGGCGCTTTTTCACCACCGCCGATCCGGTCACCATTGAGGCTACCTTGTGTTCCTCCCCGGCCTTCCATTCCACGTACTTCTCCACATCCGGGTGGTCCGCATCCAGGATGACCATCTTGGCAGCCCTACGGGTGGTGCCCCCGGACTTGATCGCCGAGGCAGACCGATCCCCGATTTTAAGGAAAGACAGGAGCCCCGAGGACACCCCGCCGCCGGAGAGCTTCTCCTCCGCCGCCCGGAGCCGGGAAAAGTTGGACCCCGTGCCGGAACCGTACTTAAAAAGCCGGGCCTCGGTGGTCACCAGGTCCATGATGCCCCCTTCATTGACCAGGTCGTCCTCGATGGAGAGGATGAAACACGCATGTGGCTGGGGCCGCTTGTAGGCGCTATCGGATTTTTTCAGTTTTTGATCTTCCGGATCAAAGTAGTAGTGCCCCTGGGCGGGGCCGTCTATGCCGTAGACCGCGTAAAGCCCGGTGTTGAACCACTGGGGGCTGTTCGGGGCCGCCAACTGATGGGCCAGCATATAGCAGGTTTCATCGTAGAAGGTACGAGCATCTTCATCGCTGTCAAAGTAGCGGTTCTTTTTGCCCCAGTCCATCCAGGTATAGGCCAGGCGGTGGAAAACCTGGCGGCTGTCGTGTTCCGCGCCGTCTTCGGGCAGGGGGAAGCCGGGACTATCACCGGCCCAGTCCTTCCACGCCGAAGCCTTATCCGCCGGGACCCCGGCCTTGCGGAAGTATTTCTGGGCGATAATGTCCGTGGCGATCTGGCTCCAGAAGGAGGGCACGATCACCGTATCTTCTTCGAAGATGGCCTTACCATCGGGGTTGCGGATTTCACTCCGCCGTTTTTCCCATTGTATATCTTTATAGGGCCCGCTCCGGGGCTCCGTAAACAGCCTTTGATAGTTCATTATCCCTCCCTACCATATATAGGGCTATATATATGGTGTAACTTTTTTACATGATACACTATATAAGGGGTATGCTCAAGACGCTAGGAGGGTTTTTGTACTAAGCTTTTGTCGGGACTTTCAAAGAACGGATTTTTTCGACAGGCAGCTCCGCATTTCAGCTGCCTCCGGGTATCCTAAACCTTAGCCGGGAGTTTCAAAGAACGGACCTTTTCGACAGGCAGCTCCGCTATCTTTGCCGTTTTTTCAACGGACATCCCTTCCTTCAAGAGGTTTTGGGCTATCTTTATAGCCCCCTGTTCCCTGCCCCGTTCCAGCCATTCAGGGATAAGACCGACTTTAGTAAAGAATTCTTCAAATGTTTCTTTTTTTGGCATTTCAGTTGCCTCCCAAAAAGATTTAGAGTTAGCCTGGTACAAAATCTGTAGGTATGCATCCAAGCCTATATCCTGCGTTACATCTTCCCTCAGTATAGCATGGGCCTCCTCAGTTTCCAAGTCATCGCTTAAAGATTTCAGCCAGAGGTTCTCCCGGGGGGAGAGTTTTTTGGACTCGATGATCTGAATGGGGAGATAATCCCCCTGTACCAGGTGAATGCCTGGCCAGGGTTCCTCTATGGTGTAATGGCGTTCATTGGTGAGGTACCTGATGAGTTCCCGGGGATGCCGCTTTTCCACAAAGGTGATTGTCAAGTCGGAAAAACGTATCCCCGGGGTAATAGCGGCATAGAGGTTGGCGTAGGCGTACACTTTATGGAAATCCCTGACCGAAAGGTAGTCCCCGGGGCTTTTGTACTCCACCAAGTTTTCCGCGCGGAATATCCGGGCAATGTTTTTGCTGATAGCGAGGGCCGGCGGTTTCTTTATTATGACCATATCTATCCTGAGGGGCTCGGCGGTGAGCTGGTACTCATGCCTGAACTCCAGGGCATCCTTGTAGTCCGCCAGTTCACGCTGTATGGCCTGGAAAAAAGCGGAGTGCCAGTTGAGCTTCGATCCTGAAACCCGGGACCCCGGATTCCTGCCTGAGGATTTCTCTTTTTTGCTGTTTCTTGGCCTGGGCATAGAAGTCCCCCTATACCAGGGTTAGGGGGTGTTTGGCAAATTTGCTTTAATGGGTTGGAAAATTTGCCTTAATGGCGACAAAAAAGCGAATCCTAATTGTCCGCTTCCCATACATAGCATACAATGTTAAGAAAGCCGGCCTGAAACCGGCAAAGGAGCCGGGGTGCGAATCGCTTTAATCCACTATCATCTGCGCCGGGGGGGAGTTACTTCGGTGATTCTGAATCAGGCCCGGGCCCTGATAGAGGGCGGGGATGATGCGCTGATTATCACCGGGGTGCTGAACCCGGACGCGCCGGATCTGAACCAGGTGCTGGTGGAGGAACTCCGCTATGACCGGGAACAGCCGCTTCCCCCCCCTGAAGGCCAGGAACAATGGCTGAAGGATCGTGGGGTAGTCCTGGCTGCGGCTATTACCCGGGCCATGCAGGCCCATTGGGGGCGGGAGGCGGATATTATCCATGTCCATAACCCCCTTTTACGGAAAAATACAGCCCTGCTCCCGGCTCTGGCCCTGTTGCAAGAGCGGTATGGGGGGCTTTTGCTGCAAAACCACGATTTGGCCGAGGATTTCCGGCCCGATGTGTATGTGGGCAAAGAAGAATACCCCGCAAATTGCCATTATGCGGTGATAAACAGCCGGGATTATTCCTTTCTGCACCGGTCGGGGCTCAAAACCGAGGGGCTCCACCTGCTGCCCAATGAGGTCCACCCCATTAAGGCTACACCTGGCCTGGAGCGGAAGCGCTATCTGTACCCGGTCCGGGGGATTCAGCGCAAAAACTTGGGGGAAGCCCTGCTCCTTTCGCTGTTTATCCCCAAGGGGAAAACCGTAGCCATCACCCTGCCCCCCACCATGGAAAAGGACTTTCAAATTTACAATGCCTGGGTGAACTTTGCCCGGGAATTGGGATTGCCCGTGGAATTCAACGCGGGCCAGGACAGTTCATTGGAGGACCTCTACGGCAGCGCCGAGGGGGTGATCAGCTGCTCGGTAAAGGAGGGTTTCGGCTTCAGCTTCCTGGAACCCTGGACTGCGGGCAGGGCTGTTCTGGGCAGACGGATCGACTATGTTTGCAAGGATTTTGAAAGTTCCGGGGTACGCTTCAACTCCCTGTATTCCGCTTTGAACATTCCCATGGTGTATATCTCCCCGAGCATACTCCGGGAAAAGATGGAATATGCCATGAGTTCGGTCTATAAGTCCTTCGGGATTGTGCCGCCCCGGCATACCATCAATATGCTGGGAAACGATCTGCTTTCCCGGGACCTGGTGGATTTTAGCAGGCTGGACGAAAAAACCCAGGAGGGCATCATCCGGGTGCTGGATGCCAACAAGTCGGTGTTTCGGGATATCGCGGATGTGAATCCCTTCCTGGGAGAACTGGAAAGCTGGCGCCCGGATGAAGATCTGATCGAGGCAAACCGTCTCCATATCCTGGATTCCTACGGGAGGCAGACCATCCTTGAACTGCTGCGGGAAACTTACCGTTCGGTCCTGGATACCCAGGTGACCCATAAAATCTCAAAATCCATATTGCTCGAACTCTACCTGGATCCCCTGCGGCTCTCCCTGGTAGGGGTTGGCCATGATTGACCATGGCTGATCCCGGCCTCTTACGCCTGATCCGGGAAAGCCCGGTTCCCCCGGCGCTTCCGCCCCCCACCCTGCCGGCGGATCTGGAAGCCCTATTGTTCCCCCCCAGGGCCGGCGGCGCCTTCCCCTTCAAAGGTATTCACACGGTGATCTTCGATGTATACGGGACCCTATTCAGCTCAGCAGCGGGGGATATTTCCGGCGCCGGGGACAGAGCTGCCAGTAATGAGCGTCTGGAAGCCCTTGCCCGGGAATTGGGCTGCACCGCCCAGGAACTAGGGGACCATTTCCACCGGGAAGTACAACGCCTGCATGGGGAGCTGGGCGAAAAAACTCCCTACCCGGAAGTACGGGTGGAGGAAATCTGGGCGGATTTCCTAAACCGGTGCAACGGCCCCGCCGGCGGCCCCGCCGGGGACAGAGCTGCCGGCGGTCTTGCCGGGGCAGAGAAGCTGCCCCTGTCAGCCCGGGAACTGGCACTGCGTTATGAACTGGCGGTCAATCCGGTTTCCCCCATGCCCGGCGCCGGGGAAACCTTGAAAATGTTGAAAGCCCGGGGAATCAGGCTGGGCCTCATCTCCAACGCCCAGTTCTTTACCCCCCTCCTGTTCGAAGCCTTCTTCGGCGCCCTCCCGGAAAAACTGGGCTTTGATCCGGATCTGCTGATCTACTCCTATGAACTGGGGGAGGCAAAACCTTCCCCCGCTCTTTTTACCCCCCCGGTCCGCTGCCTGGAATCCCTGGGCCTGGATACCCGGCACGCCCTCTACATTGGAAACGATATGCTCAACGATGTGTACGCCGCAGCCCGGGCGGGCTTTACGGCCCTGCTTTTCGCCGGGGATGCCCGTTCCCTGCGCCTACGGGAGGGCCACCCTCTGGCAGGAAACACCCGACCCGCCGCAGTGATCCGGAACCTGGGGGATATTGGCGGTTTACTGGGATTTTGATGCAAAGAATCGCTTGAAGAAGCGCCATTTCCTGATATACTATGGATAAATATGTATAAGCCCTATACGATGCCGGTAATACAGGCCTTTCCTGATATAAAAGTGTCCGAGCCAAACTTTTCCAAATTGATAACTTTTCTCATGAAAATTCTTATGCGGCCCTATTTGTTTCTTTTCTTTGGCGTAGCCCGGGTGTTCCTGGGGGGAAAAAAACACTTTTTTGGAGCCTTTGAGCGGGCGCTCCGGGGGGACACCCGGTGTATCATGGCATTCCGGCACCCCAATGGAGGGGAACCTCAGTTGCTGACCTGGTTTATCCTCTTCCGGCTTGGCGCTCTGGCCAAAAAAGAGGGGATTGCCTTTGCAAAACGTCCCCGAGCCCTCTTTATCTACGGCTACGAGGTGCTTCGCTGGGGGGGCTGGGTGGCCCGGCTGGTAATGCCCGGGTTGGGGGCCATGCCAATCTACCATGCAAAAATAGATTCCCAGGGCTTGGGCCGAATCTACCAGGACCTTTTGAGCGGCCCCTATCCCCTGGCCATGGCGCCGGAGGGGCAGGTCACCTACAATGTGGAAAGGGTATTAAACCTTGAGCAGGGAACCATGCGCATTGGTTTTAGCGTGGCGGAACGGCTTATACAGGCGGGGAAATCCTTCCCCGTAGAGATTCTGCCGGTATCCATCCATTTCCGTTATGGAATATGGGGGAAAATCTGTCTCAAATGGCTGATGAAGCGGATTGAAAAGTTTACCGGTTTCAGCGCTTTGTATAAAAAAGAGGAGGTCCCTGATTTTACCACTAGGCTGCGGAACTGCCGGGATTACCTTATCGCGAAAAATGAAAGCCGCTACGGGATTGCCAGGGATGAAAACAGGACCGTCCCGGATCGGATTACCCTTATTATCGAAGCCGGTTTGAGAAGGGCGGAACAGATCCTGGGAATAAAGCCCACCAGCGGGGAGACCATATCCCGGCTGTACCTGATCCGCCAGATCTGCTGGGACCGGATATTTCTGCCCGGCAGGGATACCCTCAAAGGGCTGCCCCGACTTGAACGGGCCCAGCTTGATCTTGCTGCGGGGGAAGCCTGGCATGCCTGTCGTCACACAGAAGTGGTGGACTTTATCTGGTATTTCCATTCCGCCCTGCCTGAGGAAAACGCTCCGCTTCACGAAAAGATAGAATTTGCCCAAAACCTTTGGGACTTTGCAAACCGTACCATGGGGGGCTCCTACGCGACCCGCAATATTAATATCTATCCCCGGCGGGTGATCATCCAGGCGGCGGCGCCCATCAATTTAACGGAACGGCTTCCCGCTTACCAGAAGGACCGGAAGGCAACTATTCAAACGGCGATGGATGATCTGCTACAGTCCTACCTGAACTGTATCAAGGAAGTGAATGAAACCGAAAAGGAATAGTATGAACCTTCCTTTACTCGCAGTGCGAGGGCGTACTACAATCGTAACCCGATTTTCGCTTTTCTGCTTTCTAATAATTCTCACCCTCAACGGCTGTGGAGAAAATACTACAAAGGGCGCCCAAAAAAAAGCCCCCGCCCCTGACACGCCGGTGCTGGCGGTGAGCACCATCCCCCAAGAGTGGTTTGCCCGCCGGGTCTCCGGAACGTGCAACGAAGTTTCCAGCACAGACCGGCTGCGGATACTGACCCTGGTTGGCCCGGGACAAAATCCCCACAGCTACGAGCCCGGGCCCAAGCAGATGGCGGACCTGGCCGCCGCCCGGGCCTGGGTTCTTTCAGGCACAGAATTTGAACTGAGCCTCAAGCCCAAAATAGAAGCCCTGTTTCCCAATCTCCGGATCATCAACGGTACTGCGGGGGTACGGTTCAGAACCCTGGAAGCCCATGATGATGGAGACGTCGATCATGTCGATGAGGGAAGCCTGGACCGCCACACCTGGCTTGGGCAGGAGCCTGCCAAGATCATGGCTGGGCATATACTGGAAGCCTGCATTGCCATAGACGGGGATGGCACCGCCTACTATCAGAAAAACTACGAGGAACTGATTGCAGATATAGACCAGGAGTTCGCGGAGCTGGGGATCAAACTTGCCCCTTTGCGAGGGAGAACAGTTTTTGTGTACCACCCAGCCTTCGGGTACTTCCTGGACGAATTCGGCATTACCCAGGAGGCGGTAGAAACCGGCGGCAAGGAGCCCACTCCCCGGGTACTGAACGCTTTAATAGAAAAGGCCCGGCGCGAAGGGGCCGCGGCGATCTTTGTCCAGGCCCAATTCCCGGTGGCAAGCGCCCGGACCGTGGCCGCCGCAGCGGGGGCGGTGATCGCAGCCCTGGACCCCCTGGCCCCGGACTGGCTCGCCAATATCCGTGACATGGGTGACCTGCTGCTAAAATCCCTTGAGGAGGCAAAAAAGTGAACAGCCATCTTACTCATCCCCGGGATCGGCAGATAAGCCTGCGCTTTGACCGGGTATCCTTTTCCTACGGCGGTGCTTCGGACAGCCGGAAGGCGTCTTCCGGTAGGAAGGAGCCTTCCAGTCGGAAGGTGCTGGAAAACGCCAGCTTCCATATACACCAGGGGGAGTTCATCGCCCTGGTGGGCCCCAACGGTTCGGGAAAAACCACGGTACTAAAACTGCTCCTGGGCCTGGAGCAGCCCCAGGGAGGGCGGATCGAACTTTTCGGCGCCCGCTTCACTCCGGGAGCGCGGAACCGGGTGGGCTATGTGCCCCAGCAGGCCGCCAACGACCAGAGCTTCCCCATTACGGTACGGGAAGCGGTGAAGATGGGCCGCCTGTCCCCACTGTCCCGGAAATTCGGCGCTGTGGATCAGGCCGCGGTGGAAGAAGCCCTGGAACAGGCCGAGATAGCGGATCTGGCAGAACGGTCCTACACCGCCCTATCCGGCGGCCAACGGCGGCGGGTTTTGGTTGCCCGGGCCCTGGCTGCCAAGCCGGAAATTCTCATCCTGGACGAGCCCACCGCCAACATGGACAGGGAAAGCGAAGAACGTCTCTTTGCCACCCTGGGAAAACTCAAGGCCGGCGAAGGGGGCAGAATTACTACCATCCTCATCGTGACCCACGACACAGGCTTTGTCTCCTCACTGACCGACCGGGTACTCTGCATGGGAAGCCGGGAAGCCGGGGCGGAATACGGCATAGTCCAGCACCGCACCGAAGTTGCCGGGGAAGGTCATGACGCCGGAGCCCTAGGCGCCCGGATCGTCCATGGGGAAAGCCTCCCTGGGGATATCTGCGACGAAGAGGAAATACACAAATGAGCGATTTTATCGAGGCCCTGCTTAACCCAGCCTTCCCCTTTATCAGGAACGCCCTTTTAGCGGGGCTCCTCTCATCGGTGCTCTTCGGGGTGCTGGGCTCCATCGTAACAGTCAGGCGCATTGCCAGCCTGGCCGGGGCGGTTTCCCATGCGGTCCTGGGGGGCATAGGCATGGCCCTGTACCTTTCCGCCTCAGGCCTGGTTCCGGGCTTTCCCCCCATGGCGGGGGCGCTGATCTTCGCGGTCATCTCAGCGGGCCTCATCGGGGTGGTGTCCCTCAAGGCCAAGCAGCGGGAGGACACGGTGATCAATTCCATCTGGGCCATCGGGATGAGCGCCGGGGTACTCTTCATGGCCAAGACGGCGGGCTACACGGACCCCTCAAGTTACCTCTTCGGCAACATACTCCTCATCTCTACCAGGGATCTTATCCTCATGGCTATACTAGACATTCTGGTCCTCTTCCTGGCCTGGCGCTTTTACCCCCAGCTTGAAGCATCTTCCTTTGACGAAGAATTCGCCCGGGTCCGGGGTGTTCCCACCACGACACTCTTTCTGATACTGCTTACGGTTACTGCCGTAGCAATAGTGCTGCTCCAGACCTTTGTAGGAATAGTAATGGTAATCGCCATGCTAACCCTGCCGGCCGGAACCGCAGGGTACTCGGCTAAAAGCCTTTCAGGGATGATGATCCTAAGCTGCGTTTTTTCAGCCCTGTTCTCAGCCGGCGGGCTTGCTTTGGGATGGAGCTTTGATCTTCCGGTGGGAGCCATAACAGTAATGCTGGCAGGGGCGGTGTTTCTTATTACCGGGGCGGTTCGAGGGGTTTTACGGCGTCGGTAATGGGACAGTAAACCCGAAATGCCGGGGGGGGCGGGGATATCCATCGGGGGCTAACCTGTAGAGTCTGCTTACGGAGCCCGGTAGGTCTCCTCCAGCAGGGAATTCCAGAGACGCCCCCGAAGGATATCCCCACCCCCCCGGCACCTTGGTTCAATGGTATTACTGGGCTGTAGGAGGCGCTTGGTCGATGGGCGGTTTTATGGCTAAAGCTGCAACACCAAAGCGCCGCTCTTCCCATCCCGCCGCTCCGGACCCCGGACAGCTAGGCTTATCAGGGTTCCTGACTCCAGGCCCTCGGTTTCTTGCTTTTTTCCTGATACTAAAACTAATCCTCTGGAAGAACAGCCGTAGCGGCCCCAGGCGCCTCCTCCGGACAGAGAGAATTGATCCGAGATGATACGCAGGGTTAGTTTTTCTGTTTCTAACCCAGGGGTCTCAGTCACTTTTACTGCGGGTTCAGGTGCGGCGCTTACCGGGCCGGCTAGGAGGAAGCTCAGGGCGGCCCGTTCTTTGGGGAGGCCGGCGGCTTCTGACAGACGGCGCAGGTCAGCCGGGGCGTCCCCGCTATCGAAGGCAAAGTGGCACCACCTGGCGCCTACCTGGTCCCCCGGGACCGGGCAGGGCTCCCCGTGGGGACAGGGCGCAAGGGGGAGTCTGCCCGTTTCGGCAAACGTTGTCCTGAGCAGGGAAATAAATTCCCCGCACCGGGGGACGCCCGGCTCAACAACCAGGATGGAACCCTGCTCCAGGGCCAGGGACGAAAGTAGGCGGGCGTTCTTTCCGGTAAAGCCCGCAAGGGTCCGGTGATCTACCTGGGGGATTTTCCAGAATAATTCATTGAACAGATTTACTGCGGTAACTAGGTTTGCTTTGGGGAAGCGGATAGGATCGCCTAAGGAAGCCTTGATAGTTTTAATGCGCCAGGGTGTGTCCTTCCCGGCAAGGGCGGCGAACAGTTTCTTTCCAGCTTCCAGGACAGGGCCGGTGCGATCCAGGCAGCGGAATTCCAGGGGAAGTTCCCGGAGCTCGGGCCGGGATATCCAGAGGGCCATGGGCAGGGTCAGAGGACCCGATCCCAGGTCGGTAATAGCAATTGCCTCATTACCGGAAGAAACGTCATCAGCATTACCCAGGGAAATACCATCAGTATTACTGCGCGGAGAATTTCGTTGCACTTTGCGGACGCCAAAGGGCAGGGTCAGAGCCGGGAGGAGCCGGGCAAGGCGGCAGCAATTCCAGGGGAGAAAGTAACGGAGGTACGCCGATAGGAAGCGGGGTTCCCCAAGGTAGGATTCGTTCCGGTCACCCCGGCCGCTGGTGAGAAGCCGGGAAAGTTCCGCCACATCCGCGGGTAACCCTGAGCGGAATTTTCTCGGCAGCGGGAAGACCTGGTCGATAAGTGCGGGAAGTGAATCCAGGAGCCGGGAGCTTTCCTCCGGCAAGGGGGAAAAGAGGGTTTCCATCAGGGCTGTTCCCTGTTGTGGACCAGGAAGTACAGGTCTACCAGATCGCTGCGCAGGGCTTCGATAAGGGCCTTGAGGTCCTGCTTTGCCGCAGCCCCGGCATCACCGCCTCCGGTGAGTTCACGGAAAAGCTGATCCCGGGCGCCTTCCAGGGTAAAATGCCGTTCGTAGAGAAGGTACTTCAGGCGGAAAAGGATAAGCAAGTCCCGCTTGGCGTATACCCGCCGGCCTCCGGGATTTTTTCGGGGCTGGATCAGGGGGATCTCCTTTTCCCAATAGCGGATCACGTGGGCCTTAACCCCCAGGAGTTTTTCCATATCCCCAATCCCGTAGGCCGCCATGTCAGCTCCCTTTGGACCGCGCGGGTTTCACCGGGGCCTTGGGGCCGGCGGACTTCGCTTGGGCGGATTCTGCTTGAGCCTTGGACCGGGGGGGCTTTTCCGCTTGGGCCCTGGAACGACTGGACTTTGCATGAGCCTTGGACAGGCCGGGCTTAGCCCCGCGCCGGGGTGAACCCTTGGCAGAGGCGTTTTTCTTTGCCGGGTCGTTTTTGGCGGAAAGCCGGATTTCTACGCCCAGGGGGATCAGGGAATAGCCCAGGTCGCGGCGCAGCTTGTTCCTGAGGTAACTGATATATGATTCACTCACCGCCTTGGGGCGGGAGGCGAAAATAACAAAGCGTACCGGGTTGTCCGAAACCTGGACGGCGTACTTGAGCTTGAAGCGGTTCTGGGGGCCCGAAGGCGGGGGTGACTCAGTCAGCCAGCGTTCCAGGGCCTGGTTCAGGGGCCCGGTATCGGTATGCAGGTTGAGTTGGGCATACACCTTGATCGCCGTGTCCAGCAGGGTGTCCACCCCGGCGCCGTCCAAGGCGCTCACCGGCACTATAGGTGCGTACTCCATCTGGCCAAAGAGGAAATGTATCCGGTCCTGGACCGCAGTAAAGGTGTTCTTAAGATCCGGCATGGTGTCCCATTTATTGAGGACCATGACTACCCCCCGACCCCGGTCGTCTATCAGGGCGGCAATTTTCTTATCCTGATCCGAGAGGCCCTCCTGAGCGTCAATGAGGAGAAACACTATGTCTGCATCGTCCAGGGTTTTGATGGCCCGGTTCACCGAATAGTATTCGATGTTTTCAGTAACCTTGCTCCGGCGGCGTATACCTGCGGTGTCCAGGACCTGGAAGTCCCGGTTCTTGTACCGGAAAACACCCTCCACCACGTCACGGGTGGTGCCGGGTATATCGCTTACGATGGAGGCCCCAGAGGCGGTGAGCCGGTTGGACAGGGTGGACTTTCCGGTGTTGGGCTTTCCTAAAATAGCGATTCTGATGGGCCGTTTGTCCGGATCATCCTCTTCTACCTTGGAAAAATCAAGGGCGCCGACAATGGCCTCTTCCAGCTCCCCCACATTATCCCCATGTTCGGCGGAGATCATCATCACCTTGTCAAAGCCGTAGGACAGGATGTTCCAGGATTCGTTTTCCCGGCGGCCCCCCTCAGTTTTATTCACCAGCGCCAGAAGCTTGTTCTGATAGGGCCGCAATAATGCTATAAATTCCTCATCTTCCAGGGTAAGTTCACCCGCTTCCAGGATCAGGAGGATCAGGTCCGCGCTTTCCAGGGCAGCCATGGTCTTTTCTACCACCAGATCGTCCAGGGCGTCCTCGGGAACATCCCTGCCGCCATTAGCTTTTCTGTCAAGTTTAAAACCCCCGGTATCCACCAGATGCAGGGGCTTGCCGGCAATAAAAGTGTCCATGCCAACCGGGTCCCTGGTTACTCCCGGGGTAGGATCCGTGATGGCCCGGCGCTGGTGCAGCAGACGGTTGAAAAGGGTGGATTTCCCCACATTGGGACGGCCCGCAAGAACCACCGTGGGGAGCTTCCGGTATTTTAGATCGGGGTTAAATTCCATTGGGGCCTTCACTTATTGGGAAAATGTTCCGCCAGCCAGGAATTGACCAGGGTTTCTGTTTGTTTATAGGAACTGCTGGCCAGAGCCTTTTCAGCCAGGGCCCGGCAGCTTTCCATGGTTGTTCCACGGACGATCTGTTTGACCAGGGGGATGGCGGAGGCGGTCATGCTGAATTCATCCAGCCCCAGCCCCAGCAGTATGGGAACTGCAAAGGTCGCCCCGGCAAGCTCCCCGCACATGGCGGCCTTGATGCCTCTGTCGTGGGCGGCGTCGATGGTCATCTTCAGGAGCCGGAGCACCGCCGGGTGAAAGGGCTGGGCAAGGTAGCTCACCTTTTCATTGCCCCGGTCAACCGCCAGGGTGTATTGCAGGAGATCGTTGGTTCCTATGGAGAAAAAATCCGACTTCCAGGCCAGGACATCGGCGGTCATGGCTGCGGAGGGTATTTCAATCATGGTCCCCACTTCGATCTTTTTGGAAAACTTTTGTTTCTTTTGCCGGAGTTCCGCCTTTGCCTCTTTCAGCAGAGCCAGGGCCTGCTCCAGCTCTTCAACACCGGAGATCATGGGGAACATGATCTTCACATTCCCGTAAACGCTGGCCCGTAAAATGGCCCGGAGCTGGATTTTGAAAAAGTCCGGCAGGGCCAGGCACATACGAATGGCCCGCCAGCCCAGCAGAGGATTCTTATCATCCGATGATTTGAAGTTGGGGGATACCTTGTCCCCCCCCACGTCCAGGGTACGGATGGTCACGGGCAGTTCCCCCATGGCTTTCAGTACCTCGCTGTAGGCCTGGTACTGCCGCTCTTCCTCCGCCGCCTGACCGGGGGTAAGGAAGAGGAATTCCGATCGGTAAAGCCCTATGCCCTCGGCGCCGTAGCGTATCACCTGGGCGGCTTCTTCGGGGATCTCGATATTGGCCTTGAGGCTGACCCGGTGCCCGTCTTTGGTTTCCGCGGGCAGGTCTACGGTGGAAAGGAATTTGTCCCGGGACTTGTGGTACTGTTTTATTGCATCCTGGTATCTGGTAAGGGCGGGCTTTCCGGGGTTGATAATAACCTGCCCGGCGCTGCCGTCCACAATCAGGGTATCTCCGGCGTTGATTTCCTTGGTAACCGTGGAAAGCCCCAGCACGGCAGGGGTCCCAAAGGCCCGGGCCAAAATGGCGGTATGGGAAGTGCGCCCCCCAAGATCCGTCACGATCCCCTTTACCCGGTCCTTGTTCATGGTCAGCACTTCCGAGGGCAGGAGGTCGTGGGCCACCAGGATCACATCCTCGGCCAGATCCGCCAGGGAAAATTCCTTTATCCCCAGGAGTTTGTGCATCAGCCGGCGGGATACGTCTGCAATGTCCACCGCCCGTTCCCGGAGATAGGCGTCCCCGGAGTCCATGAGCTTGGAACTGATTTCCCGGGAAACATCCCAGACCACCCACTCGATGTTTTCCCGGTCTGTCTCCAGCTTTCCCTTAATCTGATCCTGGAACTCCGGGTCCTCCAGCATGAGCAGGTGGGTCTCAAAAATGGCAGCCTTCTCCTTGCTCATTTCCCGGGAAGCCTTGTCATGCAGGGCACGCACATCCGCCACCGCCGCTTCAATGGCCGCCTGGAGACGACGCCATTCGGCTTCAACCTGGGTCTTCCCAATGGCATACCGGGGGATTTCAGAAAAGTCATTCCCCTGGTACAGGAATGACTTCCCGATAACAATACCCGGGGAGACGGAAACGCCGCTCAGTTTTTTCATGGTAGTGAAGGATAGCCCGGAATGGGGGTGGATGTCAAAGGTGTGGCAGCTTGTCAAAGCATGGGGCTATTTTTGCAATAGAAAACCGAACCAATAATGGGTATACTCCCTATAACAGGAGAGTTTTTCAGGTGCCAAACGGCGATGAGCGCCCAGTTGACAAGCCCCGCGCCCCGGACTGCCTCAAGTGCGTCTACTTCAAGGTGAGCTGGGACCCCTCGTTTCCTCGGTCCTGCGGAGTTTTTGGCATCAAGAGCCGGAACCTGCCTTCGATTGAGGTGTTCCGGGCCACCGGTCGCCACTGCCCTGCGTTCCAGCTAAAGGAAGGTTTCTCATGATCTGCCTGATCCAGCCGCCCCTGGTGCAGCTCAATTCCCCCTACCCCGCGCCTTACTACCTGAAAAGTTTTCTTGAAAAACGGGGCTTCCAGGCCCTGGTCTTCGATCACTCTATGGGTCTTTTTGAAAGGATCTTCTGCCGGGCCGGGCTGAAAAAAATCTTCGCCGCCGCAGATGGTTCGGCGGATACTGTAGCTGGGGGCAAGCGCTACTTACAACGCCGACTTCAGTCGGCAAGTTCCCCGCGCAGCATTATAGAACGATTCCTCTCTGAACAGGAACTTTGGCTTTCCTGCATTGACCGGCTTGGTGACTTTCTTCGCGGCAGGGACCGGGAATTCGGCCACCTCCTGGCCCTGGCAAACGGGGTTCTTCCCGGGGGCCCCCGGTTCGATGCCTGCCTAGATGCCCTGGACGGGAACCCCTCACCGGACGCCGCTCCTTTGCTGGCCACCAAGCTCCTGGAGGATATGGCGGACTTTATCACCGTTACCCTGGATTCCTCCTTCAGTCTGGTCCGCTATTCCGGGCAAAGCGGCGGCGCCGGTTTCCGGGATTTTACGGCTCTTGAACAGGGCCTGGACGGCTACATCCTGGGGGAATTCTACCGGCCCCTGCTGGAGGAACAGTGGGACAGCCTGGATACCCTCATTGGCTCGGCTGGGGACAGAGCTGGGGAGCCCCTGGTAATCGGGATGACCATCCCCTTCCCGGGCTGCCTGGCCGGCGCCCTGGTCTGTGCAGCTTCCGCCAAAGCCCGGTATGGGGACAGGGTTACTACCATAGCCGGGGGCGGCTATATCAACACGGAACTGCGGTTCATGGAAGAACCACGGGTTTTTGACTACTTCGATTACCTTTCCTTTGACCGGGGTTATGGTTCCCTGGCAGCCATTCTGGAACACGCCGGGATTGGGGACAGAGCTGAACCGGGGACAGTCAGCGGAGAGGCCCTACTGTATAAAACGCTATACCGCCCAGGAGACAGAATCCTTCGGGGGCCAGGAATCGCTGATACCTCCACAAGCTCTGTCCCCGCCGATACCGCCCGCTTCGAGGCTCTTGACCGGGATTCTGTGAAAACCGTCTTTCCCGATTATGCGGGCATCGATTTTTCCCGCTACCTCCGCCCGGTGGATGACGCCAACCCCATGCACCGGCTCTGGTCCGACGGGCACTGGCTCAAAGCCTACCTGGCCCACGGCTGTTACTGGCATTCCTGCGCCTTCTGCGATGTGGGGCTCGATTATATCCGGGGCTTTGAGCCTGTGGATACAGACGCCCTGTTCCGACACCTGAAGGACCAGGCGGAAAAGACCGGCGTCCGGGGTTTGCACCTGGTAGACGAGGCTGCCCCGGCAGCTTCCCTGCTGCGCCTGGCGCTGCTGAACCGGGAAGCAGGACTGCCCCTGATTTTTTGGGGGAACATCCGCTTTGACCGGGGCTTTAACAGTGATACTGCGGCCATTCTTGCCGCCGGGGGACTGGTGGGGGTATCCGGGGGGATCGAGGTGGCCACCGAAGGGGGTTTCAAGCGCCTCCGCAAGGGCATAAACATGGGAGACCTGGTAAAGACCTGCGCAGCTTTTAAGGAAGCGGGCATATTGACCCATGCCTACCTCATCTACGGATATTGGGATCAGAGTGACAAAGAAATTATGGACTCCGCAGAAATACTGCGGCAGCTTTTCGCCGCAGGACTCCTGGATTCGGCTTTCTGGCACAAATTTGTTCTCACCCGGCATTCCCGGATCTACACCGAATGGGAGCGGGGCCTCCATCCGGGCCTTAAGGTGGAGGGGAACAAAACGGACAGTATCCGGAACATCTTCGCCCTGAACGATCTGTCCTTTGAGGGGGAAGAAAACTTCGACAAATTCACCGAACCCTTGGACCGGCTCCTCTCCTCCTGGATGGCCGGGGACGCCAAGGAGCCGCCGGAATTTGCATTCCCCCCGCTCAGGGTCCCCAAACCTGAGGTCTCGCCAGACACCGTAGAAAAACTACTGGACGAATATGCCCGCAGCCGGGACCGGGACCGGGCGGCTGTTCCGGGAAGCCCCGGAACGGGACAATGCGGCGCCGGAGACCGGCATACCGCAGTTCCGGCGGATCGAGCTGAGCAGACACTTTTCCTGGGGTCCCGGCCGCTGATCCAGGCCGGTAAAAAAAATAGCCCCGGGAACTATCCGACTAAAGTCGGCGTTGCAAACAGCACACTCCGGTGGCGCTGGCGCCTGGAGGACCGGCGGCTACAAACCGGGACCGGAAAACAGGCCGCTGCGGTACAAACCCTGCTGGAGGAAACGGCCCGGGGGGAAGGGCTTGCCGTGGAGGACTTCTACAGGCGGCTGGAAAAGATACTGGGAACAGCGACAGAGAAAGCCTGGAAAATTTTACGGAGCAGCGGGCTTGTGGTATATTGACACCAAGCGCTTAACCGCCCTATAGCAGAACAGACATTTTAGCGCCTATTTATAGCTATGCAATCCCGGTAAAAGATAATTAACCCCGAACAATGTAAAAACAGTGCACAGAAAACCTATCACCGCAACAAGGGAAATAATTTTACCGGTTTTTTTGGAAATAAGGCGCAAGTGTAAATAGAAAGTGTACACAAGCCAGGTAATAAGGGCCCAGGTTTCTTTTGGGTCCCAGCTCCACCATATACCCCAGGCTTTCTGAGCCCAGATAGCGCCAAAAATAAGCGCCCCGGCGGTAAACACCGGATAACCCACCGCTATGGCAGTATAGGTAATCTTATCATATGAGAGGCGCTTTTCTTCTGTTTTGGTGAGGAGAGCAGCCAGGGCTGCGGCGAAGGATACTACAAAAAAGGATTCCCCGATAAATGCAAAAGAGACATGGAGCAATAGCCAGGAGGATCTCAAACTGGGAACCGGCAGCAGAGCTTCCTTGCCGGTCAGGGGGGAACTGGCAATGGCCAGAAACACCAGGGCGATAAACGCAGAAATAAAACTGATAATTTTACTCCGGTGAATGCGCCGCTGGGTTTTATACACAAAGGCAATTATGCAAATCACTGCGGCATAAAAGATCAGGGACTCAAAGGTCCCGGTAAGGGCTATAAACCGTATTTGTATGCTCCTGATTATGGATACGGTCAAAAGCAGCAGGGCGGCCAGAAGCACTAACCACCGGCTTACAGCATCATCGTTTTTTCTGAACAGAAAAACTATTTGAATAATAACGGCGATCGCCAAAACAATACAGGCGGCAGTAGATATGATGGTCATACTTTTATTCTCCTTGAAAATTTGGCCTTTGCCGGCCTTGGTGAAAATTCTTCATTTTAACAAACAGGGTAATGCAGATACCGGCGGCGCATATAAACAATGCAATCACCACCATGGCATAGCCGGGGTCCCACACCGCCCGGAGAACCGTATATTCCCCTTCGCTATTAACACCGTAGGAATACTGGTACAGTGAGAATCCCCCAACCTTGAGGGGATGATTTACCTCAAGCGGATAGGATTCAATGGCCACTTCACGATCCTGAATCACCGAAAGATAGCTTTTCCAGGCTTGGGGTCTGCCGTTTTCGTCCTGCACATATTCAAGCCCATCAAGAAAGATGATGCTGCCGTTGGGCAGAATAGCCTGTTGGCCTTTGGACAGGGTAATTGATCCGTCAATACGGTTAAAACCGCTTAAAAAGGCGGCGATGATAAAAAGGAGCAGCCCTCCGTGGAGCAGGTCCGGGCCGAAATTTGGTTTACTTTTTTTCAACTCCCGGCGGAAACGGAAAACCGTGCAGGAAAGCAGGTTGATAAAAAACAAAACCACAGGAATTAGAAAAGCCGGGGAACTGAAAAACCGTGGCTGGGGGCCTTCCAAGGAGTTTTTCTGGGGTATAAAAGTCGAAACCGCACTTGTTATGATAAAATATCCAATTAATACCGCAGTAAGTTTAAGGGATCTGAGGATGGCAAAGATCTTCTTTACCATTTTCAGGATTCTTTTTTATGGGCAGCCGGTGGAATGTATTTTCGCAGTTTTTCAAGAATCTCTTCAAAATCGAAGGGTTTCCCTACGTGGTCATTCATGCCCGAAGCAAGGCAGCGTTCCACATCTTCCCGGAATACATTTGCGGTCATGGCAACTATGGGGATGGTTTTGGCATTGGGAGCATTTTCAAGGGCACGGATACTGCGGGTTGCTTCAAAGCCGTCCATTTCCGGCATCTGCACATCCATAAAAATCATGTTAAAACCAAGGGGATCCTCACTGAATATGCGCAGCGCTTCTTTCCCATTCCCGGCGCAGACAATTTCCAGTTCCGTGGGTTCAAGCAGGGTACGCACAATTTCCTGGTTAATATCCACATCTTCCGCCAAAAGGATACGGCGACCTTTGTACGAAACAGCTTCCTCCGTCCCTGTTTCCCCGCTGGGAGCTGCCCCCTGGCCCAAGCATTCGGTGATGAGATCTGCAATGGGTGAAGGGAACAGGGGCTTGGGTAAAAATTTATCTACCCCTGCTTTTTTAGCTTCATCCTGGATAAGGTCCCATTCGGTGGAAGAAATCATTATTACTACGGATTTAGAATCCTGATGTTCCTTGATCTTCCGGGAAAGCTCTATACCGTTTATACCGGGCATCTGCCAGTCTACAAAGTAGATATCGTACACGCCGTTTTTTTGGATCAGGGTGAGGGCTTCTTCGGCATCCGGGGCAACATCGCAGGCAAATCCAAAGCGCTGGGCAATTTCCGCAAAATACTCCCGGATTTCAGGCGCATCATCCACCGCCAGTACCCGTATATTGCCCCAATTCCTTCCCGGAGCCAGGGAAGATTTGTATTCACTCTTGCCCCGGCGGGCTTTAACAGTAAAGATAAAGGTGGAACCCTTGCCCAGTTCCGACTCTATCCAGATACGGCCGCCCATCATTTCGACGATACGTTTTGAGATGGCCAGGCCCAAGCCGGTACCGCCGAATTTCCGGGAGGTACCGCTGTCCGCCTGTTGGAAGGAGGTGAAAAGTTTATCCTGCTGTGCCGGGCTGATGCCAATGCCGCTGTCCTGCACTTCAATCTGTACCGTGTATTCAGCATCATCCCCCTGGCTTTCATCTCCGGCGATCAATTTGGTGGTCAGGGAAATGGCGCCCCCTTCGGGGGTAAATTTTACCGAATTGCCCAATAGGTTGGTAATGACCTGGGCCAGCCGTTGATCGTCCCCTATTAGTACGGGAGGAATGGCTTTATCAATGTGTATCGAAAAAATCTGATGCTTTTCTTCTACCTTAAAGTTAATAACATTGACAACTTTTTGCAGCATCTTTTCAAAATTGAATTCCAAAAAGGATAGCTCCAGTTTGTTCGCTTCAATTTTTGACATATCCAATATTTCGTTAATAACCCCCAGCAGGTGTTGGGAAGCATCCTGTATTTTTCCAAAGGCATAGTCTTTCCGTTCAGTATTAGCTGCCCGCCCTCCTATGGTAGTCATGCCGATGATGGCGTTCATGGGGGTACGGATTTCGTGGCTCATGTTGGAAAGGAATTCGCTTTTAGCCATGTTGGCCCGCTCCGCAGCCTGCTGGCTCACCTGCAATTCCTTGGTGCGCTCCTCTACCCGGTCTTCAAGCTCCGATGCCAGGGAGCGCAGCTGATCTTCCGCCTCATCCTGGGCCACTATGTGCATAACAATCCGCTTATTTAACAAAAGCAGAATCGCCAGGCCGAAAAACCAGAGGGCTCCATGGGAAATGCACAGAAAACTTACGGTGGAGTTGGCGGACTGTATAAAGGGGGTCATAGGTACAGCTACGCTGATCCCCCCGCGCTGTTCCCCTGCCTTATACCCCTGAAAGGCATGGCAGGAAAGGCAGGATTCTTCAGTGACCAGGGGCCCGATAAAACGAAGATATTCCTTGCCATCCTGCTCCTGTACGGCGATTACTTCAGTTTTTCCCGTGTTTTCAAGCTCATAGAGGGCTTCTTTTTCCCAGGGGTCCGGTTCATTACCCAGCCGTATGGGGTTATTACTGGTAATATGCCCTTTAACCCCCGATGCCAGCTCCCCCATTTCATGCACCAGCCGGGTCATATAGGCAGGGTTTATCTTGGTCATGGGGACATTATTCGGCCCGTGTATATCCCTGGTAGGATCCGTGGACAGATAGGGATTGGGGGGGAGGGCATCGCCGATCTTGCCATAGACGCCGCCCAGGGCGGAAACCCAGCGGCGGTACATGATGTCCTTTTCAAAGGCCGTCCGCGCCTGGATCAAGGCGGCGCCCCGGGCGTGTTCGTAGGTACGGCTTATATTAAGCCACAGGGAAACCCCTACACTGAAGGTCCAGAAAACTATCACCGCAGCAATATAGAGGGGAACCATTTTGCGAGCGGTTTTTAATTTTTGGTTCTGTTCATGTACCATTTTATTCAGTATATTCCTATAATATTATAGAAAGCAATAGAGTATGTGCAGCACATTAGTATATTAATAGTAAAAATATAATTCGCATATATTTGATATTTTTCTATCGATATATATTTATATATTGAGCCCAAGTAGCCGCCTTCCCTTCTCAATATGGACCGCATATTTTTCTCTTGCCCCCACCGGGCTGATTGTAGTATTTTATGATCAGGAACGTATATTCCCTAAAATAGTACCATTTTCAAATATCTATCACAAACAGGAGTCTCCCTATGGCACAGCACCAGTTTCAGACCGAAGTCAGCAAGCTTTTGCATCTGATCATCCATTCCCTCTATTCCAACCGGGAAATTTTTCTCCGGGAAATTGTTTCCAACGCTTCCGACGCCCTGGACAAGCTCAAATACCTTACCGTGGCTGATGATGCCTACAAATCCATCAGCTTTGACCCCCGGATCGACATTTCCTTCAATAAAGTGAACTCCGACCCCTCGGACCCAGCTTCGCCGGCCGCAAGCTCCCCCAAGACCGGTTCGACCCTGACCATCGCGGATAATGGTATCGGTATGAACGAGGCGGATCTGGCGGATTCCCTGGGCACCATAGCCCGGTCGGGAACCAGCAGTTTCCTGGAAAAGCTGGCCGGGGACGCCAAGAAGGACTCCAACCTTATCGGCCAGTTCGGGGTGGGCTTCTACTCAGCCTTTATGGTGGCGGATAAAATCGAGGTTATCAGCCGCAAGGCCGGGGAGGACAAGGCCTGGAAGTGGACCAGTGACGGGAAAGAGGGCTACGATATCGAGCCCAGCCAGCGGGATACCCAGGGCAGCACAGTTATCCTCCACCTCACCGAGGAAGGGGCCGAGTACGCCAACCGCTGGTCCATTGAGGACATCATCAAGCGCTACTCCAACCATGTGGCCTTCCCCATTTACCTGACCTACGACGAAAAAGAATACGATGACAAGGGCAAAGAAAAGGGCTCCAAAACCAAGACCGACCGGATCAATTCCGGAACCGCCATCTGGCGGCGGTCCAAGTCGGAGCTCAAGGAAGAGGACTACAACGAATTTTACAAAACCCTGGGCCACGACACCGAGGAACCCCTGTTCTATGTTCACACAAAAGCTGAAGGGACCCTGGAATACTCCACCCTGTTCTACATTCCCCAAAAAGCCCCCTTTGATATGTACAATGCAGACTACAAACCCGGGGTCAAGCTCTATGTAAAGCGGGTCTTTATCACCGACGACGACAAGGAGCTCATGCCCACCTGGCTGCGCTTTGTCCGGGGTGTTATCGATTCCGAGGACCTCCCCCTGAACGTAAGCCGGGAGATACTCCAGCAGAACAAAGTGCTCCTGAACATTAAAAACGGTTCGGTAAAAAAACTACTAGGTGAATTCAAAACCCTTTCGGATAACAATAAAGAAAAGTGGGAAACCTTTATTTCCCAATTCAACCGACCCCTGAAGGAAGGGCTCTACCAGGACTACGCCAACCGCGAGGCGATCCTGGAACTGGTCCGTTACAAGAGCACCACCACCGAAGGCTGGACCAGCCTGGCAGACTACGCCTCCCGGATGAAGGCGGACCAAAAGAACATCTACTATATTACCGGGGGGGACGAAAAAACCCTCAAGGCATCCCCGCTGCTGGAAGCATACCGGGCCAAGGAGATCGAAGTCCTGATCATGGACGACGAGATCGACGACATCGTCATCCCTTCGGTGGGCAAGTACAAGGACTGGGATATCAAGGCGGTGAACCGGGCCGGGGCGGACGAGGAGCTGGGCGAAAAGAAGGACAAGGCCGCTGAAAAGGAAATCAAGCCGGTGATCGAAAAGATCAAGAAGGCCCTGGGGGACCGGGTAAAGGACGTAAAACTTTCCCGCCGTCTCCACGATTCCCCCTCCTGTATCGTAGCGGACGAAAACGACCCCACCATGCAGATGGCCCAGATGCTCAAGGCCATGGGCCAGGCCGAGATGCCGGAGATTAAGCCCATCCTGGAAGTAAACGGCGACCACCCCATCGTAGTCGCCCTGAAAGATACCGAGGACGAAGGGCGCATCGCCGATGTGTCCGGGGTACTTCTGGATCAGGCCCTGTTAGTGGAAGGGGTCAAGATCAAGGACCCTGCGGATTTTGTAAAGCGGCTGAACCGCTTGCTGGTTTAATATGTTTAAACTGCTTTCATATACTCTCAGCGGCGACTCCCCCGGCTGGCCCGGGAACCCGGCCCTGGCCCTGGAAGAATTCTCCAGCCTTGCCAAAGGAAACGCGGCAAACACCTGCATGGTTCACTTTCACAACCACAGCGGCACCCATATTGACGGGCCCAACCACTATATAAGCGGCGGGGCAAAGATTGCCGATCTTCCCCTGGATTACTTCATCTATGAGCGACCCCTGCTCCTGGACATACCCAAGTCGGAACATGAAAAAATCGGGGCCGCCGACCTGCGCCCCCATGAAAATGCCCTGGCCCGGGCAGACCTCTTGATGCTACGGACCGGCTTTTCAAAATACCGGGACAGGGACCCGGCTCGCTATGGGGCCGAGGGGCCCTGTATCACCCCAGACTGCGCCGAATACCTGGTAACAGCCTTTGAGAGCCTCAAAGCCTTGGCCATAGATTTTGTTTCCATCGCCTCCTACCGGGATCAGGAGGCGGGCAATGAAGCCCACCGCATACTACTGGGTGAGAAGGGCCATTTTATTTGCCCCATTGAGGACGTAAACCTGGGGCTTGTGGATAAAAACGCCTTAAAACGGGTATTTGCCCTGCCCTTTTTCATCGGCGGGGCGGACAGCACCCCGGTTACGGTTATTGCCGAAGAAGAATAGCCCGGTTAAACCATGCAATTATCAATAATATAGTAAAATTCGCCGATAATCTGTAAGAACAGATCCGACAGTGACGCCTTATTCCGTCCTGAAATTTGCCCTTGATAAAAATGGAGAAAACCATGCTCAAAAGGATGGGATTATATACTGCTTTACTGTTTTTGCTATTATTACAGAACTGTGCAGGAACTCCCCAGGTAGAGCCCGGGAGCGAGCTTGGGGAAGAAAATGAGATAGCGCCGGATCTTTATGAACCGGACAGCAAACACAAGCCCGTCCCAGTCGAGCCCCTTAGGTGGCTCGAAAGGACCCTCCATACAAATGATGAAGACTGGTTTAGCCTTACCCCCACTTTTGAGGGGCTCCTGGTAGCGGAAACCGACGGGAATACCGATACGGTTATGGAACTCTACAGGGGTGATACCTTACTAAAAGAAAATGACGATGTTGGGAATAATCAGAATGCTAGGATCGAATATTTTGTCGAACCCGGGATCAGCTATACCATCAAGGTAGCCGGGGTCAGGCTGGCTGGAGCCACGGAAAATGCCTCCGGCCCCTACCGCTTCCGGTATGTGGTGGAAACCCTGCTGATAGATACCACGGAACCGAACAACACCAAGGACGAAGCAACGCCGATTACCATGGGGTCCGCCATAACGGGTTATTTCACCTATCCCGAGGACATCGACTGGTACAGCCTCCCGATTCCCGGCAGGGGCCGTCTTACAATTTACACCGAAGGAACCATGGACACCCTTCTTTCAGTCTACGATGACTGGGAAGATCGTATAGCCCAGGATGATGATTCCGGAGACCAGGGAAATGCCAAAATTGTTGTTGATATTCTGGCGCCGGGAACGGTCTACATCATGGTCAGCACCTACCAGGGCGCCCTGGGCCGGTACTCCCTCCATTGCGAATTCCGGGACCCGGTTAAGGCCGATCAATATGAAAACGACGATACCATGGCACGGGCCAAGGATATACAGATCGGCACCTCCCAAGAGCGAAACTTCCTTGATGCCTTTGACGAGGATTGGGTCCGGCTGCAAATTACCCGCCAGGGAACCTACGAAATCCACACCACCGCTGCGGACAATTATCTGGACACCTTTCTTGAACTGATGGATGCCGATGGGGTGAAGATCACCGAAGACGACGATTCAGGAGGGTTCTGGGATGCTTATCTTAAGGTCACCCTCAGCCCGGGAACTTACTATCTCAGGATCACCCCACTTGATAAGGACCCCCTGGAAGATAGCAGGTATACTCTGAGCGTATCGGCGGGTCAATAGCTCGTTCTCTCACAGCTATTCTGTTTATGATGACTGTATTGGGTTAGTGACCGGGGCGGGAGGGCAATACCCCCACCCCCCTAACCTGTAGAATTCCCCTCCGTCAGCCCCTGCGGGTCTGCTCCGGGGAGGAATTCCAGAGACGGGGGGCGGAGGTATTGCCCTCCCGCCCCTGCCTCTATTCCCATACACCTACCTTAAAAAACATTGCTGTAGGTAACTATAAGGGATGCCTTAAATCGGTAGGCTGCACCCAACCTACGGAATACCTGTTTCCCCAATGTTGAACCAAAGCCCCCATGTATTGCATACCGTTATGTGTAGCCGTGGTCTACGGCACCCCCTACCGTTTGTATAGCACAATTTTACTGCGGATAACTGTAAAATATTCTTTCAAATGATGGCTATACCCAATGGTACGGAATACCTTTTCCTTCAATGTTGACCCATGTCTCCAGGAGGGGCGGGGGTGATCCTGGGGGCGTCTATGGAATTCCCCGCCGTAGCAGACCGCATAGCGGGCTGACGGAGGCGGACTCAACATGTTAGCCCCTAGGATCGCCCACGCCCCTCCTGGAGAGAAGAGCCGCTATTGGTTAAACTGGGAATTTCTTGCTATACTAACCCAGCTATGAAAAAGCAGAAAGCCTTCATCTTCAAATGTACCGGCTGCGGCCACGAGGAACCCAAGTGGCTGGGCCGCTGTCCTGAATGCGGGGAGTGGAATACCCTTATTGAAACACCCGTAAGCTCAGGCCAGGGGGGAAGCCGTTCTCCGGGACGCTCGGCGCCGCCCCAGTCTTACCCCCTGTCGTCGGTGGATCCCCAGGAGGGGACCCGTATCGGCAGTGGTATCGGAGAACTGGACCGAGTCCTGGGCGGGGGCATTATGAAACGATCCGCCATCCTGGTGGGGGGCGAACCGGGGATTGGGAAGTCTACACTGCTGCTCCAGGCTGCGGCATCTGCTGAAACCCGGGGCCGAGTCCTCTATGTTTCCGGGGAAGAATCCGCCGGGCAGGTGCGTATGCGGGCGGACCGCCTGGGTTTAAAAGGGGACAATATCGAAATCTGCTGCACCGGGAGGCTTTCGGAAATCGAAACCATCCTGGAGGCGGTTAAACCGGTGATCATCATGGTGGATTCCGCCCAGACCCTGCACAGCGACGAAGCTGGCCCCGCACCGGGCACGGTAAACCAGATGAAGTACTGTTCCTGGGAACTCATCTCCTGGGTCAAAGAGCATGACGCCGCCCTGTTTCTGGTGGCCCATGTGACCAAGGAAGGGCTGATCTCAGGGCCCAAAACTCTGGAACACATGGTAGACACGGTATTGTATTTTGAAGGGGCCGCCTCAAATGAAGGGGACAGCCGCTTTCTCAGGGCGACCAAGAACCGCTTCGGCTCGGTGGACGAAATCGGCATTTTTGTCATGGGTGAACGGGGGCTTTCCCCGGTGGCGGACCCCTCCCTGCTCTTCCTGGTACAGCGTGAGGGGGGACTGCCCCCGGGTACGGTCACCGCTGCGGTACTGGAGGGTTCCCGGACCCTGCTGGTGGAGATTCAGGCCCTGGCAGTACCCGCCAAGGGCGCCATGAGCCGGGTGTTTTCCGACCGCATCGACTCTGCCCGGGTCTCCAGGGTGGCAGCCACCCTGGAAAAGCACCTGAATCTGCGGCTTTCGGACCACGACCTGTACGTCAATGTGGCCGGGGGCATTCGGATCGCCGAGGTCGGGGTAGAACTGGCCCTGGCCATGGCCCTCTACTCCGCCCGAACCGGGCTTCCCCTCCCCTCAGACGCTGCCATAGCCGGGGAATTGTCTCTGGCCGGCGAGATACGTCCGGTCAGGCGCCTCCCGGGGCGGATCAAAACGGCCCGAAGCCTGGGCTTCGAACAGTTCCTGGGCCCCATAGACCGTCAGGAAAGCGGGGAAACCGGGGGGCTGAATGCAGTGGGGGATTTAAAATCTGCGATAAAAGCTTTGTTTGGATGAGATTAGCTACCAGGTAAGAGGAAAAAAAACCGGCCCACATGGGCCGGTTTTTTTATTCAGGTATTACAAGGATTAGAAGGTATACCGGAAGTCTACAGTAAAGGAGGTCTTACCAACCGTAACATCGGGATGCTCAATAGTGGTTGTTCCAATGGATTTCCAAGCGTATTCATAGTTTGCATTGGTATAATCAAAACCAAACTCAACAGAAGCAGTAGGAGCTACCTGGAGGAGCACACTGGGGTTTATGCTATAGGTAAAGAAGTTCACATCCCCGGGAACACGGCCAGTTTCCTTATTGATGCCACCGCCGCCAAGGACCACTGAAAGCTTGGGAACAACTATACCAAGATTATAGGAGACCCAGGGGTTGAATTTATACCCTAATTTATAATCCCCATCATCAGCGAGGCCATCATACAAAGTATTAACATAGGGTTCGTCGAAACCAAGGGGTGTGAAATAATCTATGTCGGGGTCAGCATAGTTACCGAGGAATTCACACACCGTAATACCAAAATCAAGCTTACCGATATTATAAGAAATCACTTGGTCAATCTGCCAAGCAGGGGTCTCCGCATTAATGTTATGACTTAAGGCTTCCACGATAAACCCAAGGTTATTGATAGCTAAAACTGATACACCTGCATCAAGCCGATCAAATTCCTGCCCTGCGGTACGGCCGCTGAGGGCTACCTTAACAAGCTTCGGCGCCGTATAAGCGATACCGTAGGTAAAGTTGGAATAGGCAAGCTGATCTCTGTAAGCTGCTTTAGGCATATAAATACCAGCACCAACGTTAAGGCCGCTAATAGGGATAAGCTGTGCCAGGACGCCAACGCCTTCACCTACATCGGCGTCATTTTCGCCTCCGGTGTTCCAGGCAGTATTGTTGATATTACCGGCGGAAAGCTCAAGGATATTAAAGGCCTTTGCCTTAGCATAGAAATATGCCAGCTCAGGGGTGGTCTCAGAGCCAGCAGCTTCTTTGGTCCTCAGGCGGAAATAGGCACTGACATTTCCATTGGTATAAACCCCGGTGAGCCGAGCCCGCAACGCGGCGCTGTCATTGTCGGCGGCATAGCTATAAAATCTTGCGTTTTCATCGGTGACCTTCTTCTTATTTGTGCCTTCCAAGGCTTTGCTACTGGAATATTCAGTCCAGCTTGACTCGAAGCCGGTACTTACATCCCCGCTCAATTTTAATTCCTGAGCAAAAAGACTCCCTGCGACCGCAAGGATCAATAAAACAACTAACGTTTTCTTCATAATTAGTCAAATCCTCCTATATATGATAAGAGAAGGTAATCTACGATCACCTGTGGTCCCTTTATCGTTTGTTTACAGTATAGCCTTAAGTATTTTGTTATGTCAAGATTTTATCCTTTTTTTTAAGCTTTTAGGGATTTTTATGATTTTTTTTATCAAGATGTAATTCATTGTAATATAATGAATTAAATAAAGGCGCATTTTTCACCGGTGAAGTATGGGGAAAAAATGTTACAACTTTTTGTGGAAAATCGGAATCGATACATGACAAAATACTAAACTCTGTCCGAATGGGGAATCCCCCTTACAGGCAGGGGGATATCATCCAGGTCCGGGCCGGAAGCTTAAATCCGCTAAGCTTCCGGCACTATAGCGGATAAGATCCCCCGGGGCCAGGATGAGTTGGCAGCCCCGAGCCCCGGCGCTGACCGCGATGGTTTCAAAAAGTTCCGCAGTTTCATCAATATAAGTTGGGAATTGCTTTTTCATGCCTATGGGAGAGCAGCCGCCCCGGATGTACCCGGTAATGGAAAGGAGTTCTCCCTGGGGGATAAGGTCGGCTTTTTTTTCACCCGCCAGACGGGCCAGCTTTTTCAGGTCCAATTCCTCCGCCACGGGGATGCAGCACACAATATAAGCGCCGCTTGCCCCCTGTAAGACCAGGGTCTTAAAGACCCGCTCCGCGGGTATGCCCAAGAGTTCCGCCGCATGGACCCCGGAAAGGTCCCCTTCATCCACCTGGTATTCCGCAATGGTGTATTGGATTCCCGCGGCGTCAAGGAGCCGCTGGGCATTGGTCTTTACAGGCTTAGGTTTGGGCATTATCAGGGAAAAACCTCCACCGGTATGGCGTCCCTTCCGGACCCGCCCAGGGCGGTTCTGAGGGACGCGGCCCGTTCTTCAAGGAAGGATAGCGGCAGTTGGGAAGCCTGGGGGTCGCCAGGGCTTGGGCGGGCTTTGCCGTAAATCTGCACCGAGCGGATCTTACCGCCCCCGGCAAGGTCCAGAACCAGGCGCTCCCAGGCTGTGGCCTCCTCAGCCGATGGCGGGGCGCCGTCTATGGCGCAGATCATGGTCTGCACGGTAAAGGGGGCCAGGGCGGCGAACTCCCGTATCCGGGCGCGGAGACTGTCGAAGGGGACTGAAGATTGGTCCATCCGGGAGTACCAGGCTTCGGTCCCTGCGTCCAGTTTCAGCCAGATCCTGAGAGCGGCCTTTCCGGCAGCGGCAGAACGCAATAATTCAAAGATCCGATCGTTCAGTAATCCTGTGGCGTTGGTGATCACCACCAGGGCAGCCCAGGGAACAAGTTCATCCCGAATGCGGAGCGCCGCTTCCAGAGCAGCGGGAAAATGGGGAGAGATCGTAGGCTCCCCATTGCCGGAAAAACAAATATCCTTCACTTCTATTGATTGGGAATGGGCCTGAGAAAGAACCTCCCGCAAAGTCTGCTCCATCAGGGGGACAGAAAAACTAATGTCTGTCTTAAACGGAAAAACCTCGCAGTAGGGGCAGTCAAAAGTACAGATTTTTTCATCAGGGAAGAGGTTGATTCCCACAGACAGGCCCCGGGATCGGCGGGAATAGACTGGGTACACCAGGGCGCCCCCTTCCCGGCTGCGGTGGTTTTCGATAGAACCAGGGGTCAATGGCTTACTCCTGGCTGCGGCGCTTTCCCGGTGGGCGATCAGGCCCTCCGCCTGAGCTATGCATTCCGCAGCCAAGCGAGCTTCCTCAAAGCCGGAACCTTTTTCACAACGAAGGGTGGTGACGGTTTTGAGGAAATGCCGCACCGAAAGGCCGCCTGAAAAGCGGGCGCTCCCGGAGGTGGGAAGTGTGTGGTTGATCCCTGCGGAATAATCCCCCAACACCTCCGCTGCCATATCCCCGATGAAGAGGCTGCCGTAGTTTTTCAGTGCAGGTACCCAGCTTTCCGGATTGGCAACCTGGAGTTCCAGGTGCTCAGGAGCAATGGTATTGGCAATGCGCAAGGCCTCGTCTTTTGTTTCATAAACGATGATGAGCCCCCCGGCGTCCAAGGATGCCCGGGCAGTTTCCGCAGTGGGCAAAACCGCCAGGCGCTTTTCCAAAGCAACGGCGACCCGGTCAGCAAAATCCCTGTTGGGGACCAAAACCCGGGCGCGGGCATCAGGATCGTGTTCCGCCTGGGCCAGCATATCTGCGGCGGCAAGATCCGCAGCATCGGTAACAGCAATGGCACTGCTTGCGCCGGAGACGCCGGTTCGCGGGACATCGGCGGTATCGTCAGCGATGATAAGCACGTCAGTGGGGCCTGCCACAAAGTCTATGCCCACTTCGCCGAAGAGGAGGCGCTTGGCGGCGGCCACATACTTGTTGCCCGGACCGGCGATGATGTCTACGCGAGGAACAGTTTTGGTACCCAGGGCCAGGGCCGCTATGGCCTGGGCGCCGCCGATAGCGAAGACCCGATGAAGTCCGGCGATGTATGCGGCGGCCAGGATGCGCCGATCCGGGAGGCCGTCTTCCAGGGGCGCCGATACTGCCATAACTTCCGGGACTCCGGCTACGACTGCGGGGATGGCCCCCATGAGGACCGTGGAGATCAGGGGAAAGCGCCCCGAGGGCACATAGATGGCAGCCCGCTGAACCGGGATAACCCGCTGGCCTGTAAAAAGCCCGGGGCTCATTTCATACTCAAAGTCCCCGAACTGAGCTTTCTGCTTTTCCGCAAAACGTCTTATATGTCCCGCTGCCAGTTCCAGTGCCGCCGCCAATTCCGGCTCCTCGGCCCTGAGATTTTCCCAGGCAGCCTTAAGGGCGGACATGGGCACTTCCAGAGTTTCCGGGGAACTCCGGTCAAATCGGGCAGCATAACTGCGCACCGCCGCATCACCGTCTTTCCGCACCCCGGCGATAACTTCCCTAACCGCAGCGGACACCCCTTCATCAGTAACGGGAACAGAAAGCCCCTCCCAGTAGCTGTCAAAATCGGCGCTCACTAATATTCTCACCCTTCGCTCCTCATTTGTCACCCCTGATTCCTCACTCCCCATTATTTCCCGATTTCCCCGCAAGCCGCAAGGAACGCATCCATTTCCTCATCGGTACCGATGCTTACCCGCAGGTAATCTGCGATCCGGGGTTTGTTGAAATGACGCACCAAAATCCCCCGCTCACGGAGGGCGACTAAAAATTCGGGGCCCGGTTTGCCCGGGGCCTGGATAAAGAGAAAGTTTGCCTCCGAGGGAATTACGGTGAAACCCTGAGCTATCAGAGTGGCGACAACACGTTCTCGGGTGGCAATTACTTTTGCTGTTATCCCCTCATAATAGTCTGAGTCCCTGATAGCGGCAGCAGCGCCGGCCTGGGCCAGCCTGTCCAGGGTATAGGAATTAAAACTGTCCTTTACCCGGTTAAGCCCTTCAATAAGTTCCTCACTGCCGATGGCAAATCCCACCCGGAGCCCCGCCAGGGAAAACGCCTTAGAAAGGGTATGCACCGTGAGCAGGTTGTGCCGTCCGCCTGAGGAAACCGCAGACACTCTCCCGGCGGCAAAAGCTGCATAAGCTTCGTCAACTATCAGTACCTTACCCAGTTTTTCCTGGTAACTGGCAATGGCAAATATATCCTCCAGGGGCAGGGACCTGCCGGTAGGCGCATTGGGGTTTGGAAAGATAATCCCACCGTTAGGAATCAGGTAATCTTTGTAATTGATAGAAAAATCATCGCTAACAGGAATGCTGCGGAAACTGATATCCCACAAACCAGCATAAACCGGATAAAAACTGTAGGTGATATCCGGAAATAGTATATCCTGGTCAAAAAACGCGCCAAAGGCAAAGGCCAAAACCTCATCTGACCCGTTCCCTACAAAGACCTGTTCCGGCGTAACCCCGTAGCGGCCTGCAATAGCCTCTCGCAGTTCCCCGCAAACCGGGTCCGGGTAAAGCCGCATGGTGTCCGCAGCAGCAGCCTTAATCGCCTCAATAACCTTAGGCGATGGCGGGTAGGGATTCTCGTTGGTATTGAGTTTGATAAATTCCCCGTCCCGGGGCTGTTCGCCGGGTATATATGGGGACAGTTTTTGTGTGCGTTGATTCCAGTATGAGCTCACTTTTTGTGCCTCCGGTCCAATTCATCCAGCACTTCCCCTACGTTTACCCCGGAGCGGGTGATAAGGGCGGTGGTGAAGTAGAGCAGGTCCGCCGATTCCCAGACAATTTCATCGTGGGTCTTGGCAGTACAGACCTCTTCGGCCTCTTCCATCACCTTTTCCCGGACCAGTTCGTCGTCCAGGGTCGCCGTATAGGAGCCGGGAGTGGGGTTGCGGAACCGTTCAGCAATGACCGACTGGAGGTATTCCCAGGTATAGCGGCGGTTAGTCCCGAAACAGGACCAATCCCCGGTATGGCAGACCGGCCCGGCAGGCTCCACTATCGCCAGAATAGCATCCCTGTCACAGTCAGCCCTGAGGCGGCGCAGGCTTAGTGTGTTCCCAGAACTTTCGCCCTTCATCCAGAGTTTGTCCCGGCTGCGGCTGTGGAAACAGAGATTGCCCCGCTTAAAAGTTTCCGCCACCGCCTCTTTGTCCGCAAAGCCGGTCATCAGAACCTGGCCGTCCGGAGACTGGGCGATCACGGGCAAAGCCGGAGTACCTTTCTTCCAGTTAAGTGAAGCGGTGAAGGCATCCGCTAGGCTGATCTTACCGGTGTACAGGGCCATACCGAGCTGGACATCGCAATCCAGGGCAGCCAGTGATTCTATTTCTTCCAGGGTAGAGACCCCTCCGGCGGCGGTGATGCCGCAGGAAACCGCCTCGCGTAGTTTTTTTACCGGTTCCAGGTCGATGCCGGTCATGGTGCCTTCCCGGTCAACACAGGTAAAGAGGAGTTCCGAGGCATAGGGCTCCACCGTCTTTGCCGTTTCGATAAGGTCAAGGCCGGTTGGGGTCTTCCAGCCATCCACCACTATCCCGTAGTTTTTCTCACCGCCCCTTTCGGCAAAGCTTTTGGCGTCCACGGCGACGATGATCCGTTCCTTTCCAATTTTTTTAACCATGGCCTCCAAAAAAGGAACGTTAACGGCAAATTCGCCCCCGGCTATTCCCGCGCCCTTCTTGTCAGGGTTTCTGAATACCGATGACCCAAGGATAATCTTCCGGGCCCCCAGGCTCACCAGTTCCTTTGCCTGCTCAGTATTTCTGATTCCCCCGCCCACCCGGCATTCCGCTTTGCGAAGCAGGAGTTTTATCATTTCAAGGTTACTACCCTTTCCCATGGCGGCGTCCAAATCGATAACCGCCACTTCCCCATAGCGGTCAAATTCTTCAGCCAGTTCCGCCGCATTATCCCTGTGCAAAACCAGCTCCGCCCCCTGCTTAAGCTGAACAACCCTGCCGTCTTGCACATCTATTGAAGCGATTACCATCTGACACACACTCCTTTTGATTCTGCGTATTTCTTGATCTCCGGTATCGTAGTTTTTCCAAAGTGTAACAGTGATGCTACCAGGGCAGCGTCGGCATTACCCCATTGATCGCCACCCTGCTCCCCCGGAGGCAGAAGCACATTGGCTATCTGGTCCAAGGTACCCGCGCCCCCTGAGGCTATCACCGGAACCGGAACCGCCGCCAGGATGGCCCGGGTCAGTTCCAAATTATAGCCCGCCCCTGTGCCATCCGCGTCAATGGAATTGAGGAGTATTTCCCCCGCCCCCAGCTCCACTGCCTTTATGGCCCACTCCACCGCATCAATGCCCGTGTCCTCCCGCCCGCCGTGGGAATAGGCATTCCATTTCGGTTTTTCACTTCCGGAATGCTCTACCCGCTTGGCGTCGATAGACAGCACCACGCATTGACTTCCATAAGCCCGGGCCATTTCGGTGAGCAGGGCGGGGTTCTGCAAAGCCGATGTGCAAACAGAAACCTTATCGGCCCCGGCGTTCATGGCTTCCCGCATATCTTCTACGGTCCGTATACCGCCGCCTACGCAGAGGGGGATGAACACTTCTGCTGCTACCTGGCGAACAACATCCAGCAGGGTAGCCCGGCTTTTATAGGAAGCGCCGATGTCCAGAAAGGTCAGCTCGTCGGCGCCATCATCGTTGTAACGCCGGGCCAGTTCCACCGGGTCCCCGGCGTCCTGTATGCCCTTGAACTTGACGCCCTTTACCACCCGGCCGTCGTCCACGTCCAGGCAGGGAATTATTCGCTTGGCTTGCATATCGTCCTCCTCTTCGGCACAGTTCTTCTACCGCGCCCAGTTCTCCAAAACCTGCAGCCCCAGAGCCCCGGACTTTTCCGGGTGAAACTGAACCGCTGCCAAAGCACCCCGCTCCACCACAGAGCAGTAGCGCAGGTAGTATTCGGCCCAGGCGGCGGCTGCCGATTCATCCACCGGGTCCACATAATACGAATGTATATAGTAAAAAAATGAATTTTCCGGCAAGCCCCGAAACAGTTTTGATGCGGGCCTGGCCTGGGTCTGGTTCCAGCCGATTTGGGGGACCTTGCGGCCCGGGAAGCGTTTTACGGTGCCGGGGATTACGCCCAGGCCGCGCACAGGTTTGCCGTCCACAGGCGGCGCTTCCTCAGAACTATCGAACAGGAGCTGAAGGCCGATACAGATGCCCAGGAAAGGCTTGTCCGCCTGAATCCATTCCTGGAGCGCCGCAGCATAACCGGATTTTTTCAGGGAAGCCATGGCGGTAGCAAAGTGGCCGTCCCCGGGGAAGAGCACCTTTTCGTAAGGCGCTTTAGCCCCGGACCCGCCGGACAGCTCCTCGGGGCCCCGGACAAATTCGGCCTCGCAGCCCATCCGCTTCAGGGCATTCATCACCGAACCCAGGTTTCCTGCGCCGTAATCAATCACCCCAATCATACTGCCCTCCCGGTCATACCAGCACCCCTTTTGTGGACGGAATACTGTCCGCTGAACGGGGATCAATTTCCACAGCCTCCCGGAAAGCCCGGGCTGCCGCTTTGAACAGCGCTTCTATCTTGTGGTGATCGCTTCTGCCCCGAAGTATATCCAGGTGCAGGGTGAAACCCGCAGCAATGCTGAATCCCTGCCAGAAATCTTCTACAGTATCAGTCTGAAAGGTGGCGGTCCCCTCCCCGCCTCCCAAGGGCGCGGACACCAAGGGGATGCCGGAAAGCTGGGCATCAAAAACCAGGAAGGGCCGCCCGGAAATATCCACCGCAGCCCGGGCCAAGGTTTCATCCATGGGGTAGAGGCAGCTCCCCACACGCCGTATCCCCCGTTTCTCCCCCAGGGCTTTTGCGAAGCATTGGCCCAACACTATCCCTGTGTCCTCCACCAGATGATGCTGATCCACCTCCAGGTCCCCCGTAGCCCGGACCTCCAGATCAAAAAGCCCGTGCCGCGCAAAAGTATTGAGCATATGACCCATAAACCCTATAGGATAATTCAGCCGCGCCCCCCCGGTCCCGTCCAGGTTCAACTTTATGGTAATATCCGTCTCGTTAGTTTTCCTCGTTATCTCAGCAATCCTCGCCATATCCGCCCCCTAATTACTACTTCCTAATTCCTCATTATCAAGGAACCACCTTCCGCAAATCGTACTCCACAATATCCCCTGCGCCGAGTTTCTTTAAACGGGGGATGAGATCCGGGACCTCGTGCTTCTTCACCGCGATCTTCACCGCATAGCCCTCGTCCCCATAAAGGGGCGCAACCGTGGGGCTTTTCATGGCCGGAAGCCCGGCTACAATTTCTGCAAACCGGTCCTTGGGGATGTTCATTTCCAGCATCACCCGGTCCCGGCCGTCCAGGACCGCCTTAAAGAGCATGGCCAGTTCCTCAATACGCCGCCGTTTCTCCGGGTCAGCCATGGCCGCCCTGGACGCCACAAAGCGGGTGGAGGATTCCAGGATCACCGCAACGATACGCAGGCCGTTATCCTTCAGGGTTTGCCCCGAGGAAGTATTGTCGATGATCATGTCCGCATCGTCGGGGGGAAAAACCTCGGTAGCGCCATAGGTACGGAGTATGCGGTATTGGTAGCCCTGCTGTTTGAGCCATTCCCCGGCAAGGTTCACGTATTCCGTGGCCGCCACCAGCTTCTTTGCTCTGAGCGCCCCCTCATCCATGCCGGCAGGCGCCGCCGCCACAATGCGGACCTTGTCCATACCCAGGTCCAACAGCTCCACCACATCGGCGCCGCTTTCCCTGATCCAGTCGATGCCCGTAAACCCCGCATCATGGCTCCCCAGTTCCAGCAGTTCACCCACATTCTGGGGCTTCATGATCTTGGCATCCAGCCAGTCCGCGCCGATAATCGGCCGGTAAGTCCGGTCCGCCAGGGATATGGGAAACCCCGCCTCGGAAAAGAGCCGCGCCACATTGTCAAAAATCCGTCCCTTAGGGATCAGTATCCTCAGTTTTTCCATTCGTTTCTCCAAAAAAAAACCGTGGACTCCGGAGAATCCACGGTCAAAATACCGCTTAAAACGTCTCCGCAAGCTACCTTGCGAAGCCGCCGGATTCCGGGGGCAAAGAGTATCCATGATGGTGGTGATGGCCCAGGGCCGCGAAAATCCGGTTCATTGGGAAAGGGTAGCTGAAAGGATAAAAACTGTCAAGTAAACGAAAGGCGGGACTAGAGAAATTCCCTTCTTTATGCTTAAATAGTATAACCACAAGGGGGTAACCATGTCCTCAATTTTTCAGCGCCGGTCGGTACGGAGTTTTCTTCCTAAGCCGGTGGAAGATGACAAGATAGAGCGTATACTCAGAGCTGGAATGGAGGCCCCCTCGGCCCATAACCGGCGGCCCTGGGAGTTTATCGTCATTACCGGGGAAGCGGATCGGCAGGCTATTGCCGGGATGAGCCCCTACGCCAAGATGGCCGCCTCCGCCGCTGCGATCATCGGGGTTTGCGTCAACCTGGACCTGGGGGGCGTTGAAAACCCCGAGGATACCTGGTGGGTCCAGGACCTTTCGGCGGTTACGGAGAACATACTCCTCCAAATTGTCGAAGAAGGGCTGGGCGGGGTATGGCTGGGCTGGTACCCGGACAAGGACCGGGTCCGCGCCTTTGCGGATCGTTTCAAGTTTCCGCCTACGGTGCTGCCCTTTTCGGTGATCCCCCTGGGGTATCCCGCCAAAAAGGCGGACGGGGCGGACCGTTTTGATCCCCGGCGGGTCCATTACGGTGTCTATGGAACGCAAAAATAGCATGAAGCGCATCATTGTCATTGTAGACGGCATGGGAGGCGGCATCGGGGTGCAGCTCATCGGTAAGATACGGGAGCTCATTGACCGGGACTGGCCCGGGCAGTGGGATATCGTAGCCCTGGGAACCAATTCCACCGCCACGGAACGGATGGTAAAGGCCGGGGCGCACCGGGGGGCCACCGGAGAAAATGCGGTGAAGGTTTCCGTGGGCATGGGGGAGTTCATCCTGGGCCCTATCGGGATAGTGCTGGCAAACAGCCTCATGGGGGAGATAAGCCCCGCCATGGCCCAGGCGGTGCTCGCCGCTCCGGGGGAACGGATACTGATCCCCATCCAGCAGGATCATTTTACCCTGGCAGGCTTTGATCCAATGCCCCTGGGGAAGATGGTGGAGAAGGCCGTAGAAATACTCAAAGAAAAGATGGGCCAGGCAGAAAAAATTGCAACAAAAGGTTCAAAATAATGAAACTATCCTTCAAAGATATTTATCGTCCCGGGGTTAAATACACCCGGTTTCTTTCGGTTATCCTGTTATATGGTATTGCCTATGGCTTGTACCGGGGTATACAGGATAATTACCTGGCGGAACTGGTCCACATTACCAGCTTTGAACGGGGGGTGGTGGAATTTTTCCGGGAAATCCCCGGGCTTTTGGTGGTACTGATCTTTGCCCTGATGTACCGGCTTTCGGAAAACCGGGTGTTCAAGATCGGGGTTATATTCCTGACTGTCGGGCTGGGGAGCTTCCTCCTGGTGGGAACCGGAAAGGTCCAGGTGATAATTGTCATGGTCCTCTTCAGCATGGGGGAGCACATTGTCCTGCCCCTGCGGAGCACCGTATCAATGCACCTGGCAAAAAAAGAAACCGGGGGCAGGGCCCTGGGGGTGACCGGCGCCATGGATCAGGCAGGCAGGATCACCGGGTTCATCCTGGTATCGGCCCTGTTTTTCATCTTCGCCAAGCTGGGGTACAGCCGGAACGATAGCCTCTTTTTCAGGGTAGTCTTTGCCCTATCCTTTGCCATTATGGCCGCCGCCCTGGTGGTTGTGCTGCCCATGGAAGAATCCACCGAAAAGGTACAGCGCCGGCGTTTCTACTTTGCCAAAAAATTCTCCAAGTTCTATATGCTGGAGGTCTTTTATGGCGCCCGGAAGCAGGTCTTCCTCACCTTTGCCCCCTATGTGCTGATCCTCCAGTACGGCGCCGATGCCTCGGTAATCTCCCTGCTCATGGCGGTAAGCGCCGCCTTCGGCATCGTCTTTAACCCCCTGATCGGAAAACTTATCGATAAGGTAGGGTATAAAATCATCATGGTCAGCGACACCCTGATCCTGGTGGTGGTTTGTTTCTTCTACGGTTTTGCCCACCGGATCTTCCCCCGGGATATCGCCTTTATGGTGGTCTGCGCAAACTACGTGTTGGACGCCATCATCTCCCTGGCCAGCATGGCAACCAATGTCTATGTGCAGGATATCGCTTCCAGCCAGGAGGAAGTCACCGCCACCCTTTCCACGGGGATATCCGTAAACCACGTGATCAGCATCTTTATCGCCCTTATGGGGGGCTGGATCTGGAAAGTTACGGGTATCGAGGTGCTTTTTACCATTTCGGCTTTTTTGGGGTTACTGAATTCGGTGTATGCGGCGACTATTAAGAAACCTGTTTAACCAATAGGTGGCTCTATTCTCCGGGAGGGGCGGGGATACCTCCGGGGGCTAACATGTTGAGTCCGCCTCCGTCAGCCCCGCTACGCGGGTCTGCTACGGCGGGGAATTCCATAGACGCCCCCAGAGGTATCCCCGCCCCTCCCGGAGCCTTGGGTCAATATTGAGAAAACAGGCCTTCTGTCCATTGTGTTTAACAACCTCTTGGGCTAAAGGCGACAGGCGGACAATCCCTCCAACCACGGCGCCTTAAGTCAACATTGGAAAAACAGGCATTCCATGCGATTGTGCATAGCAACCGCTTTTAGGTACCTATATGAGGATAAAGGCAGGGCGGGGTGGGGATTTCCCCTCTCCCCCCTCCCCCACGCAAGTGGGTTCTTTCTGGAATTCCCCGCCGTAGCAGACCGCGTAGCGGGCTGACGGAGGCGGATTCTACAGGTTAGGGGGAGGGGGGAAATCCCCACCCCGCCCGGTCACTACCCCACACAGCTATCATAAACTGAATTGCTATACACGGACAGTTTTCATTGACGGTATCCCATAAAAATGCTATTACCAATACATGAGCATTACTATGGCCGAATCTCAAAAAACCCTGGATGAAAAATACGCGGATCTCCTATCCATGATCGCCGCAAAAGGCGCCGTGGCGGTGGCCTTTTCAGGCGGGGTGGACAGTTCCTTCCTCTGCCACGCAGCAACCGCAGCCCTGGGAAAGCGGGCAATCGCTATCACTGTGGTATCCCCTATGCTTCCTAAGAGCGAAATCGACGGGGCGACATTGGTGGCCGGAAAGGTCGGGATTGAACATATACTAATAGAAGAATCTGAGATCGATGAGGAGGTGGCGGCGAACCCTAAGGAGCGCTGCTACTATTGCAAGAAGATAGAATTCGGCAATATCCTCCAGGAAGCGAAAAAGCGGGGGATCAACACGGTTCTTGACGGATCAAATCTGGATGATCTGGGGGATTACCGGCCGGGGCTTAAGGCCCTGTCGGAGCTTCAGATTTTCAGCCCCCTGCGGGAAGCGGGGCTCAGAAAGCAGGAAATCCGGGACCTGTCCAAGCGTTTTGATCTGCCCACCTGGGATAAGCCCGCCTTTGCCTGTCTGGCCTCCCGGATCCCCTACGGCGAGCGGATAGACCGGGACAAGCTTTCGCGGGTAGAAAAGGCTGAAGTACGCCTGCAAGAAGCAGGATTCCGCCAGTTTCGGGTACGGTCCCACGGGGATACTGCCCGGATCGAGGTGGCTCCGGAGGAACGGCGCCGTTTCTTTGACGAAAAACTCCTGGACAGCATTTCCCGGGACCTTAAATCTTACGGTTTTCTCTATGTTTCCCTAGAATTGGAGGGCTATGTCATGGGAAACCTGAACCGGGCCATAGCCCAGGTACAGGCATAAGGAGTACCCTTGAAAACCCTTCATTTTGACTGTTCAGCCGGTATTTCCGGGGATATGACCCTGGGGGCCTTTATGGACCTGGGGGTCGACCCAGAAGCGCTCCGTACAGAGCTGGGCAAGCTCGGCATTGAGGGCTGGGAACTCCGTTTTGAACGGGACCAGCGGGGAGGCATCTCCGGAACCCATGCGGTGGTTGATCTTGGGGATGAAACGCCCCTTGTCCAAGATGATGCACCTTCCCATACACATGACGGTGCACAACCCCATACACATGGCGATGCACAGTCCCATACACATGACGGTACCCATCACCATACTCACAATGACGCGCATTCGCATACCCATGACGATACACATACTAACGTACCTCACCCTACACAGGAACATACCCATGGGGGGGGCGGCCAGCACAGCCACGGCAGGACCTGGAAGGATATCCGGGCCATCATTCAGGGCTCCGCACTGAGCGAAGGGGCAAAGAAGCGGGCCCTGGACATTTTTACCCGTATTGCCGAAGCGGAAGCCCAGGTACATGGGCGCTCAGTGGAAGAAGTAAGCTTCCACGAAGTTGGCGCCCTGGATTCGATAATAGATATTGTAGGCGCGGCAATATGCCTGGACCTGATCAAGCCGGACCGGGTTACCTGCGGGGAAGTCGAACTGGGGGGCGGCACGGTACGCTGCGCCCACGGGATTTTGCCGGTACCCGCCCCGGCCACGGTGATCCTTACCCGGGGAATGCCCGTCAAAACCGGGGGCTTCAATAAGGAAATGACCACCCCCACCGGGGCGGCAATCCTGGCTTCCATGGTGGATGAATTTACGGATGTCCGGAGTTTCCGGGAAATCAAAACCGGCTACGGCATCGGTACCCGAAAAATGGAACGGCCCAACCTGCTCAGAATTTCCCTGAGGGAAGAGGATCCCGGCAAAAACACCATTACTGCGTTGCAAAATGCGGAGGCGGCGCCCTGGAAAACCGAGGAACTGACCCTCATGGAGGCTAACATCGACGACATGAGCGGCGAAGCCCTGGGCTTCCTCATGGAGAGCCTCTTTGCTGCCGGTGCACTGGATGTAACCTTCACCCCCTGCGTGATGAAAAAGTCCCGGCCCGGGACCATTGTTTCGGTTTTGACCGGCCCGGAAAAGCTCAACCCTCTCAGGGAAACCCTGTTCCGTAAATCCACCACCATCGGGTTCCGGGAAACCCCGGTCAGACGGCTTTCCCTCCGCCGGGAAGAGGACCAGCTTGGCCCGGACCTGGGAAACGCCCGGCGAAAAACAGTTTTTTACGGCGCAGAAAAGCTGCGCTCAAAGGTAGAATTTGAAGACCGTGCCGCTCTGGCCCGGGAACGGAATATATCACTGGAAGAAGCTGAGAGGATCATCAAAGATGGATTTGCCGGAAAATAAAGACCCTGAAAGTTCCGGGACCGAAGACTCCCTGGGCTTCGCGGTCATTGATACCTACCGGGACAAGCGGACCGGTTACCCCGAGGTAGTGTTCTGTTCAGGAAAAACTACGGACCAGGCAGAGGCCATCATAGTAAAGATGCGCGAGCAGGGCATCCCGGTACTGGGTACTAAGGCGGACCAAGCCCTGGCGGACCGGGTACTCAGCCGTTTCCCCGAAACCGAATACGACGCCATTTCCCGGATCCTCATGGTGGGCAGGGTCCGCCCCAAGACCGACTTGCAAGGCCTGATTGCGGTGGTAGCCGCAGGGACCTCGGACCTCCCCATCGCCAAAGAGGCCGCCCTGTCCGCAGAATTCCTGGGCAGCAAAGTAGAACTGATCAACGATGTGGGCATTGCGGGGATACACCGCCTGTTTCGCCGTCTCCCTGATATACGCAAGGCCCGGGTAGTGGTGGCTGTGGCGGGTATGGAGGGAGCACTAGCTGGTGTGCTGGCAGGGCAGATTTCCGTGCCGGTTATCGCGGTCCCCACCAGCGTAGGCTACGGCGCCTCTTTCGGGGGCCTCTCGGCGCTCCTGGGCATGATCACCTCCTGCGCACCGGGGATCTCGGTGGTAAACATTGACAATGGTTTCGGCGCGGGATACCAGGCGAATCTCATCAACCAGGGCGCCGCAGCGATTCTCTAAGCAGCATTGCATTGACATTTTCCCGCCTAATCCCTATACTCTATATTGTAGAAATCTTATCTGTACTGGGGTGGTTGACCGTTACGGAAACACCGGCCTTTGGGGGCCTGTTTATCCGACGGAATGCCTGAGATCATACCCGCTGAACCTGATCCGGATAATGCCGGCGTAGGGAACACAGCCGCAGCCCTTTGCCATGATGAACAAATCATGCAGACAGGCTACGGTTATATAAACATACCGGGGTTCTCCCGGGGTTTGTAAACAATGCGGTCCGATCAGTAATACTCCCCGACAGGCGGGACTAAAGTCCCAAAGGGGTAACATCATGGGTGGAAAAAAAGTTTTATCCATCGGTCCCAAGACGCTTTTTGCGGTCCTGGGGTTAGCACTTTCCGTTTCTCTGTTTTTTTCAGACTGCAGCCGGAATAAAGCGGAGGGTAACGGAACAAAGGAACTGGTTATCTGGACTTACGATTCCTTCAACTCAGAGTGGGGACCCGGACCGGAGCTATCCCAACTATTTGAGGATGAAACCGGAATTGCGATACGCTGGGTAAACCACGGAGACGCCGGGGCAGTCCTCTCCCGGCTGCTCCTGGAAGGAAAGGACGCCGGAGCGGATATCATTCTGGGGCTGGATCAGAATATGGCGGAAAAGGCCCTCAGTTCGGGGCTGCTTGAGGGATACAAGCCAGCCGGGGCGGATCGTATACTGC